>RXIE01000178.1 GCA_004212135.1 Candidatus Methanophagales archaeon ANME-1-THS | reverse complement strand
GACCGAGAAGGGGGAAGCATATATTAGGCATCGTTTCCTTTGTATCATACTAGAGCAGGATGAAAGCGTTGGTCTTTGAGCCTTTTTCAGGTGCCTCCGGTGACATGATCCTCGGCAGTCTCCTGGATCTCGGCGTGGAGGAGTCGAAGATCGCCGATGCGATCGCTGTTTTTGACCTAAAGCTAGAAGTACACGCGGTGAATAAACGCGGAATTGCGGCGAAAAAAGTCGAGCTGCTCTGCAAGGCCCATGAAGATAAGGGAAGAGCGGGGAAGGTGCAGTTGTATACCGATACCGTGAGACGATTAGAGCAGAGTGGATTGCGCAACGAGATCATACAGCACTCATTGAGCATATTTGATCGAATAGCAGATGCCGAGGCCACGGTACATGGAGTGGAAAAGGAGCACGTAACGTTTCACGAACTTGGCGCGCTGGACACCCTAGGGGACGTAGTGGGGAGTGTCGTTGCCCTTTTGGATCTTCGGCCGGATATCATTCTGAGCACGCCTATTTCGGTAGGCAGTGGATTTGTAGAAGCTGCACATGGCTTACATTAAGCGGGACTGGAGTTCTGACCTGTGCCCTTCAGGGTGGTAGGCCGTGGATTTGTAGAAGCTGCGCATGGCTTACTGCCTGTTCCGGCACCCGCGACGGTCGAGATATTGAAAGATACCTCACTCGTCTATCAAGGTGGTCCGTTCGCCTCGGCCTCTGAACTGCTTACACCCACGGGGGCGGCGATATTAGCGCATTTTGTCCATCGTTCTGAGCCTTTCTTACCTCAGATGCGGATCGAACAGAGTGGCTATGGAGCAGGCTCAAGGGATTTGCCACTGCCCAATGTCTTACGGGTGAGCTTGGGTGAGATCGGGGACCTGTTACGGGATGAGGTTGAAGTGCTGGAAACCAATGTTGATACTGTAACCGGCGAGGTACTCGGCAACCTCGCAGAGGTGCTCATGGCGAACGGAGCGAAAGATGTAGCGATTGTTCCCGCGCTCATGAAGAAAGGCAGGACGGGATATATCATCAAGGTGATGACCGCTTCCCCCGATGCAGCTCGAATCGCGTATAGAATAATGGAGGAGACGGGTTCGCTGGGTGTTCGCATGATGCAAGTAAAGCACCGGTTCATTGCGGATAGAGAAGAGAAGAAGGTGAAGGTGCGCATCAAGGGTGTGGAACGTGAGGTGCGCGTGAAAATTGGGAAGGATGCGCAAGGCAACGTGCTCAGCGTGGCTGCGGAATTTGAGGATGTGAAGCAGGTAGCACGTGAACTGAAGATGCCGATCAAAGAAGTGACCAAGATCGTGGAAGGAACTTTCTTCTTTACCTAACCTAAAGGGTTAACGGTATACAAATGCGGCTCGGCGGCTCGGGACGCAGGCGTGCATGCGGGGGTTGCCAAGAGGACAAAGGCGCAGCGTTGAGGTCGCTGTCCCGTAGGGGTTCGAGGGTTCAAATCCCTCCCCCCGCATCGAGCTCCCAAACTCCCCGGGTGGGGAAAAGGTTTTAAAGGAGGAGTGCAAAGAGATTGACTAAATGAGAGGGAAGTAAGGATGAAACAGATTGAGAATGAAAGGATGTATGAAGGGGCAGAAGCAGAAGCGAAGACGGTAGGGGATGAGGAGTTACAGAAGACCCTGGAAAGGGCAAGAACGGTCATTAAGGTGATTGGATGCGGGGGGAGCGGAACCAACACGATTCAGCGGATGACCGATGAGGGTATCTTTGGTGCTGAGCTCTTTGCATTGAACACCGACGCTCAACATTTGTTGTTCTCGAAAGTGGAGCGGAAGCTCTTGATAGGAAAGAAGACGACGCGGGGGCTGGGCGCGGGCAGCATTCCACGGCTGGGCGAGGAGGCGGCACGGGAGAACGAAATGGATATAAAAGCAATGGTTGAGAATGCAGACATGGTCTTTGTCACCTGTGGCCTGGGCGGAGGTACCGGAACAGGAGCAGCGCCCGTGGTGGCACAAGCAGCGCAAGAAGCCGGTGCGCTCACTATTGGTGTGGTCACACTCCCCTTTAGCGCTGAAGGCGCGGTAAGAATGGAGAATATGGTCTACGGACTTGAGCAACTGCGTGAGAATACCGACACGTTGATCGTGATCCCGAATGACAAGCTGCTGGATGTCGTGCCGCGATTGCCCTTAAACGAGGCTTTCAGGGTTGCCGATGAGGTGCTGATGCGATCGGTCAAGGGGCTCACCGAGCTGATTACCAAACCCGGTCTCATCAATCTGGACTTCGCCGATGTGAGGACCGTGATGAAAGATGGTGGCATGGCAATGATCGGGTTCGGGGAATCGGACGGACAGAATAAAGCGATCGAATCAGTGCGAAGAGCAGTGAGCTCGCCGCTGCTCGAAGTCGATGTGACTGACGCGAAGGCCGCGCTGGTCAACGTGATTGGCGGTGAGGATATGACGGTCGAGGAAGCAGAAGGAGCACTCCAGGAGGTCTATAAGATGATGAACCCTGAAGCGCGAATTATCTGGGGAGTGCAGATAAGCCCGGAGATGAAGAATATGATACGGACCTTGCTCATCGTGACCGGCGTGAAATCAGAGCAGATTTATGCACGGAAGGATGTAAAACGGGAACGATTTGGCATTGAGATAGTGCGTTGAGACTGGGATCGCGATGCAACTAACGGTCGAGGAACTTACCAAGAAGGTCAAGGAGTATATAAGAATCCTGAAGTTGGCTAAAAGGCCAAAGCGAGATGAATTTTTAAAGATCTCTAAGATCGCGGGTGCGGCGATGGCACTGATCGGCACCATCGGTTTTTCGATCTATCTTTTAATGGCCGTATTACCTAAGGGGTTTTGAGCTATGGGGATTTATGCACTGAAGACCACGGTGAACCAGGAACAAGCAGTTGCAAATATGGTTGAGAGCGCGATAAAAGAGAAAGAGAAGCGTGACCATGGGCTGCGAGCGATCCTGGTGCCTGAGGAGCTCAGGGGCTATGTCCTGATCGAAGCGGCCTTTCCCGAGGTGATCGAGCAGATCGTGCAGAGCATCCCGCATGCGCGTGGTCTGGTCAAGGGTGAAATGGCGTTAGAAGAGATCGAGCATTTCCTCACCCCGAAACCATCGGTTACCGGGATTATAGAGGGGAGCATCATCGAGATAATCTCGGGGCCGTTTAAGGGCGAACGGGCACGGGTGAAGAAGGTTGATGAGGCGCATGAGGAGATCACCATTGAGCTCTTCGAGGCGAATAATCCCGGTAACCGATGGTTTCGGGGCGATAGTGTCCGGATATTGAGCAAAGAGGAGCACGAGGAAGAGAAATAGGTTGAAACGGATAATCCGCGGATAGAAACGCAAGCGGGTCAGAAGACGTGACGCACAAAGAGAAGGAGCTGAAGCACGCGATCGTTCAGGATTATGAGACCGGTGAGGTCCTCATGCTCGCGCACATGGACGAGGAGGCGCTGCGGCTCACCCTCGAAACAGGGAAGGCGCATTTCTGGAGCAGGAGCCGTGGCAAGTTATGGCGAAAGGGCGAGGAGTCAGGCCATGAGCAGCTCGTGAAGGATATTCTGATTGATTGCGATGAGGATACCGTGCTGCTGAAGGTGAAGCAAATCGGGGGCGCTTGCCATACCGGGTATCGATCGTGCTTTTACCGCACCTTGGACGGGAAGATTGTGGGTGAGAAGGTCTTTGAGCCCGAAGAGGTCTATGGTGCGAAGGGAAGGAGTGAGTAGTTTTATAAATTTTAAGCTTTGCGTCTGCCTCAGGCTCTTGAAGTTCGTTCTCCTGAAATATAGTGATCCTGCTGCACACCGTACCGACACCGAAGTGTTCTTGAAGTGAGATGATATCACTCGGGGATATCCTGCGCGATATCAGGACTTCAGGTACGGACGATACGTTCTAGCCAGCATTAACAGGGGATTACAAGATTGGAACACTTTGGATTTCTTGTGCCAATGATAACCCAGAGAACTGCACAACTCCATTGCACTTCGACATGGATGATCCCATGGAGTATTGTGCACTGTTGGATTCTCAGGGCATGGAAATTCTAGCTATCTGGCATGATGGAACGTTCAATTGGAGACGATATGGCGACGTGAACTGTGATTGTAAGGTGAACATGGGCGATGTCGGGCTACTCCACAACCACGTGCAATACGGCTATACCATCTGCAATAGATGGGCTGCGGATGTGAACTGCATGGGTGGCATAAACATGGGCGACGTGGGCGCGCTGCACAACCACGTGCAGTACGAGTATGCACTGAACTGCTGTTCGAGCTAAAAGATAGAGGGACTCCATATTCCCTCGTTATTTTAGCTGCACTCAACCACAACAATATCAAAAGGCATTACCCAACCCTCGCATATGCATCCTGTATGTCGCCAAAGCTCAGATTAGGAGATTTCACCGCGAGGAGTTCCGAAATTATATCAGGTCAGTACCTCAGGTACGGACGATAAGTTCTTATACCTTTTTATAACGGTTTTGCATATACCGTAGCTTCATCCACGCGTTGAGATGGAGAAGTAAGGGGAGGCGGAGAGATGGATACAAAGCAGGGAATTTTATGGATTAGTGTTGCTCTTTTGGTATTGTGTGCGTTCGTTGGAAGTGCTTCTGTTAGTTTGGTGGGGATAGGAATTTCAACAGAAGCAGTACCGGTAGAAGAAAAGGGCAAGACGTTTGATGCCGCAAATAGCGATTTCCCGCCGTTACTTACTGCAGAACTTGACAAGAGCGAAGTAAAGAGGGGCGAAGGTGTGAATGTAAGTGGAGAGGCATCCGAGACGGATGTTGTGGATATTGTAGTAATAGGACCAAGAGGTCTCCGGATGATGCCTGATTCCATCGCTTCAGAAATAGCCTTGGCGGATGGCTTTCAATTCATGACTGTTGAAGTTGCGGAGAACAACACCTTCAAGGCAGAAATAAGAATCCCTGAAGAGGTATATACTGGCGTCCATTACGTCATAGTTCTCTCCCCGGGAGAAGATGGCGTATACGGTGCTACTAATAGAACAGGTGGCGAGCTGTTTGATGCTATGCTGGATTATATTGCTTCAAAGGGAGGAACTCAGGCTATTTTTCCTGGCAAAAGCACACAACAACTTATAGATATAACTTCTGCAGCAACATTTAACGCAGTAGGAAGCGACGACCTTGGTTCGTTATTAAATTTCACAGCTGCAACATCCTTTGGCGAAGTGATAAAACTTAACCCAATTGCAACAGTTTATGTCGGTGAGCCGCTTGTGGTAACCGGGACTGCAGAGCTTGAAAATGGTTCTGTCGTGACCCTGTCAACAATTTCTGGTCCTAAAGAATTAACTGCGCTCTCTGTCATGGTGGTAGACAAAAAGTTCTCTGCTACCTTCGACACAACAGATGCAGCCGTTGGAACTTATGCGATGAAGGCAGAGGACATCATAGACGGTAACATTGACACAGAACCTTTTGAAGTGCTTGCTGCTGTCCCTTCGACAGAACAAGGAGTAGGGAACATCAAGGCTCTAGAACAAAGTGAGACAAACGTTATTTTTGATATGCCAAGTTTGGTGCCCATTGGAGGAAACGTGAGTGTCCGGGGGGCGACACCTGCAAGTGGAAATTTAGATATCGTAATTGATGACATTTTGATGGCTAATAATTTGTCTATTCGAGCAGATCATACGTTTAATTGGAACTGGAACACAAGAAAACCGCTTCCGAACATGGGTGCGTACACTCAGGGCGTAAGTGTGATTAAAGCTTATCTGAATTGTCATGTTGGAGGTATTGGCATAGGTGACTATGTAAGGATTGCGTATAAGCACCTTGATCCCGATGGAGTCTCAGGGATATGGCTTGCTTCACCATCGCTCACTGGAATGTTGAATGTGAGCACCGTTGTAAAAGGTGGCTCCATAGCTGTGCAAGGAATGGCACCCGGTGCGGATAAGGTAGATATTGTTATCATCGGACCTAAAGGTCTTAAGAGGTTTCCTAGTTCTTTCACCTCTGAAGCCGCAATTTCGGACGGACTTTTCTTCACTTCAGCGAACGTTTCAAAGGTAGACTATACTTTTGAAAGAGTAATAAGAATCCCCAACGATACAGATTCCGGTGTTTATTGCCTGTTAGCATTGACACCAGGGCGTGATGGATTATATGCACTCACCATGAGAGAAGGTAGTAACCTATTTGAAGCTTTGCAGGATTATGGCTATTCCCCAAATGATTTCGTTGGTCGTAACCAATCGCAAATTATGGCAATGCTTTCAGAAGCAATTTTCAGTCCAGGTAGCGATGATCTCTTGTTACGTATATTGTTTAGCGTTGAATCCAAAATATGGCATGTAGATGACGACCTAAAGGATTATCCTGATGCCAATTTTACCAAGATACAAGATGCGGTGAATGCATCCTCCAGCGGCGACATCATCATCGTTTATAATGGAACTTATACCGAGAACGTGGATGTGAACAAGAGCATTACGATTGTATCTGCAAGTGGTGCAGAAAATACGACTGTTCCGGCTGCAAATCCAAATGACCACGTGTTTGAGGTGACTGCGGATTATGTAAATATAAGTGGGTTTACAGTAAGAGGAGCTAGAGAATATAAAGCTGGGATTTTTATTTCTTCCTACTATTGTAACATCTCGAATAATATAATTCGTAACAATAACTATGGCATCGCAGCATCTTACTCAGGTTTAGGCAGTACTATCAGAGGCAACATTATCTTAGACAATAATTATGGGTTCTTTTTAACATATTTCGGTGAGAGTAGTATTACAAATAATACTATAACCAATAATGGCTATGGTATTTACATGTGGGGTATGTGGTCCATAAATAACACAATCACAAATAATAATATATCAAATAATAATATAGGACTTTGGGTAGGATGGAACGCAGTACCAGATAACTTTATTTATCTCAATAACTTCGCAAATAATGCTGAAAATGTAAATAATACTGAAAATGCCTATGATTCTTGGCACAACATCTGGAACTCCACCGAGAAAATAAGTTACAAATACAACGGCAAGACTTACACCAATTATTTAGGTAATTACTGGGATGATTACATAGATACAGATGCAAATAACGATGGTATTTGGGATAATCCCTACCCCATAGATTCGGACAGGGACTACCATCCGCTGGTGGAGCCTTTTGAGAATTATAAGGAGGAGTGGTTACCTGAGATCACTTCTTGTGATATCGTTGGTAATGAGGTGAACCAATTTGCTCCAAGGCAGAACGTCTATGTCAAGGGCAGCGGGCTTGAATCAAATATAAATTACAAAATCTGGATACAAGATGATCCCGTAGATGAGGGCAATGCACTTATCTCTGGCGAAGACCCATCGGAAGATGGAGTGCAAGAATTGATAACAACCAATTCAACAGGCAGTTTCAGTCCAGTGCTAATCTGGGAAATCCCCTCAGATGCCCCGGTTACCTACCATGAATATGACATCATAGTTGATAAGCAGAATGATGGAATGAACACCGAAAAATACAACGCTGCCTCCGATGGGATAGATTCCGCGAGCGTGGCAGGATTTGTAGCACCGATCCCAGAGCTGCCAACGATACTACTGTTGACTACTGGCTTGCTTGCGCTTGTTGGATATGGTGTGGTGCGAAGAAGAAAATAAAATCGCTCTACACCTGCGCCTCTTCAAAGAAGACCTCGCTGCATAGCGGGTCTTCTGCCAGGTAATCGCCCGAATAGCGATATGCTCTCACCCGGCATCCGCCACAGAGCTGCTTGAATTTACAGACCGCGCATTTGCCCTTCAACGCGCGAATTCTCAGGTTGACAAGGATACTCGAGTCCATAATCGCCCGAAGACTCGTTTGCATGAGATTTCCGACCTTCACCTCGAGAAGCGGACAGGGCACGACATCGCCGTTCGGCTTGATGGAGAGCATCTGTATACCCGCTCGACAACCCGGAGCTTCGTTATAATAGAAATCAGGCACGAAGAGCCCTGCGTCTTCCTTCCGCTTCAAAACGACCCAGTACTGTGATGCCTGCGTGGTGCAGATCTCAATTCCTCGTCTCTTATTCTGCTCTTCATATAATTGCGTCAGATTTTCTGCATATCTGATGCTGTCGAGTTCACCATCGGGCAGTTCATGCTGCCCGCGGCCCATAGCGATATAATGGAAGAACCGGCACTGCCGTGCATCCAACTGCTCGGTGATATCAAGAATCTGTGCGGTCTCGCGCTCGTTCAGCTTCATGATACAGGGATCTACGACTAAATCCAATCCAGCCGCTTTGCAGGCGCGTGCACCCTTCACGGTCCGTTCAAAGATGCCATTACCACGGATCGCATCGTGCGTCCGTTGCGTGCCGTCAATTGCAATGATGACCTCCTCAATGCCTGCGTTCTTTAACTGAACCGCACGATCGTCGTCGAGCAGGATGCCATTTGAGGCAAGCATGAGATGCAAACCTCGTTCGTGTCCATACGCAATGATCTCCAGTAAATCTTTGCGCATGAGCGGCTCACCGCCCCCGAAGGTAACCCGCGCATTCGAACCAAAGGTGGTCGCAATCTCATCAATGACCTCAAGTGCCTGCTCGGTACTGAGTTCGTCTTCCAGGGGTGTGCTTGCATCATAGTAACAGTGCTTGCACCGGAGGTTGCATGCCCTCGTGATGTTCCAGTTGATGTTGAAGTAAGGCATCTTCGTGCGCACTCTTACAAGTTACTTGGTACCTGAATATATAAGAAAACCAGTCCTCACATCCAGACACTTACACGATGCGATCGCCGGATTTCCGTGGACAGTTTTGCCACTCCATTATAATAAGACCAGTCCATCAAGACCATCAAGAATCGAGGGATAAGAAAGAGATGAATGAATAGCTTGAGCAGGTAAATCCGTTTTTGGTTATTCTTCGCCCCCGGCTTCGATCTCCTTTCTTAATACATCCACGATATACACCTTCATTGTTACCTCGTTATCAATCGCCTTCTTCTTTATCGCTTTATGCAAATCTCTATCGATATCAATTGATACTTTTACCATTTTTAGCACCCCAATCACCTTTGATTTTTAGGTATATAAATACCTTCGCCTTGCTGATAGCCGCACTGCTTGGCTCGCTTTTACCCCGCGGAGAAGGTTGAACCGATCGATTAGAGGGTATAGTAATCAACGCGCTCGATATTCCGCTTCCTAATTCGTCCCTCTTTTACCAATCGATCCAACGCACTGTGAAAACTGAACCACCACGTGGCAACTCGAACAAGATTAGTTAACCAATCCTCACCAATAATTTTGCCTTTAAAGACCACTTTTTTGGCTATCTCGAGATCACTAAACGCCTTATCTTTGTTCTCCTCGAGGAATTGCACGATTTCTTCTTCGAGTGGGTCCTTCTTTGTACCCGCTTCAAACTCCCTGATACTGATAGGCATATTCAATATCCTCCCATCTTTGAGGAAGTGCTTTTTGAATATAAAATTTTGGAGGACGCATCTGCAAAGTTAGTCGTGTACCCTTCAGCAGAGCTTGCTACCTTTTTCCTCGCGGCTCTTTAACTCATCTCGTTATCCACACCTCGGAGTAGCTGAGAAGCGATACCGGACGAAATAATAGAGCTTCAATGCTCCTGCATCGTATACAAGGCAGAGCTTGTAAAAAACAAACCGTTATAAAGCCTGATGGGAGGATAAAGAAGTCATGGCAACGGAACGACCTTCATCTATCTTTCTCCTAGGCTTCGTCTTCTTCCGAAGGCGTAGGGGCAGCACGCATCTTCTCCCGCATGAGCATAGCACGCAATGGGTATATAAAACTTACTATTGACAATAGAATTTTTCATATTGTAAAATAAGGTTCTTTGGGATTAAGGAAGGACGCTGTGCTCTAAAGAAGCTGCGCTCTCAAAAACGCGGACGCAAAATCTAAGGCGGTTATCAAAGAAGAAGCGAGAAGGATGAAATAAGATACGCGCTTAAACATGGGATATTATGAGTGTGGACGGATAGATAGCCATGCCCCGGGGGCAGTCATGCCGAGTATTTATTTAAATATCGAGACACGCTATTGTAAGGGTCATGGAGGTGAAACTGAGCAATGAACCGCAAAGCGAAGCTGTTCAGCGAAGATGAAGAAGAACTGCTGCGGGTATTAAAGAAGCGAGGTACTCGAAGCGAGTGTATTGAATTTGAAGAGGATTGGGTAGTGGAGAGGGAAGAAGACGGATACGATTTGTGCTGATAAAATCCGGAATCTCGAAGCGGCGGAGAAGAAGCGTTGAGAAGGGGTTGGGAGGTCATCGTGCATCAAGAACACCACCATCTCCACCCGTCGAGTATCCTCAGGTTTTGAGGTTATTTAAATACCAAGAGTCAAGTACACTACCATAAGGAGGTATAACATGAAGCGAGCATGGGATTCAGACAGAAGAAGACAGGGCTTTGATCGTCCACCTCGGGAGATGCACACCGTGACCTGTGCAGACTGCGGGGTAGAATGTCAAGTACCATTTAAACCAGATGGCAGCAGACCTGTTTACTGTCAAGAATGTTACCAAAATCATCGACCGAAACGATTTTAGTCGAGGATAGGGGTATAGGGTAATTTTTCCTCTTGTCAAACCAGGAGGAAACAATTTTTCTTTTTTTACATGCATTCACTTGGTTTCTTTTCGTTTAGTCGAAGAAAGTGACTTAAGGTTCTTACCCCAAGCCCGTAACAATTAAATGCTCCGCCACCACACCAAATACTTACGTATGCTGAGTGCCATGAGCGTTACCGCGCATAGTTGAGAGCGATGAACAGGGCGAATAATTGGGAAACGGTGGAGACCTGCATTGAGATGAAACGGATATTGATACACGAATGCATGCTGTGGGTTGATGCCGCAAAGAGGGCTTTGGAGGACAAGAAATGGTATTGTGAGGAGTATGAACAGTATATGAGAACGGGTCAAGGCACTTCGAAGGAAGCTGAACAATGCCTGAATGAGGTCCGAAGACGTGACGAGGAATTTAATAGACATCTGATTGAGGCACATCTCTGTTTATTAGGCGCGGCGAAAGTATATCTGAAAGGGATTGACTATACCCGGAGAATGTTTGGCAAATGAGAAATTCGTGCTGATGGTAAGATGAAGGTAGTCTACCATGAAACCTATCGGGAAGTTTATACCCGCGATCCAGCAGCAGCGGAAGGGAGGATCGAGAGTATTTACGCTGCATTGGAGGGTCATTTTGAATTTGGCGAACCCGCTCTTGCCACTGAGGCTGATCTGAAACTTGTTCATACCCAACGCCATATAGAGGTGATTAAAAAATTCAGTTTTTATACCAATGCGCTCATGGCGGTCGGGGGAGCGGTAGAAAAACTGAGGCGAGCAGGAAAAATTGCGAGCGCGCTCATCGTTGATTTTTAATTTGTTTAAGGTTCTAAACCCGGCGATCGGAGTGATTTATGCTTGGTTTTTTGAACGTATTGCGGTTAAAACGGTAAAAACAACTAAATTTATTCCTAAGTAGCTTTTTAAGCTTAACTTGATAATTGTTACAATGGGAGAGTGAGTGATAACCGGGTGATAAATTCATCCTTCCGCCGTTTCGGTGTCTTAGTAGTTAAACAAACGCGGAATGTAATAGCAGTATGAACGCTCTAATGCTGGTATTGCTTATAATTGTAGTCTTATTCCTCAGCCTTATTATTTACTTCTTCCTGACTTACAACCGGTTCCAGAGTTTGAGAAATGCGGGTGAAGCAACACTCGGACAGGTTAAAGTTGCCATGAAGAAGCGGCTTGATATGATTGAGCAACTCGTCGAATCGGTGAAAAGCTATGCAAGGTTTGAACGGGATACGTTCGAGAAAATTACCAGTATGCGAGCAAGTATTGGGAAAGCAGGCACTGAGGAACTCAGGCGAATAGATGAAGAAAGCCGAGGGATACTCGGAAGACTCATTGCGGTTGCAGAAAATTATCCAGAATTAAAGACTTCGGAGACCGTCATGGTCACGATGAACGCGATTAAGGAACTAGAAGAGGAGATAGCGAGACATAGATACACCTATAATAACATCATTCAGGAGTTTAATACACGGCTTGATATCGTGCCTTCAAAATTTGTGGGATCCTCTATTGGGCTGAAAAAGATGGATTATCTCGAGTTTAGAGCGGAGGAACTGAGAAGGCCCGAGGTGAGTTGGAGTTGAGTGAAGAGCGGCAAATTGTAATTCTCATACTTGTGGTAATCGTGATTGGTTCTGCTGGACTGCTTCTAACAGGTGACATTTCAGGTCTTAGCGGCCCAGGAGGCTATGGAGACGTTTATGTTGATAGTTACAGAGCGGATTTGTATCCAAATGGGACGCTTGAAGAAACTTTCATTTACGAAATAAAGGAATCAGACAAGTACCGGATGCTTTATCGGGTTTGGGAAGCACCTCTATCATGGGACGAGCTTGGTACACCATATGTAGAGCCGGTCAGCATCTCACCGCCCCAAGGCACAATCCCTTATACGAAGGACTCTCGAGGTGATGTAAAACTACTTGCAACAACTCAAACATCCTATACTACTGATACTATTCGCTCCCTAGCATTGATGAATGAGGCAGGATGGTACAAGCCTGAAAGATTTGATGCTGGGGAGTACAAAATTGGATATGTTTTTAAGGTACATCCTCCCTTAGAATGCGATGCTAACTACTGTCACGTGAATTTGAAACTGGCTAATGAGCATCTCCCTTATAAGCAGGTCACCATAGCCATTCATGACTCGGGAGGCTACGTTGTTCAACTTTTCTCGCATCCCCCGATGGATGTTAAAAAGGATGGTGATATCTGGATTGTAACGGGCGAGAGCCCAAAAGATACCCTTTTGGAGATAGAAATGCTGCTCAAACCCGAAATTGTAGATGTTATAGATGGATTTTCTCGAGACGTATCAGATGTTGAGGGAAAAACGATCGCAGCAAATTCACATTTTGTCACGAGTTATACGTTCTTCTCTGCATTGAGTTATGCATTAAGAGCGATGATCGTCCTTTTTCCGGCAGTGCTTGTATTGATTTACTACAAATACGGCAGGGAGAAAGTTTTCACCGTGCCCAAGTTCTTGAGTTACGTGCCAAAGAGCAGAAAGCCCTGGCTGGTGAACCTCGTGTTCAAAAGAGATGCATTTGATTTTGATGAACACGGATTTTATGCAACCTTGCTCGATTTGCAGAGGCGAGGGATAGTGGCACTAGAAACGGAGGAAGGCAAAGCAGGGAGTTTGAGAATAAAATTAGAAACAGCACTGGGCATCGGTGGAAGTTTGAGAATAAAACTACTGAAAGGACCTGATGCTGCGGAGGATGAGTATGAACGAAATGTATTGAGGTTTTTGGAAGACTATGCGGAAAACAACATCTTTGACACAAAAGCTTTTGAGAACCGGATCGAGGGGATGAGTGATTCTGCGAAAATGAGTCTTCGGGATAGAATGGGAGAGCTCATGAAAGTTGCAGATAAAAGAGTTGCGAGGGAATTTGTCATGAGCGGCAGAAAGTATGCTATAATACTGATTGCTTTGTTCCTTCTCGTAATGTTCGTGATGCTCTTTCTGTTTTTTAACTTTGGGGCTGTGTATCCGCAATCACGTTCCTGCTTTTTTTCCTCCTTTATTTTAGTTTTGCAGTCTATTCCTCCACTATTCTTTCCTTCTGCGCTTTTCGGCAGGTGGACGGAAGAATACTATAAGGAGAAACTTGAATGGGATGCATTCAAAACGTTTCTCTCAGACTTTGCATCAATCCAGAAGTATGCGCCTGAAGATTTGACCATGTGGAAGGAATGGCTCGTCTATGGAACTGCGCTTGGCGTTGGTGATAAGGTTGCAGAAGCAATGGAGAAATTACAGGTAAGCGTTCCTGAAGCTCATGCCATAACGTACATGCCAATTTACTTCGGGCACGCGTTCAGTATGACAGCCCCTTCAACCGTGAAGGGTGGAGGTGGGTTTGGTGGGGGAGGTGGATTCGGCGGTGGTGGCGGTTTCGGTGGAGGAGGTGGAGGAGCGAGATAAACTAGCACGTTTAAAAAAGAAAATAGCCACCGCGGAACATGG
This sequence comes from Candidatus Methanophagales archaeon ANME-1-THS, assembly GCA_004212135.1. Classification (GTDB taxonomy): domain Archaea; phylum Halobacteriota; class Syntropharchaeia; order Alkanophagales; family Methanospirareceae; genus ANME-1-THS. The sequence goes on along the minus strand of RXIE01000178.1, from coordinate 6,236 downwards.
ATAGGAAATTTAAGGATACACTACGCAATATTAAGAAGATTTTAGACCACATACCGTTTAAACCATTCCAAACTCAGCTCGATCACTCTATGCAAATGTTCAGGCTGGGAAAAGACATGATCTGCGCCTTCCACAATCTCTAATCTTTTTGGTTCCGGTGCCGCGTCGTACAGTTTCCGCGCATGCTCCTGAGGAACGAGTTCGTCCGAGCTCCCGTGTATAATCAGTATTGGGGGCGCGGTTCGTAGAGCGTTCAGCAGGTTATAGCTTCGGAGATCAGCATAGAACCCTTTTTTAACTCTTCTGCCCGAGGGAAGCTCGTAATATTCGCCCGCCTCGTGTTGCGGGTGCCGCATTGTGTACGGGGTTGAATGGATGACCAGAGCTTTGATCCTTTTATCCTGAGCTGCTACTGCAACCATGCCACCAAAGCTCGAGCCCATAACACCCAATCTGCGCATATCAACCTTCTCTGTCTCGTGGAGGAACTCTAAGGCGGCCTGGTAATCGCGTATTCTGCCGGTCAGGCTCACGTCCTCAAATTCACCTTCACTTTTTGCCGGTCCTGTACCACAGCCGCGGAACGTGAATCGCAAGCATGCGTAGCCAGCAGCATACAAGCGCGCTGCGACGGTGGGCCATTTACCGCTGTCCTTACTGCTCTCTAAGCCATGTAACGTAAGAACGCAGGGCGCTTTTTCGTACGGCAGATGCAGGTTTCCAACGAGCTTCTGGTGTTCGGAGTAAAAGGTGACTGATTCTTCCATTGGTGATGTGGTAGTGAGTGTATATGAGTTGATAGGTGTGCGTTGTTAAAAATGAACTTATTTCACCTAATTAAAGAGTATATCGAATACCAAAATCGAGTGCCAAAATGGCTTGCCGGGGCACGAATGCGTTCAAAATGATGTATTCTGCACCTATTTTTTATCCTTCGTTTTAAACTCCTTTGCTAGAGCTTCTGCGATTTCACCGTTTTCTACCACAAGAGCACCTTTATATCCACACGCTCTGCATACATAGAGTTCACCAAGCCAGGGCGTGTAGTTCAGATTTTTAGATCCGCAACGGGGACAAAATTTCATTGTAGCTCTCCTCTTACTCCTCTATCTACCTTAGCAAAACAATCCTTCGCGCCTCTATCTTCTTCATAGTAGAACTTAAAATACTTCTCATAGCACCTTTTTCCTTATGTAACTGCTTTTACTGGCGCTGAGTTTCGAATTTTTGGGAGCTGAGCTCAAGTGCATATGATCCAACGGAATTCAGAGTTTTGAGTGATTATTATATTTAAGGCGGTTTTCAGAGATGAAAAAGAAGAGGAAGAAAAAGAAAAGGAGGTGGATGCGTCAAAGCTTCTTCTTAAGCTCTGAGATCACATCCTCCATTTTCCCGTTCACCCAGTATTTCCGTATCGCTTTTCCCCTTGACTTCGGATGTTCCGATATCTCGTATTTGCTGCTCACAAAACCATACTGCTCCAGGGTGAGCAGGTGGTAAGAAACGAGCCGTCGTTCTTCTTCCATCGCTTTAGCTATCTCATTGATGTGCATCGGTCTCTCAGCAAGCAGCTTCACTATCCTGAACCGTATCGGGTGCAAGAGCACATGCGCTTCTTCTACCAGCTTCGGGTCTACAGTTTTCATGTCTATATCACCAGAACTGAAGTATAAAAAATATCTTGGAGTATAAAAATATCATAACCTTCTCACTACTTCTTTTATAACCGTTTCGGCTTCACCCGTCGTAACCTGCCGCTTTTATCTCTCCCGGGACTCGTTCAAGTGCTTTGAGTATCTGCTCTCTCTCACGCTCATCAGTATGCTGAATCCTGATCTCGTGGCTTGAGTTGAGGATTGCCGCTTCCATCTTCGGTATCATCAAAGATAAACAATTCGTCAATCGTTGCATGCAGCGCTTTGGCTATGTTATGTGCTAATTTAAGAGATGGGTTGTATTTCCCCTTTTCCAGGAACAAAATGGTCTCCCTTCTAACGCCGACCAATTTCGCGAGTTCTTCCTGCGTTAAATCATAGCGAGCCCTGAACTCTTTGATTCTGGTTTTCATCCCACCTTCTCATTTGCTGTTGTCTGTTGTTCATAATCGCACCTCAATTATTTATATCTAACTTTTTGTTATTTGATTCTATCATTATGTTAGATATACGCAATATCATTTATAAGACTTTCGGTTTATTGTTATATTTAAGTCTTCGTTTTTGGCTCTAGACCCTGTGGAAAGGCGCAAGCTATAGTGCTCAAATGCAGACCCCGAATGTAGGAACGGACCCGGCGGGATTTGAACCCGCGATCACCGGCTTAGAGGGCCGGTGCTTTATCCGAGCTAAGCCACGGGCCCATCTCTTTCCTTTCTTCTTCACCTATTTATTCTATTACTAGATTTGTCGCCCGCTCCTTAAAAGAAAGTTTTATCCCGCTTCGTGAAGGATTAACACATAACGAGGAATGCCAATACCCGATACCACCCCGATGATGGAGCAGTATTACCGGATCAAAGAGAAATACCGGGATGCTATCCTGCTCTTTCGGGTCGGTGACTTTTATGAGACCTTCGGTGAGGATGCAAAGCTCGCATCGAAGGAACTGAGCATTACGTTAACCGCTACGGGCCGTGGTAAAGGACCGGCGAGTAAGATCCCCATGGCTGGCGTGCCCTTTCACGCAGTCACCCCCTATATCAAGCAGTTGATAAAGCGAGGCTACAAGGTCGCGATCTGTGAGCAGATCGAGGATAAAGAGAAGAAGGATATCGAAAAGCGTGAGGTCGTGCGGCTCATTACGCCCGGCACGGTCATCGAGGATTTCTTTCTGGAAGAGCGGGTCAGCAATTATCTGATGTCCGTGAATCTCATGGAGGGCACGGTGGGTATTGCCATCGTCGATGTGTCAACCGGCGAGTTTGCCGTTACTGAATTTGAAGATGATGCCACGCATGCCTCACTCATCAATGAAATTGAACGCGTGAACCCGGCTGAGATCATACTGCCCGAGTCGCTTGAACTCGAGCTTGGACGGGAGGCATGTACCATTTCACGCTACGATGAGTATTATTTCGATTACAAGAATGCATACACCACACTGATCAATCATTTCGGCGTTATCTCGCTCGACGGCTTTGGATGCGGGGAGTTCAAAGCGGGCATAACCGCTGCCGGTGCCGTGATTTCGTATCTCCGTGATACCCAGAAGAAGGTGCTGGCACACCTCAAACCGATCAAGACGTTCTTCGTATCCGATTACATGGTCCTGGATAGCGTGACCGTGCGTAACCTCGAGCTCTTTTATAATATTCGGGACGGCACACCGCGCGGTACGCTGGTGAGCGTGTTAGACCGAACACTGACCGGTATGGGCTCGCGACTGCTGAAAAAGAATGTGCAGTTCCCGCTGCTCGATATCGCAGAGATAAAACAGAGAGAAGAAGCGGTACGCGAGTTCCATGCGGATATCCTGCTCAGGGAATCGATAAAAGCGATCTTGAAAGGCATTTATGATATCGAGCGGATAGTAAGCAGGGTATCGTATGGTAACGCGAATGCTCGTGACTTGATTTTACTCAAGCGATCGCTACGCTCTATCGAAGAGTTGAGGGGGATCTTAAAGAACTGCCGCTCGGAAAAAATGAGGAAGGCGCTGACCGCATTAAAGTCGAGCTCCTTCGCTGAGGTCATCGATTTCGTGGAACGCGGCATACTCGAAGAGCCACCGGTGACCGTAAAGGAAGGGGGCTTGATAAAAGAGGGATTTAATCCTGAACTGGACGAGCTGAGAACGATCAAGCATGCGGGAAAGAGATGGTTAATCGACTTCGAGGAGCAGGAAAAAGCTCGCACCGGAATAAAATCGCTCAAAGTGGGTTATAACAAGATCTTTGGCTATTACATCGAGGTACGAAAGACCTGGGCTGAACACGTACCGGCCTCGTACATACGGAAACAGACGCTCACGGAAGCCGAACGGTTCATCACGGAAGAATTGAAGGAGTACGAAGCGAAGGCACTCAGTGCGGAGGAACGGATAAAGGAACTCGAGTATGAGCTCTTCGAAGAGATACGGAAAGAGGTTGCCAAACGTGCGAAGGAGATCCAAGGAGCTGCAAATTCGATCGCCGAGCTGGATATGCTCATGGCCTTCGCCGATGTCGCAGCCGAAAGCGGCTATTGCTGCCCTGAGATAGATGACGGTGACGAGATTGTTATACAGGCGGGAAGGCACCCGGTGGTGGAAAAAGGGGTAAAGGAGGGTTTTGTACCCAATGATGTCCGACTTGATTCGAATAACCGGTTGCTCATTATCACCGGCCCGAATATGAGTGGGAAAAGCACGTTCATGCGTCAGGTTGCGTTAATCGTGCTCATGGCACAGCTCGGCTCGTTTGTGCCCGCGAAGGAGGCAAAAATAGGCGTTGTAGACCGGATCTTTACAAGAGTGGGCGCGTACGATGATCTCTCTATGGGTCAGAGCTCCTTCATGGTCGAGATGAGCGAGACGGCAAATATCCTGAACAATGCGACTGAACGCAGCCTGATCATTCTCGATGAGATTGGACGAGGCACGAGCACACTCGACGGCGTGAGTATCGCATGGGCTGTCGGGGAATATGTGAATACGCGAATAAAGGCGAAGACAATGTTCGCAACTCACTTTTACGAACTCACCGAGCTCGCTGATATGCTCGATGGTGCACGATGCTACAATGTCTCGATAAAAGAGGTTGCGGGAGATATATTCTTCATCCGGAAGATTGTGGAGGGCAAAGGCTCAAAGAGCTACGGGATACAGGTCGCGAAACTCGCAGGCTTGCCTGAAGCGGTCATACAATCTGCCAGAACCGTTTTAAAACGGATGGAAAGCGAAGGAGAACGGGCAACCAAAAAAAGCGAAGGGCGAGTGCAAGAAGAGAAGGAAGTGGTCGTGAAGAAGGAATACGTCGTCCAGGAGCACCCGGTGCTCGAAGAACTCAAGTCGATAAATGTGGAACAGATTTCGCCACTCGAGGCATTGCATCTGTTGTACGAAATGAAGAAGAAACTACAAGGTCCCTGGAAGTGATGTCTTGCGTTGCAAAAGATGTGGAGAACGTGCGCAAGGGGATACCCGTGCTGCTGCTGGTGAAAATCAGAAGCAAAGTGGATAAAGCTGCAATCAATATACTTATGAGGTATAATCTACTAACTTTTATATACTGAACATTATCAAATAAATAATAGAGCGCCCGTTCCTAAGGGAAGCGCCTTAAAGGAAGTGATAAAAAATGGCAATAGAAGAAGAAATTTGGAAGGAATTAACGGCTGGAAAAACCCCTAATGAGTTAATAGAAGCGGGCTACAAAAAACCTACAGTTTACAAGGTGTATCGTAAATTCAAGCGAGGGACACCTAGAGAGACAACTTCGTCTTGGAAAGTAATAAAGCAAAATTTCAGTCAAGAAAGGTATTTACCATCTCAACAAGGATCTGTAACGTTCACTTTAAAAAATACTTCAAATTCAGACCTGTATGTATACAGAACAGGGATTCAACCAGAATGGATGAAGAAAGAATGGTATGCCCTTGATTCAAGAGTCCTGCTTTATCCATCCGAAGAGAAACAGTTTTCGATAGCTTTTGAGATACCTGAATTACCTTTGGGGGAATACGCTATTCGCTTCGGAATAGAGTGCCAACATTTGCCTTCAACAGGCGGAACACCAAGTGAATTACAACTGCATTGGTCGGAGCCAACCCATATTAACATCAAAAACCCTCGCACAGGTTATAAAACTTTTATATCACATAGCATAAAGGATATGTATCTTATCAGACCACTTGAAAATTATTTGGACAATTACGGTATTGATCCAATTATAGCCGAAGATCATAGAGAACCTGGGAGCTATCTTCCCAAAAAGTTTGAACAATTAATTGGAGAAAGTCATTTTTTTCTCGGAGTTCTAACAAAAAATAGTATAAAATCCGAATGGGTTATACATGAGACAAATTACGCGCTTAAGATAAATAAACCGAGCATACTGCTTGTTGAGGAGGGTGCTCCAGTTAGAACCTCAATTGAATGGACCCCATTTAGAATGGATGAGCCCGTTGAGAGTATTGTTGAGAAAGTTTTGAAAGATATAAACGAACTAAGGCAAAAAATAACCCGAAAAACGCCTGACGCCCAAGATGCAGGTAAGATTCTTTCTTTAATAGGAGTAGCAGTAGTAGCGTTTTTAGGTG
>RXIE01000056.1 GCA_004212135.1 Candidatus Methanophagales archaeon ANME-1-THS | reverse complement strand
CCTCCTGGTCCCGTTTGGTACTTGCATAAATCGAAGTCGGATGCAATGGCTTGTCTTCGCTGGTCGGAATCGGTTTTACTATTTTACCGCAATGTGGGCATCGCATCTCCCACTCCCCGCGTTTTAACTGCTCCTCTGTCCTCAATGTCGGATATACCATGCCACAATCATCGCAGGCATAAGCACCTTCGCCATAGATGCTCATCGAGGAGGCAACAATGAGCTTCTGCACCTCATGCTCTTCGTTCACCAGGACATCCAGAAGCTTTGCTGTTCCCATGGTATTCACCTCTACGTATTTCTCCACCTGATACATGCTCTGTCCCACGCCTACCGCAGCGGCTTCGTGGAAAACCACTTCTGCGCCCTCCAGAGCACTTCTCAGCACCGCTTTATCCCTCACGTCTCCAAAAAGGTATCTCGCGTTCTCGTTCAGGTACTCAGGTCTGCCGCTCGTATGGACTTGCGGCTCAAAGTTATCCAGAACGACGACTTCGTGCTTCTCCGCAACGGCATCCACGAGATGCGAACCTATAAAGCCCGCTCCACCGGTTATTACAATTTTCATGAGTTATAACATCCTTGCTTCTCTTCTATTTAAACCTTCCGAATCGCTAACGATTTGTCCGCGTGAAACTCCCAAAATACAAGCACTCGCTCATCGGTATCTGGGGAATCCCTTCACCGTTCTCAATAATTGCAACGGGCGCATTCCGCACTACAACCGCAGGCACACCTTCATCCGCTTCACCCATCAAGAGTTCCGCAGCCGAAACAAGATTGTCTGCGACTGCTTTCCGTGTTACCTTCAAGGGCTTGCCATAAAGATCTGTTTTACCCCTTGCATCTTCGACCGCTTGTATACCCGAACAGCCGAGTGCAATCCCAACAGAACCCCATCTCAGTGGATGGGTTCGGCTATCACCGATGATCACCGCGATACGACAGTTATACCTCGCTTCCAATCCTCTCCGGATCTCTCGTGCACTGGTATCCGGATCTTCGGGCAGCAGGATCACATGCCCTTCCGGTGCGTTCGAATGGTCTATCCCGGCATTCGGTAATAAAAAGCCATTTTTTAAGGTCAGCACAAACCCCGGGATTCCACGGATAATCTCATCCGATTCCTTGAGTATCAGTTCCATCTCCCTCGGGTCAATTGAGTATCGTCTTCCTAAATCGACTGCCTTTACGGAAGGTTCGATATCCGCAAGATTAATAACCCGGTTCTCCGCAGTCGCAACTGCTGATTCTGACAGGACCATAATATCACCGTCCTGGAATTCAAAGTCCATCTCGTTCATACTTCGTGCCAGGAGCTCAATGATATTGTCACCCGGTTTGATAATCGGGGTCGTTATACCATAGAGTTCCATCTTCAATTCGTGCTGACGTGCGCGTATCATACTACAGTATACTTATACGCGAGATCATGGTCTTTAGCCAGTGTTTCTCGCAGTAAATCCGCAATGACGGGTAAGGTGCGTGCCTGGTATTGTAATTTGTCTATCAATCGCTTAATCTGCACAATGGTTCCAAAGATAATCAGATCAACTTTCTCGCGTTCGTGCGAGATCGCGTCCCGTGGCAATGCAGCATCTCCTCCTTTTGATAGCATCTCCTGCTTTATTATCAAAGCTTCGGTCGTTGTCAGATTGCTAATTCGGATTGCTTTTAATACCGATTTGTTTTTCATTATCCGCGCACCTGCTTCAGTCGTACCAATAGCCCGCATACAATAGACCGCATCTTCCGGGCTGATTACGTCAATGATCTCCACCTGAGTATCGTCCCGTTGCGATGCCGCCCTCTTTGGTTTGAGCGCTTCCGCGACTCTCATGACATCCCGGGTTTCTTTGATATCATGTGTCCGTATGATCTTCGCGCCTTTGTAGACCGCAAGAGCGGTTGCCGCTAAACTACCAAATAGACGATTCTCAGGCGGCTCTTTTAAAATCGCGCCAATAAATGACTTCCTTGAGACTGCTGCTAAAATCGGCTTACCAAAGATCTGTAGCCGTTCAAACTGATCAATGAGTTCCAAATCATAGAGCGGGACTTTTTCAGGAATCCATCGACCCACACCAGGATCAACGATGATCTTCGTGGGGTCTATACCGTGTGACTCCGCAAACGTTATGATTCTTTCGAGTGCTTGAAGGACCGCATTCATACCAATAACATCTCCCGGTCGCTTCTCTGATGCCATGAGCACAACGTGACACCCAGAACCAGCAACAACAGGTACCATGCGCTCATCCACATGCAGTCCACTGATATCATTTATTATATCCGCACCGAGATTCAATGCTTCTTCCGCAATATCGCTGAACATCGTGTCGATGGAAATCGCACAATCCACATTCCCCATCACCTGTTTTAAAACCGGTATTAGTCGCTCGCGTTCTTCCTGTTTGGATATTGGCATGACTCCCGGAGCGGTGGATCGTGCACCGATATCAAGTATCTGGGCACCATCCTGTACCATCTGGTGCGCAATCTCCAGAACCGAATCTTCTGGAACATACGAACCCTGGTAAAAAGACTCCGGGCTGAGATTAATAACACCCATGACCTGGGCGGGCTGATCAGGACCAAGATTAAGGTGCTTCATACTATCAGTGAGTCACGCTCTTTTGAGTCGCTTTGATCGTATGTTCTAAAAGCATTGCCACGGTAATCGGACCCACACCGCCTGGCACTGGGGAGATTAAAGAGGCTTTGGGTACCACTTCCTCGAATCTAACATCGCCATACACATGACCATCTACCCACGTTATACCAACATCGAATACCACCGCATCCTGTTTGACCATATCCGCACCAATGAGTCCTCGAACACCTGTTGCAACGACCAGAATATCAGCGCTCGAGGTGTACCGCTTCAAATCGTGAGTATACACATGGCAAACCGTAACCGTCGCATTTCGATTTAATAACATCAGCGCAATTGGTTTTCCCACAATATTGCTATGACCAACGACCACCGCATGTTTGCCCTGAATCGCTATATTATACGCACCCAGCGCGTGGATAATACCCTGGGGAGTGCAGGGAACAAAACCCGCAGATTCATTGCCAATAAGTAAATTCCCGAAATTGAGTGGATTAAAACCATCAACATCTTTCTTCGGGTTTATATGCTGCATGATTCTCTTCTCGTCAAGATGCTTGGGGAGTGGGAATTGCACCAGAATACCGTGAATATCGTTCCTGGACTGCAACTCATCCAGTAGTTCTAGTATCTCTCCTTCACTCGTCTCTTCCGGGAATTTGTAATTCTCAGACTTTATGCCCGTTCTCTGACAGGCCCAGTGCTTCAATTTGATATACAGTTTGGAGGGAGGGTCCTCACCAACGAGAATGGTCGCAAGCCCGGGCGTAATGCCGTACCTTTCCTCTATGCCCCTCACTTCCTGTTTTACCTTCTCCTCAATCCCTTCCGCAATCTTTTTCCCATCAATAACCTTATCCATACTTCTCTTCTTCCGCGATCTACTCCTCACCGTTGAATAACGGGAATTGGATACCGAGATCTCTAACCGCGTCCGTTATCTCGTTTTGGATCACTATATTCCCCGTGTTATACAGCGATTTAGTAATGCACGCTCCTATAAACTTCATCTCCTTCTCTCTCATACCCCGTGTCGTGACAGCGGGTGTGCCCAGTCGTATACCACTGGTGATAAAGGGCTTTCTCGTTTCGAACCGTCCAGGAACGATATTCACAATGATCCCAACCTTACCCAGTATCTCTTCAGCCTCTTTGCCCGTCAGATCCGTTTTAGTTAGGTCCACCAGCATCAAATGATTGTCCGTGCCACCTGATACCAGATCGAACCCGTTGATCATCAATTCGTTTGCCAATATCTTCGCGTTCTTTACGATCTGGTTTTGGTATACTATGAAATCAGCGCTCAGCGCTTCGTTAAATGCAACAGCTTTCGCCGCAATCGCGTGCATCAACGGCCCACCTTGAATGCCGGGAAATACCATTTTATCTATCTTTTCTGCATATCGCGGGATT
>RXIE01000055.1 GCA_004212135.1 Candidatus Methanophagales archaeon ANME-1-THS | reverse complement strand
CCCTCATACCCACCAGTAAGCGGATGGAGAAATGCTTTGAGCGTTGTATAGGCGGCCTTCTCGACTCCGGGGACAGCATCCGGAGAAGTTGCGATGAGCGTGGCGTCCACTGCGACACTCACCTTCCGCGGCTCGGTAACCTGGAGATGCTCCGGGTCTACTACGACAGTGGCTGCATGCTCCCGCAGATAATCGAGCACTCGCTTTTTGAGCTGGAGGGAGAGCACAGGGAGATCCTCGTCACTTTCCGGAACTATGAGGACCGTTACCCATCCGGGAGAGGGCTCCCCTCGGTTATCAACGTGGGGAAGGCATTTCGCACGTGCGATCTCTCGTGAGGCTTGCAGAGCGAGCCACTCAAAATCCTCACGGGTAACCGCTCGATCTCGCAGCCGCAGCAGTTGTGAACCCCGTTCTAACGCCCTGTTGACGATCTCTGCCTCTGAGCCTCCTCCTGCAGGAAGAGGATTGGAAACGGTATCTACAAAGGCTATACCGGTCTTGAGGGTCTTGATTTCTAACGCACCAACATTCCCCTTTTTGCCACCACCTGGCCTGTAGTCCACTTTTATATTATCTCGGCCCCGGGGCGGAATCTTGCCATTCACACCGTCCCCAAACCTGATTTCACCGGTCGTGCGATCGATCTCATAGTGGCGATCAGCCCCGGAAGAGCCGATAAGATCGTCGACAGCCTGCCACCTGATCCAGAACTGGGTAAAATCCCCCTTTTCGTCTCTAACAGGCTTGGCTGTCAGCTCACCCCTTTCGAGTATCCCCTCCATCTCACCCTCAGAGAGGGCGCTGAGCTCATTGAGCCAGAGCTCTTCATCGAGTACCGGTATTCTCGTGACCGAAAAGGTCTGGTTCTCAGTCCCCTCACTCGAGCCGAGGATCTCGTTACGTATCGTCTCAGCCTGTATGCCCCAGGTGGTGTTGAGATAAATGCCCCTTATCCGCGGAGCCGGTGAATACCAGCGGATCTCAGGAGGGTGGGACCACACACGGTGAAATATCCTCAGGCGTTTGGTGCAGGGCTCACGCTCACCCGCGGGATCAACAGCATCGAGGGAGTTCACATCGGAGGATGTGAGACCCTCCTTTGAGAACGATTTCGGGGGTACGAGCGGAGCCTCACCTGAGGATACTCGTAGATACCCGTCGCGCCACGCGGGATAAAGCTCAGGCCTATATTTTTTTAATCCGGGAAGCAGGTAGTCCCGTAGTATAAACGGGTGGAGTTTATCAATCTCTATGCGATCAGCTAACCCGGCATACGTTTTAGAAAGCGGCGTGAATGTATCTCCAGTGTCTACAGCGCGAATCCAGTAAAGCTCCTTTCCAAACTTCCTCGTCTTGGCACAGTCAAGAGGGAAGATACATTCAAGGGTTCCCGTCTGTGTCAAATTCCTCGTTTCATCCCGGACATCCAAACGGGTCCATTTCGTCGTACCTTGAATCTCCGCAGGATACTCCCACTCAACCAGGGGCGGATTTTCTTCCAAATATTCCTGCTCCTCGAGGGCGAAGAAGATACTGATTGGTCCCTTCTCCAGCCTCAGATCAAACCCGAGGTAGAATGTTTGATGGTCATCCTCAAGGGGCTGGAAAGGCTCAAAAGGTTTGTTCTTGCTCCGGCTTTCTTCTGAAACGTCTACAAAGTCCAGATTGTTGAACGCAATGCAGTGATGGAGCGTTTGTGGTGCGTGCGTATTGTCATAGGTTATAGTGATTGTACCCAGCACGGGTGGATTGATCTGGCTGATATCCACGCTCCACGCCCCGTTCTTCTCCACATATCGTTCCTTCCCGAAATCGCCACTAATGATGCGCACCCTGATCCAGTAGTCTTCTTGCCCGTTAACGCTCGTGATGGCCAGATCGGGCGGGCATATAAAGGTGATGGTCTCAGGAAAACCATCCGTTTTGTCAGTCTCCAGATCTTGGAGGGCAACCCACCCCTTCCCATTCCAGTATTCCCAGGAAAGCGTGAGTTCCTCCCCACTGACCCGGGTGAGCCGCGCCTCTCTCTTCTCCTCCTCATGGGTCTTATCGTAAAATGCTTTCTTCGCCGCCTCCAGTATATTTTGAGCGGTCTTGATCTGCTTGGTTTTTAAGAGAGCCGCAAGTCGCTCGGGTGTGAACTTCATGAGGTCCGCAGCGGTGCGAATGCCCGCAGCATTCAACTTCTCCGCGAATTTTGGACCCACGCCATGAATCCTTAGTACGGGTACATCATGTGCGTAGATTATAGAGAAACGGACCGTTACACCCGCACCCTTCTTGGAAAAGGCTTCGCTACAGCCTAAGTAAAAGGTATCAAGAGTCCGCGGTCTTTTGCCAAGGGGATACAGCGGCGTTTTGAAGCCCTGTTTCGCTTTATCAAGCGTCAGATCCAGTGGCACATCGTTATAAAATGCTCTCTCCGGATGAACCGTGTTTTGTGTCCTGATGACTAGGGTATCCACGACGGGGCGCTTGGTATCCCGCGCGAGCGGGCCTCGCAGAGCACTGCGAATCCACCTGCTTTTTATGCCATGAACCTCGGTCTCCTCTATTTCACCGGTTAGCGTGAGTCTAATCTCTCCGGTTTTGGTGAGTCCGGAGGTGTTGTCGGTTATTCTGCGGGCATCAATGGCAATCCATCCCGCCTGTTTCGTATCCTTCTCTCGCCCATAGTAGCTCCACTCAAGCGCGAGGGGTTGCTGAGCTCCCTCGAGGAGGGTTACTCCGAGCCCTATTGTTGATGGTGATTCGGGATTCGGTTTCATGTGAAAGAACTCCTCATGCCCCAGGTAGAGCGCATGCTCCTGCACATTCCGCCCTTCAAAGAGTTCAAAACTCGTCACCTTTTCCTGGGTCTGGGAAAAAATACCCGAGGGGCATTCAACGATTCGGTCATTTTTAGCATCCAGAGCATACGCCGCACTTACGTGTGCAGGGGTGGCTGTGATACCCCGCTCCGTCTCAAAGACAACCTCTCCAGCAGTTGCCTGGGTTCGTGCGGGTATAAGAACCTGCTCTTTGGTGCCGGTGGCAAGCGCGAAGCTCAGGGGTGCTCGTGCAGGCAGAGGGGGAAGGAGTTTCAGGCCGAGCATCTCAAGGAACGCAAGAAAATTCTTCTCCGGCACTCGATTCTCTCGCTCGATGAGGAGTTTGAGCAGATGCGCGAAGATTTTAATGAGCGCGATCTCCGGCCCTTTTTCCCCTGAAAGATCCAGCTCCGCGACATAATGGGGTGCACGTGCTCTCAGTTCTTCTACAATCTGGTCAAAGTTCCGCGAATCAATCTCAGGTGGTTTCGTTGTTTACTTCCCCTCCTTCAGATAAAAGGGATACACGAGGTTGAACTCATTATTCGTGGTTCGTACGCGGTAATCAATACTGATGAGGAGTTTTCCTTCCTCTGCTCTGTCTGCGGATACATTCACCGTGAGAAGTTCTATCCTCGGCTCCCAGAGCGTCAGAGCTTCGCGAACACTTGCTTCGATCATGCCCATGGTGGCCGTACTGATGGGAGCGAACACGAAATCGTAGATGCCAGAGCCAAAATCCGGTCGCATCACCCGCTCACCTTTCGCGGTGCTCAAAATGATCCAGATCGCTTCTTTTATATCCTGCTCATACTGAGCCATGGCTATCTTTCCCTTGGTGTCAACGTTAACCGGAAATTTCCAGCCTTTTCCCAAAAACTCTTTGGCCATTCTCTCCTCCCTTTTAACCGATTAATACCGTCGGACAGCCCATAGCGATCGTATTGGGCGGTCCGCTTTCAACGATGAGATCACCCTGATGAGCTGCCGGAAGGTTATTGATAAGCACGGTAACACTTCCGACTGCAACGACTCCGCCTACATGCGGCACCGTTCCGGTTACCAGTGGACAGGTATGAAAATCCGCGGTTGCACGCCAGGCGGGCATTCCCCCTATTAAAACATTGGCGCTCCCCGGTCCCGGACTCAAAGGAGTACCATGACTGGTCATATCCCCTACCCTCGCTGCGGGCGGCATCTCTCTCCTCTTTCACCTCCTCAATTTATCTTTACGAGAGATGC
>RXIE01000177.1 GCA_004212135.1 Candidatus Methanophagales archaeon ANME-1-THS | reverse complement strand
CGTTTTATCGCTACCATTCTCTCACACCTTCCGTTTATCTATCACTCTCTTGGCCTTACCCTCAGAACGCGGGATCGTACCGGGCTCCACCAGCTCCACTTCAGCCGTGAGACTCAGCACCCGCTGCAGCTCCTTGGCAACCTTCTTGCTTAAGGACATCAGATCGGCGATCTTATCGCTGAACGCCGATTCGGTCACCTCGACCCGCACGGTCATGACATCCATCGGCCCGTGCCGATCCACAATGATCTGGTATTGGTCACCGATATCCGGGATCCGCATGAGTACCGACTCAACCTGGCTCGGGAAGACGTTTATCCCACGCACAATGATCATATCATCCGTCCGACCCAGAATCCGCATGATCCGTGGATGCGTGCGTCCGCACTCACAGGGCTCGTTATTCAAGATGGTGAGATCCCCGACCCGGTAGCGGATGAGTGGAAATGCCCATTTATCCAGGGTCGTTACCACGAGTTCGCCACGCTCGCCCTCACCGACCTGCTCGCCTGTCTCCGGGTCGAGCACCTCGATCAGGAAGAAATCCGCCCAGACGTGAATCCCGTTCTGGAGATGGCACTCGGTGAAGAGCGGCCCGCTCATCTCACTCGTCCCGTAGATGTCATAGGCCTTGATGCCGGTCGCCTCCTCGATCCGCCTCCGCGTCTCTTCTGACCATGGTTCTGCACCGAAGATCCCCGCTTTGAGCTTCGTATCATTCCTGATGCTCACGCCCATCTGCTGCGCAACCTCGTTTATGTAGAGGAAATACGAAGGTGTGCAGGCTATCGCTGTGCTGCCCAGATCCTGCATGAGCTCGATCTGGCGCTCGGTATTACCCGCACCCATAGGAAGCACGGTAGCGCCGATTCGCTCAGCCCCATAATGAAGCCCGAGCCCGCCAGTAAAGAGCCCATAGCCATAACCAACCTGGATCACATCGCCGCGTCCTAGCCCGATCGAGGTGAGTGCACGTGCCAACGAATCGGTCCACATATCAATGTCGCCCTGCGTGTACCCGACCACGGTTGGTTTCCCGGTCGTGCCGCTCGATACATGGTACCGCACGACCCAGTCCCCGGGCAGGCAGAACATCCCGGTGGGATAGGTATTCCGGAGGTCACTCTTCGAGGTAAACGGGAGTTTTCTCACGTCGCTCAGCTCTTTAATATCCTCAGGCAGTATGCCCGCCTCCTTGAATCGCTGCCGGTAAAAGTCTGAATGAGCATACACAAACCGAACAACTGACCGAAGCCGATCCTCCTGGAGCTTACGCAGATCCTCGATTGGCATGCGTTCGATGTTCGGATTCCAGTACCTGAACATGCTCATCAACAAAGGAACCTTCGATTTCGGACTATAAAAAATAATCGGTTTTGGTTAGCGCGATATCCACGGCTTTACCAGATCTGAGGCATGATCATCGGTATTAAGAGCTCGATCGCCTCACTCAACCGAGCCTGCCAACCACCATCCTGAATATGCTCACGAGAAAAATCCGTAACTATTAAGAATGAGTAACGTAATAGATACATCGTATAGTGGACTGCACATGCGTGATGCTCAATGCTCGCTATAGAGAACGTGAGTAAACAGTTTGACGGCATAACCGCCATCAAGGACGTGAGCTTTACGATCGCGAAGGGCGAGATCGTCGGGCTTGTAGAACAGAACGGCGCGGGAAAATCAACGCTCCTGAACGTCTTAAGTGGGGTTTATCTGCCCAGCTCAGGATCGGTCATATTCGACGGAACGGACATCACCGGCCTGAGCCCTGATAAGATCTGTAAACGGGGGATAGCGAAGACTTTCCAGCTCGTGCAGTCTTTTCCAGAACTCACGGCGCTTCAAAACGTCCTTGTAGGTGCGTTATTCGGTAATTGCGAGAAGATAAGCATAAAAGAGGCAACGGAGAAGGCAGAGAAGAACCTCGCATACGTCGGCTACCCGCTGGATAAGCTCAATCACCCGGTGAAGAACCTGAACGTGGTCGAGCTGAAGCGGATACAGCTTGCACGGGCACTCTCAACCGACCCGAAACTGCTCCTTCTGGACGAGGTGACGACAGGACTGAACCCGAAAGAGAGTAATGATGCAATCTCACTCATCCAGAAGATCCGGGAGTCGGGGATAACCATACTCATGGTCGAGCATGTGATGCGGATTATCATGAACGTCTCTGACAGGATCGTGGTCCTCCATCATGGGAAAAAGATAGCAGAAGGAAGACCAGAAGATATCGCGCGGGACAAAAACGTGATCAGCTCATATCTCGGCGAGAAGGCGTATATGTGATGACCATGCTTGAGATTCGAGGTTTAGAGGTCTCTTACGAGAAGGTGCAGGTGCTCTGGGACGTCTCCTTTAGCATTACCGAGGGCGAGATTGTAACCCTCCTCGGCTCTAACGGAGCGGGGAAGTCAACCACGGTAAAGACCATCCAGGGCCTGCTCAAGCCCAAGTCAGGCAGTATTCGGTTCATGGGCAAGCCGATTGAAGGACTGCCCGCATACCGGATCGTGGGCGAGGGAATTGCACTTGTTCCTGAGGGCAGAGAGATATTTCCCAAGATGAGCGTGCTTGAAAACCTTATTCTGGGGGCATATGCGAGACGAGCAAAGGAGTTACAGGACGATAATCTTGCATGGGTCTTTTCGCTTTTCCCGCAACTGGATGAACGAAAGAAGCAGCTTGCAGGAACCATGAGCGGCGGGGAACAGCAGATGCTCGCGATCGCACGCGCTCTGATGTCAAAGCCAAAGCTCCTGATGCTCGATGAGCCTTCCCTCGGATTGGCACCGGTGATCGTCTTACAGGTCTTCGAGATCGTCAAGAAGCTCAAAGAAGATGGCGTCACGGTACTGCTCGTCGAGCAGAATATCCATCACGCACTTGAGATCTCAGACCGTGCGTATATTCTTGAAAAGGGCCGTGTAATCCTCGAGGGGAAAGGCTCTGACCTGCTGAATAATCACTATGTGCGCCAGGCTTACTTAGGCATGTGATTTCAGCCTCGACTTGAGCTTATTCGGGATGGAGACGAAGCCTTTGGGGAGGAAGATGACCACGAGGATGAGGATTACGCCGATGAGGATTAATCGTTCATAGGTCCAGCCGAAGCTCTTCAGGCCCTCACTCAGAATGGTGATAATGACCGTACCCAGAATAGGCCCCTCGAGGGTGAAGAGCCCGCCGCTTATACAATAGATGATCGGCCAGAAGGAGATGTCGATGCCATAGACCTCGGGCGTGATATATCCAAAATGATGGATCTCTAATGCTCCCGCGATTCCCGTCAAGAAGGCGCTTACCGCAAACGCCGTCAACTTATACCGGGTTACATTGATACCCATCACCTTCGCTTCAAGCTCATTCTCTCGAATAGCCTCGAGAGCGAGCCCGACCCTCGACCTGGTTATCAGGTAGAGGGTAAGAATTACCGCACCTGCTATAAAGAGCAGGATATAGTACTCATACACGATATAATTGGGTATCGTAACCGGCACTAATTTCTTCGCGGGGATACCATCCCAGCCTCCGGTGAGCCATGAAAGCTCAGCCGTTATGGTATGGGTTATAACCGCAAACCCGAAGGTGACCATTGCGAGGAACCACTCCCTCAATCGCACGCAGGTGAGCCCAATAAGGACACCGATGCAGGCTGCGAAGATGCCACCCAGTAGTATTGTCGCCAGGGGTGGAAGCTCGAGACTCCTTGCTAGTATCGCGGATGCATACCCTCCGAGCCCGAAGAATGCGGCATGCCCGAGCGAGCCCTGGCCCGAAAGAGCGAGGAAATTCCATGCTGAGGAATAGATAATAAAGACGAGCATGATGATTAAGACCGTCATAAGATAATAATTGATGCCCAGAACCAGAGGTAGCAGCACTGCGAGTATCCCTGAACAGACTGCAAGAGCGGTTTTCGAGCGTATCATATCCCGTTTCAGCGTGTTCTTCAGGTTCATCCACTCGAGTCTCATCTTACTCTCCCTTCTCTCCGAATATACCCGTCGGCCTTATGACGAGGATTATGATCAGAATAAAGAACGCGATGGTATCCTTCCAGGCGGTGAACGACATGTTAAAGCCGATGATCCCCGCGAGGAATTTCATGAGGGAGGGTACCATGTTCTCAGCTATACCCAGGGTCAGACCGGCAAGAATCGCGCCGGGTATACTACCAAGCCCGCCGATGATAATGACCGCAAAGGCCTTGATCGCGGGTATAGAGCCCATATAGGGGTCTGCCATCTGACCACTGATCACCCACAAGCTCCCGGCGGCCGTCGCCAGTACGGAACCAAGTGCGAAACTGAGCATGTCCATTCGTTCTACGTTAATCCCCATTAATGCAGCCGCTTCCCTGTTCTGGCTGGTTGCTCGCATCGCTCTCCCAACAGTAGTCTTCTTCAAGAAGAGCTGGAGCGCAACGAGGAATAGAGTTGTAATGATGATAATAATGAGGTAATCCATGGGGAGCTTGATCGATCCAAGGGGAACGATACGCTCGCTGTAAGGGCTGCGAATAGATCGTGAGCTGGTGGACCATAAAAACGCCGCGAGGTTCTGGAAGAGATAGATCAATCCGAGACTGAGAAAGATCTCGTTCAACTTCCCGGTGCCCATTATGGGTCGGAAGCCAAGCCGTTCGATAAAAAGGCCGAGCATGGCCATCAGGAGCATTGCCAGGGGTAGCACGAGATACGGGTTAAACCCGGATAAGATGTAGAGCCAGAAGGTGGTATACGCGCCGAGCATGAGCAATTCCCCGTGCGCGAAGTTCACGACCTTCATCACCCCGAAGATCAGGTTCAGACCGATCGCGAGCAGGATGTAAATGCAGCCCGCATAAAGACCCCAGACAAGAATCGCAATCAAGAAGCTAACATCCATGGTTATGAATAAAAGAAAGAGGAAAATAAAAAAGGGGGAAGATTTATGAACTTCCCGGCTCGTACCACGAGGGCAATACGAAATCAGTCTCCTTGACACTCTCTGGCCAGACAATCTTCGGTCTCGTTTCGCCCACCGCATCGTCCCAGAGCAATTGCTGCATATAGAGTTCGAATTTGCTCTCCCGGTAATCGGGCGAGAAGGTTATCTTACCCTCTTTCATCGCCTCGACCATCTGCGGCATCTCGAGTTCTGCCAATGACGCTCTGATCTGTTCCTTATCCAGTGTACCGGCATTCTCAATCGCTTTAGCGGCGATATACACACCCTCATAGGTCGATGCACCCATCATACTCGGTGGTGCGCCCCATTTCGCCTCAAAGTCATGCTTGAACTTCTCAACTGCACTGCGGATCGGTCCTGAGGGGATCGCATAGGGTCCAAATCGACTCTCCTGGATCGAGTATTCGCCCCAGCGCTCCACGCCCGTATAGTAGTCCGGATCATCATTGCACTCAACGGAGAGGTAAATCGTGTTCAGTCCAACATCTCGCCTTCCCTGTGCCACGATGAGTGTCTGCTCGTTGAGGAATGCCGCGGGATAGAGCACATCGGGTTTGGAGGCTTTTATCGTGGTGAGTACACTCCTGAAGTCAGTCTCGCTCATCTTGAACTTCTCGACCGCAACGATCTCCATATTGAGGTTGTATTTCTCGATCGTCTTCTTAATACCCTCATAGACGCCTACGCCATACGCACTGTCCTGGTAGAGAACTGCCATCCTCAGTGGCCGGTCTTCAGAGAAATTGAATCGCGCATAGATCGCGGGCTTCACGATCTCATCGACGAAAAGAGTGGTACTCTCGCCATAATCATCGGTCGTTGGGCAGTGATGGAAGAAGTAGCTCGTATCGATATCCGTCCGGTGCGTTATGACGGGAGAAGACGCGCCGGTTATGATGAACGGTACCTTGTGTTCCGCTGCGACGACCGAATCAGCATAGGTTATGCCGCTCGAAAAGCCGCCAATCAAGAGGTCAACCTTGTCTTCGGTAATCAGCTTCGTTACTGCTTTGACACCGCCTTCCCTCGAGGTTTCATCATCACCCTGGATGAGCTTTACTTTCATATGCTCGTCGCCGACTTTAACGCCGCCCTTCGCATTTATCTCATCGGCAGCCAGGACTGCGGACTGCCACATATCCAGTCCCGTTGTACTTGCGCCTCCGGTTAAGGACGCGACAATCCCGATCTTTATCTCTCCTGCTGGTTCTTCTGGTTGCTGTACACAGCCTGCAAGTACCAAAGAAACTACCAAAACCGTAACCAAAATCGCGTATTTCATTCTACTTAATCACCTCACGTGCTCTTTAAAAGACCGGTTATTTAAATTTTTCTATTTTTATTGAGTGCAATCGGAAGGTAAACGACTGCGGTTCCATTACCGGACACGAGCGAGGCTTGATAGGTGATATCTGTTGACCCGATAAGTTCATCGAGACAGCGTGAGAGAAGCATACTCAATGCTTTTTAACTATCGCTGTTTTTTATTATATCCTATCACGCCATGCCGTTCTGGGACAAAGAAATGGAGACGCTCCCTCGAGCTGAGCTTGAGGAGATGCAGGTCAAGCGCCTGAAGGCAACAATTGCCCGAAGTCAGCGATCTGTTTTTTACCGGACCCGATTGAAGGAGATCGATGAATCGCGGTTCAATAAGCCTGAGGATGTCGCCCTGCTCCCGTTCACGACGAAGACTGACCTGCGGAATAACTATGACTTTGGTCTGGTCACCGTGCCCAAGAACGAGATCATCCGCATGCATGCCTCGTCCGGCACGACGGGCAAAGCCACGGTCATCTTCCATACGAGGAAGGATATCGAGACGTGGGCTGAGCTTGTTGCCCGGTGCATCGTGATGACCGGTGCGGGTAAAGGTGATGTCTTCCAGAATATCATCAGTTATGGGCTCTTCACTGGCGGGCTTGGACTCCATTATGGTGCGGAGAAGGTAGGTATGCTGACGATCCCCTCGGGCGTGGGGAATACAAAACGTCAGATACAGTTGATGAAGGACTTTAAGACGACGGTCTTCCATGCCACGCCCTCGTATATCCTGTACGTGTCCGAGGTCATGGTCGAGGAGGGGTATGACCCCAATGGATTCGATCTGCGGATCGGGTTTGTGGGTGCGGAACCACATTCGGAGAAGACGAGGCAGCGGATCGAGGACACCTTTGATATTGATGCGTACAATTCCTATGGTATGTCCGAGCTGAACGGGCCCGGGGTGGCGTTCGAGTGCGAGGAGAAGAATGGCATGCATCTCTGGGAGGACAGGTATCTCCTCGAGGTCGTTGATCCCCGTACCGGTGAGGAGCTCGCTCCAGGCGAGGAAGGTGAACTTGTGGTCACGACACTTGATCGAGAAGCGATGCCTATAATCCGTTACCGGACCGGTGATCTTGCCCGAATTGTAGATGAGGGTGAACGATGCGCATGCGGGCGAACGCACGTGCGAATCTCGCGCATAAAGGGTCGGACCGATGATATGCTCATTGTTAAAGGTGTGAACCTGTATCCGAGCCAGATAGAGGATGTGCTCATGAGTTTCCCGGAAGTCGCAGCCACGTATCAAATTGTACTGAAGCGCGAAAGCAGTCTGGATACCCTCACGGTGAGGGTTGAGTTGAATCCGAAACTGTTTGACGGCGATCTGCGTAAGCTGAAGAAGCTCGAATATGAGATTACGAAGAATATCCAGGACGAGATCGAGGTGAGGCCGACCGTGGAGTTCCATGAGCCCGGGAGCCTGCCGCGGAGTGAAGGCAAGGCTGTCAGGGTTATTGACCTTCGAGGTGAGTTATGAGATGGTGATGCAGCTCAATGTCTTTGCGGAAAACAAGCCAGGGAAGCTTGAGAAGATAACCGGGATTTTAGCGGACGCCAATGTCAATATCAAGGCCTTAAAGATCTCGTCTGAGAATGGCTATGGCGTGTTCCAGTTCATTGTGGATAATCCTGAGGCGGCGTTTCGCGCATTCAAGCAGGCGGGCATCACAGTCTCTCAGAAGGACGTTCTGGCGGTCGTCGTGGACGACAAACCGGGAAGCTTGCATCATATGCTCGGTCTCCTGCGCGAGGACGGTATTGATGTCGCGGATTGCTATGGGTTTGTAGTGGAGCGTGAGGAGAAGGCGATCATCGTGCTTGAGGTCTCGAATCTCACCGCTGCGAGGAGGATACTCGAACGGCAGAACTATAACGTGATCGGGAGTTCGGAACTCTACAGCCTGTAGGCTGCAGTGCAACGTGAACCCCACGGGAGGAGCAACTTGAGATGGTAAAAACGAAGACGATCTGTTTTGATCTCGAAGGGCCGTTGTCACCCCAGGATAATGCATACGAAGTGATGAAACTCATCGGCAAGGAGGGTGCGTTGATCTTCGAGGTGATCAGCCGGTACGATGATATTATAGCGCTTGAGGGTCGGCAAGGTTACGAGCCCGGCGATACGCTTGCCTTAATCGTGCCGTTCCTGCTCGCGCATAGCATCACTGAAGCGGACATCAGCCGGGTATCCGCGCGTGCGAAGCTCGTGGAGGGCGCCGAGTATCTCTTCGAGCGATTGAGGGCTGCTACGTGGGACATCTATATCATCTCCACGAGCTACGAGCCGCATGCGTATACCATTGGACGCCAGCTGGGCGTGCCAGAGGATCATATCATCTGCACGAACCTGAACTTAGCGGAGAAGAAGCGGATGCTCCGCGACCAGGTATTCGCAGCGCTCAGAGACGCGGAGCACGAGCTCCTCGACCTCCATGCTGATCTCGAGACCAATTCCGATCGCATAAAGACTCGATTGGATAAGCTCTTCTTTGAGCAGCTCCCCGCTCTGGGCTATTACATCTTCTCGACGCGGGTGATCGGCGGTGCACGCAAAGCCGAGGCGATACGGGCGATCGCGCAGAAGAAAGGGCTCGCGATACAAGATATTATCGCGGTTGGCGATAGCATCACGGACTTCAAGATGCTTCAGGAGGTTGCAACACACGGTGGTGTAGCGGTCGTCTTCAATGGTAACCAGTATGCCGTTCCCTATGCGAATATAGGGCTCGCATCGGTGGATATCCGGTTCCTGTATCTACTATGCGAGGCGTTTGCACGCGGCGGGAAAAGCGCAGTAATGGAGCTGGTGACGAACTGGGAAGCGAACCGGCACGCATATGAAGAGCATCCAGAAACTATCCCGGACGGGTATATCACACCGGATATAAAGTCTTTTCTGATGCAAGAGAAGGGTAAACGAATATTCCCGTATTTCCATAACCTCGACCGAGCGGACGAACGAAGAAAGAGCGAGATACTGGCGATCCATAAGCGACTGAGACTGCAGGTGCGAGAGTTATGCATTATCCTGGGGTAAGAATCCTGGGTTTTATTAAGCACAGTTTTTATTATTTCCAAACTCAGGTAACCTTATTTCAAAAAAATAGAGAAGAGTGGGAAAAAAAATCAATCCCACCACAGTTTATATCTTTCCTTGGATGATGGAGATTGCGCGGTTTCACGATTTCACGATTATTGTGTTACCGTGATGCCTGTGAAGCTCACACTGTGCGTCGCGCCGTAGCCATAGAGCCCGTAGAAGACCTGCAGGTGTTTCACGTCGCCGGTGAAGGTCATGCCCGCGGGAGTCAATTCAATGGTGTTCCAGTTGCCATCGGTCTCGAAGCCCTGATCGAGGCCGCGGATGTTCATATAGGCAGTACCGCTTGTGTCATCAGTTGCATGCAAAGTAATCACAACCTGATAGATAGCACCCGTATTTGCAGTTTCGCCATTCTGCCAGGGATCTACGCCGTCACGATCCCACCAGATGCGGTGGTTGTTACCCGGAACTGGCGGAGTTGACGGAAGATTGTAAGCACCCTCTCCCTGTCAGCCCTTTTTCTGGAAGATGAGTTTGTCGTCCATGTCAAGTATGGGTTCTAGAACAGGGTATATTTCGGGTGGGGTCTTTGACCAATCAACGAACAATGCATGTTCAGAGTTGAACGTGTTCGTTAACCATTCAAAGTCCGTGGCAAGCCATACTCCAGAGCCAGCTACCTGAACTGGAGTGGGTTTACACGTCAGGTATGTGGCCCAGTTCTTACCCGGGAAAGCTGTGCCATCGCCCCAAGCAGTCTCCTTATAGTCAACTACTGTATGCGTGATGTGGGCTTCGTACCTTACACCAGCAGGTGAGACGATTAGCGTGCCGATTGTAATCGATCTTCTGACCACCAAGTCGGTGAAGGTGCACTTTGATGCGGTGGGCGCAGATAGTTCTGGTAAAGCAATAGCATTCGTTCCGCCATCCGAGGATGTGACGCAAATTCCAGAATTCGGCACACTAGCTATTCCCGCCGCAGCGATCATCGGATTGCTCTTCTTCTTCAACCACCGCAAGCATAAGAACGAGTAAACTTCACCAGTTCTATTTTTTCACATTTATTCCTTTTTTATTTACCAACCTCAACTCTTCCACTCTTAGGGAATAACCCTCCATAATTAGGTAATCTCACGTTGGTTCAGGCGGCTTGTGAAAGGGAACCAATAGCTTTCATGGATCCAAGAGTGTGTTCGGAAGAAGCGAGGCAACGCGAGCGATATATTGAAATAAAGCGCTTTGGAAACTCCTACTACGTTTACCGCTCCACCGTCTGGGCTAAACAAAGACCTCCTGTACCTTCCTCAGATCAAGCTTGGGACACAGGAGGTAATCTCGGAGATTCGAGAAAAAGTGGCTCAATGTCCTTTTTTTCACCGTTCATGATGCAGCAACTGCTGTGCAGGGCACATAACTGAGCTAGTAAACCAATTACGGGTAAGCTACCGTATTGGGGCAACAGAACGTATCCTTTATAAGAACTACCTTCATCTGAACGTTGGAAGGGATAGGGGAACTCAGGTTCCTGTGCTCCAACTCATCCTCATGGCGGATCTCTCGCACCTTCTCATTGAAAGTTTTTCGATCGATGTACGAAAATTAACTTCAATGCTCCAATAGCAATTAAATGGGCGAGCAATATTGCCTATTATAGGAAATATTGTCTAGGTTAAGCATGAAAGGAGAGAACGAACCATGAAAAATATTATACCTTTCTTGAGCAGTGAAAAAGTCAGTCAGCAGGTTGAAAGGGAAGCGAAGCTTCTGAAGCGGACTTTGAAAAGGGACAAAATAGAATTGCTATTGGGCAATTTGACGCCAGAGGAGCGATTTGAGTATGCCTGTCAAGTTTTTGCCATAGAGGATTAGGGGGGTCTAAAGGTGGATAATTATTATGAGCTGCTGGAAAGAGAAGGAACATTAGTTGTGGCCGGATCTGCTTTGGCGGTTATCATACTGTGGTTGCTGGTGTTATGGATCTTTGGTTGACGGAAAAATAGCGAGATGGTGGCACTGAACGGCAAAAATCTGGTGGAATTACAGGGTGTATTAGGAACTCTGGCTCTTTTTGCTGGCATAGGATATCTCAGAAGCAGGAATAAAGAGCAAAGAAGTAAAATGGATATAATGGCAGACATCCTTTCTGTGGCAAGGGATGGTGCCGGGAAAACTGAGATTGTATGCAAAACGAAGCTCAATTTCACGCGATTAAAAGGTTACATCGCCTATTTGGAAGCTAAAGGATTGCTTGAGAATATAGGTTCGGTATACAAGTCGACGGAAAAAGGGAAAGAATTTTTACGGGACTATCAAAAGGTGAAGGACGACTTACGAACCTGAGCTTCGTCCTCAGAAGCTCTATCTCTTTTTACCACTCCAAGGGCGTGGGGAGAACATTCTGCTTATGTATTTGATGAGATTTTTTATAGCAGAGTATGTCACGATGGTGTTTTTTGGGCGAGAGGAACACCTAAATTCACATTAAGATCGGAAAGAGGTAAGGGATTGAGTATTCATCCTGTGCTTTTTTATTCAGTACCTCTACTCTATCCAAAAAATGATTAAACTGCCTCGATCGTCGAGGGTGGCTTTTTGGTGATGTTATACGTAACACTGACCACGCCGGGAACTTCGGTTGTTATACGGTCGGCTAATCGTTCTAAAACCTCATACGGGAGTCGTGTTGGCGATCCGGTTTGCGCATCCTCGCTCTCCCAGCATCGGACCTCGACCTGCAAGCCATAATCCCTTCTCCCTCCGCGCATACCGGTCACTTTATCCTCATGCAGGATCGCCAGGTACTGGAACGCTCGAGTGCGCTGCAGCTCTTCCTCCACAATTCGTGTCGCCTTTCGTACCACTTCGACGCGTTCAGGTGTGACTTCCCCAAGTACCCGTGCGGCTAACGCAGGCCCGGGGAATGGTGGTCTGGCATAAATCTCCTCGGGTAAGCCGAGCGCGTGTGCAACCGCTCGAATTGCGGGCTTCCTCAGCTGGATTAACGGCTCGATCACCGTGTACCCAAATGCCTGCAGGGTATCGATCCCCAGTTGTTCGAGGATATTATGCTGCCGTTTGATGCCCGCGACCGTCTCCTCGACATCGGTATAATTCGTACCCTGGAGGAGGTATTTTGCACCGCTCGCCTTGACCAGCCGCCCGAAGACCGCCTTATAAAAGGTCTGCGTGATCGCTTCTCGTTTGGCTTCCGGGTCTATGAGACCTTTGAGCGCATCGAAGAACTGCTTCCTGGCATCCACGATCTCGACCGGTACACCCAATGTTTTGAAGAGCGAAGCAATCCGCTGCGGCTCGTCCTGCCTCATCAACCCGTTATCAATGAAATAGGTCTTCAACCGCTCGCCCAACGCTCGATGCGCCAGCATCGTGACCGTTGACGAGTCGACACCCCCCGAAAGCGCATTGATAGCCGAACCACTGCCAACAATCGCTCTTATCTCCTGAATCTTCTCGGCTATAAACTTCTCAGGCTGTAACTCCTCACGTGTGAGCTCTTTTATCAGCATGATTCTACTACTCACCCGTCATCCTTTAAAGCTTTTTGATCCGATATGGCAGTAATCTGTCTGACTGCTGGTGCGTCTATCGGTGAAGCACGTAGGTAGCACGAAGGAGTACGTCGAATGCGAGTATTAACAACCCGTGCTGAGGAACTCCCCCGGGTGGGTAATGCTTTAAATAGAACGTCGGATAATAATTCTCCGTACCTGCTATGAAAAGAGAGTCGAGAGGGAAGGAACTGGTATTTGAAGCGATCGAACAGCATGATGTGAAATTCATCGGACTCTGGTTCACTGACATTCTCGGCGCCTTAAAGAGCGTTTCTATACCAATGAGTGAATTAGAGACCGCGTTTGATGAAGGGATGGGGTTTGATGGCTCTTCAATAAAAGGGTTTGCTCGGATTGATGAGAGCGACATGCTCGTAAAACCTGACCCCGATACGTTCCAGATAATCCCCTGGCGACCGAAAGAAGCGGTCGTTGCCCGGATGTTCGGTGATGTCTTACAACCTGATGGCAGTCATTATGAGGGCGACCCACGGTATGTCTTGAAGCGGAACCTGGAGCAGTTGCGGGAAGAATATGGGTATACCTTCAATGTTGGCCCGGAGCTGGAATACTTTTACCTGAAGAATAATAAGAGTCTGGAAGTGCTCGATGAAGGTGGTTATTTCGATTTAACGACCCTCGATGCAGGGAGCGACTTACGCAGAGAGACGATCGCAATGCTCACGGCAATGGGCATAAAAGTAGAAGCGAGCCACCACGAAGTTTCTCCCTCGCAGCACGAAATAGACCTTCGCTATGCCGATGCGTTGGCCATGGCAGATCAGGTGATGACTTACCGCTTCGTGGTCAAGGAGATCGCGCAGCAACGCGGCTGTTATGCCACGTTCATGCCAAAGCCCATCTTCGGGGTGAATGGCTCGGGCATGCATGTGCACCAATCGCTCTTTAAAGGAACGAGAAACGCATTCTTCGAGCCGGAGGGTGAATTACATCTGTCTGAGCTGGCGAAACAGTATACCGCGGGATTATTGCGACACGCACCGGAGATAACCTCGATAACCAACCAGTGGATCAATTCGTACAAACGACTGGTACCGGGATACGAAGCGCCGGTCTATATCACCTGGGCACGAAGAAACCGGTCCACACTCGTACGAGTGCCGATGTACAAGCCGGGTAAAGAGGAAGCGACACGGGTCGAATACCGCAGCCCGGATCCTGCATGCAACCCGTACCTCGCATTCTCAGTCATGCTCGCTGCCGGAATGGCGGGCGTCAAGAACAACTATGAATTGCCACCACCGACGGAGAAGGACGTTTACCTGATGAATGAGGATGAACGGAAGCGCGAAGGGATAAAAACACTACCCGGGAGCTTGATAGAAGCAATTGTACTGACCGAGAAGAGCAAATTGGTAAGAGAAGCGTTAGGCGAGCATATATTCCGGAACTTCATCACCTCGAAGAAAGTAGAATGGGATCGGTATCGGGTCAACGTAACGGAATGGGAGTTGAAGGAGTACCTATCGGTACTGTAAAAAGACATCGAATCTACGGTGTGGACTTCAGCGCTGCTGCAGATGCCGGAAAAAAGATATGGATTGCGAGCGCCACAGTCGAAGAGTGGGGTCTGCGAATTGAAGACTGTTGTAGAGCGGAAAACCTGAAGGGCTCAGGGAGAGATCTCAACAGGTGCCTTGCAGCGCTTCGTAATTTCATCGAAAGGGAAGGGGTGTGTGCGTTCGGGTTTGATTTCCCTTTCGGGCTACCCCGCTCTCTGGTTAATACAGACAGTTGGGAGGATTTTGTTTTGTCTTTTCCTCAACGCTACTCAAGCCCTGAAGAATTCCATAAGTCCTGCCTTTCAGATGCAGGTGGTTCTGAGTTAAGGCGAGTCACCGATGTGGAGAGTCAGACCCCCTTTTCACCTTATAACTTGCGGCTCTATCGCCAGACCTACTTTGGGATCCGTGATCTGCTCGGCCCACTTTTGAGGAACCAATTGGTATGTGTGCTACCCATGCAGAGGCCACTTTCGGTCAAACCGTGGCTCCTTGAGGTGTGCCCCGCATCGACGTTGAAGCGGATAGGTGTCTATTCACCCTATAAGGGCAGGAAGGAGAAGCATCACGTCGCAAGGGCACATATTCTTGAAAGCCTCGAGGAGATGAGTTCCCTGAGCATCCCCACAGCTTTACGAAGAGAGGTCATAGGCGATCATCACGGCGATGCCATTGATAGCGTCATTGCTGCCTTTACTACTTTCCGTGCCCTCCTAAATCCCGCTGGTCTTGCTAGCTATTATAAGCAATGTTTATAGAATAGAGGGGTATGTATTCAGCAGCAGCTAAGTCAGCGAGCTTCTACCATATCCTCCTCTATAATATCAAATCAGTCCAAGCAAGTGCTGATTCCCGATGTTCACGTTCTTCAAATGCCTTTTCGCCGCTTCATAGCAGCGATGCACCTGCTCTCTCGGTGTGATTAGCATATCGCGCATTAAGAACTCGGGATAGTGGAATGGTGAGTCGTCATTCAGAATGTAAAACTTTAATAGGTTGTATTACTTATAAATAATTGTAGCAAACATGGAAATTGTAAAATTATCGGTGAAGGGGCAGATCGTCATCCCTGCACGGATACGAAAGGAACTAGGGCTATCTGCTGGTGATAATTTGCTCATCGAGCGAAAGCACGAGACAGTGATACTGAAGCCCGTCACAAAACTATCGAAGCTGAGAGGGATAGATACGTTGAAGAATGCGTCAGAAGAGGTCGATACGCTCAGGGAAGAGTGGAATGATGAATTCGAGCAGGGAGGGGAGACATAAACGACCCTTTGAAGACTTAATTCAGTCCATTTCCACAGACCCCTAGGAGGGGATAAAAAGATGAACTACCTTCTGGATACGAAGGCACTAATTGCATTCTTTAACAATGAAGACGGTGCGGATAAAGTTGAAGTGATTCTAAAAGAGATCGATGAAACCAGAGCGGGAGGATTTATAAGTGCTATTACAATTACAGAACTCTACTATCTCTATTCGAGGCGTATAGGAGAACGAGTTGCGAAGGAACGGATAGAGCAGCTAAGGCGCTCGAATTTACAGATAGTTCCGATAAACGAGGATATAGCGATGAGGGCGGGGGAATACAAAATTCAGGCAATTCCAATAGCTGATGCATTGATCGCGGCAAGCGCATATCTCATTGACGCACCTGTGGTGACCGATGATGAGCATTTTGAAGAGGTGAATGTACAGGTTCTGAGATTTCGAGGGCATCGCTCAAAGAAAGAATAAATGCTGAACTTTTTACAATAACAACGTATTATATCAAAACAACCCAAGTAAGTGCTGATTCCCGATGTTCACGTTCTTCAAATGCCGTTTCGCCGCTTCATAGCAGCGGTATACCTGTTCTCTCGGTGTGATGGGCATATCGCGCATATAGAACTGCGGATGGAAGACGAGCAGTGAATAGGGTATCTCAGGATTGAGGTTCGCGATAAAGGACGCGATACGCTCGACTTCACGCTCGTCTATGTAAAACGGCACGAGCAAGGTCGTAGCGGTAAGTACCGGGGGATTGGACTGGTCAAAGAATTCAGTTGCGATCAGCTCAAAGTTTTCGTACGCCCGCGCATTAGGAACACCACTCAGCGCTCTGCTCAGGTTTGGGTCAAATGCCTTGAGGTCAAATTTGATAATTCCACCACTTTGCACAGAGAGCTCCGCCGCTCGCCTCACCAGACCATGATTGCCACAGCCGTTCCATTCCCAGCATATCCTGAGGTTTTTCGATGCCCCAATCGACTCGGAAGCGCGTATCGCAAAGGGAAGCTGGGGCTCTGGACTCCCACCAAAGTAACAGACACAATATGCGTTCTCATACCGTTTTACGCTTGCAACAAACTCGTTCAGACGCACGGGCTGGACAATGCCGAACTCTTTATGCGAGGCATTCTGGCAGAAGATGCAATTGAAGTTGCAACTGTAGAAGAAGACTGCGATATTCACCTTGCCGTACTGCGATGAACCGGGACAGAACCACGCTGCGCAACAGTTGGTGGGAAGCGGGTCACGGTAGGCATACAGTAAGGCATGGTCATCAGGTATTAAGGACCTCAAGTTACCGTTAACATTCTCTTTCAGCCCGCAATAGCTGAGCTCACCCTCTGCCATGACACACTCGTTCGAGCAGAGAGAACAGGGAATTCCGCCGGCACTCTTCGGCGGTTCTGCCGGGAGATTGTAGCGCGCCCTTATCTGTCTATGCGCGGCTTTCGCATACGCCAGTGCTTCCGCTCTGCCACTTCGGATGCACTCACCACACACCTGCAGGATTGAGGTTGCATACTGCTTACCGCAGAGCAGACAGTAGTCCATGATAATTCTTAGTTTATTGCCAAAATAAGACCCATATTCTCCTGTTTTTCTCGTGATTATACGCGCTCACGTCGCGGGAGCAGCAATAGTTTTGCATATAGTACGAGCAACAAAGCTTTTAAGGGTATGCGGACATTCTATTAAAGCCTGAATGCTGAACTAAATGAGGAGGTGAATAAAAAGAAAATGAACTGTAGAGACGCAACAATAGTGACGCTCTTGATTGGTGTGATACTACTGCTTTTGATACCCTCTATCTGCGCAGCCGTGTGCCCTGAAGGATGCTTCTGTGCAACCGAGGAAGAGGCGAAGAAGTATGGCTATGTCCTCTGTTCAAAAGAAATCTGTGGCTATGACCAATACAAGAACCCTATGTACTGCTATAAGAAACCCTCCGTCTCTCCCTCGCCCACTCCCGTATGCCCCGAGGGCTGCACCTGTGTAACCGAAGAAGAGGCGAAGAAGTATGGCTATGTCCTCTGCCAGGGCATACAGAAGATCTGCGGCTATGACCAGTACCAGAAACCCCTCTATTGCTATCAGAGACCCTCCGTCTCTCCCTCGCCCACTCCCGTATGCCCCGAGGGCTGCACCTGCGTAACCGAAGAAGAGGCGAAGAAGTATGGCTATGTCCTCTGCCAGGGCATACAGAAGATCTGCGGCTATGACCAGTACCAGAAACCGCTTTATTGTTACGAAAAACCTGTAACTGTAAAAGAATGTCCCACGGGCTGTGCATGTCTATCCAAGGACGAGGGTTATAAACGAAATCTCGATTTCTGCACCGATGCACAGGGAAATTTGATACGATGTGAAGTGATCGATGCTCAACAGGGTATTTATAAGTACTGCTTCAGAACGGTCGAAGAAGAAAAGCCTTCCTGCCCTGAGGGCTGTGTCTGTCTAACTGCAGCGGAAGCGAAAGAGCTTGGCTATGAGCTCTGTAAAGGCGAAAAAATCATCTGCGGATACGATCAGTCTGGAAACCCCATGTACTGCTATCAGAAACCTTCGGCCACGCCCACCCCCACTCCGGTATGCGGGGAAGGTTGTGTCTGCTTAGCCGTTGATGAAGCGAATAAACTCGGCTTTGCGCTATGCAGGGGAGAGAAGATATTCTGCGGGTATGATGAATACCAGAAGCCCAGGTATTGCTATGCGAGAACCGCTCCAGTTGCAAAGGCCGTGCCTTTAGAGAGCCTTTCCGTTGAAGTTGTTCCTGAAAACATAACTGCAAAACCGGGAGATACCGTGACGTACAAGATTAAAGTCGAGTGGAGCCCTGAGACGTGGGAAGGCACCATGGATCTTACGATAGCCATCACTGCATTTGGCTTTGAGAAGACCTTTGAATATCCTTCGATCCCGGTAACCGGCGCACCACCACTGGTACAACAATTTCCGATTACCATTCCGGATAACGCCCCGCCTCTGGTCTACAAAGCCCTCGTAAAACAGGGGTTTATCTTCTTCTCCGCGACTGATGAGACGAATATAACCTTAAAAGTGCCTGGATTCGAAGCGGTATTCGCGGTCGCCGGACTAGTAGCAGTCGCATACCTGGTGCGGAGAAGAAGATAAACCCCTGTTATTTCTTTTTTCCCCTTTTTTCTTTTTTGCTCTTGAATGGATTAGTTCAGGTTATCGTACCGCCAATCCATACTTTTCTGCTATTTCGATAAACGCCTCGCTGAGGTACTTTATTCTGCTCCAGCTCAACCCATAGGTACTGAGCTTCCATACCCGTGTCGAACCTGCGAATTCGCCCACAATCTTCTTGTGCTTCAATTCGTCACTGAGGAAGTACCCTCTTCGTTTATGCGTCTTCGCGATCTGGTCAAAGCTCTCCCGGGTATTCACCTTCGAAAGCGTATGTTTACGTGCAAATTCACTTGCCACTTTGTTCCCTTCTATGCGTAAGAACTCGCGGATGAAGTAATTCGATTTTTCTACCTCTTCATCCCAGCGTTTCACACGTTCTTTCACCGCGGGGAACGAAGCCATCAGGGAGAGCAGGGTTCCGCCCATCAGCGTGCAGCCCATCATCTCAGGCTCTTTATTCTCAAAGCTCCTGCCGGTAATATCACCGACAATATGGCTGCTTCTGAAGATTCTGGGTGCCCATTCATCCGTCGTGGCAAGGACGCCCGAGGGTGCAACAGCGGCCATACTCTTGTGTCCCGATCCCACGACGAAATCAGCGCCGATCTGCTTACCATTGACGGGCATCACCCCCACGGAATATGCGCCATTGTAAAGAAAGGGGATGCCATACTCCTTCGCAATCCTTCCCACGCCCACCACATCATGCTCGTTCCCGAAACTGTAATCAAAATGCTCGAGCATAATGAGTTTTGGGAGTTTCCCGAGCTTCTCTTTTACTAGCTCGATGGTATTCGCGACGGCATCGCCGGTAACGATGTTCTGCGGACCTGAGGGCACTTCTTTGATCACCCCACCGGCTATTTCAACTGCGAGGAATTCGGTATAATGCGCCAGATCCGAGACGAGCACGATATCGCCCTTCTCGAGGAGCGTGGACGCAACCGCCTGAAAACCCCGTCTCGCGCCCGGCACCACCCGCGCTTCGTCCATGCCTACAAATTCGGCCAGTTCCGCATGAAATTCATCGACGGGCGGTTTTCGAATTTTATCGAGCCTGCCCTCCAGGCACATATCGCAGACCGAATAGCCATCCCCGTATCCGATAAGTGCTTTTCGCGCTTCGGGCGTCAGCCTCCCGCCTGGCTGGATTGGATTGATATTGATGAACTCCTCCTCCCTCGTCCTCAATTCGAGCCCTGCCATAACCTCCTGAATGGGATTACCCTTACCCTCTTTGAGCTCTCTTATGATACTCTCTACCCGAGCGATGCCATTCAAAAATTGCGCTTCTTCAGCTTTGGTAAGGCCCGAAGGTACAGCATGCCTGAAGAGTTCTCGCAGGTCTTCAAGTGCAAACAGAGCTTCATATATCTTACGCACCCGTAGGTCCATTTTTCGCTGTTTGATTTAATATACCTCATCTTAAGAATAAATTTAAGCCCCGAACGGCAAGGTGAGGAGAAATGATCGACTCGTATGACTTCGGCCGGATTGTGGTGGATGGAAAAGTATATACGCGCGATGTGCTCATCTTCCCTGATCGCGTCAAGGCCAACTGGTGGCGCAAGGAAGGACATGCGCTCTACATTGAGGATATCGAATCGGTGGTCAGCGAGAAGCCCGAGGTGCTCATTGTCGGTACGGGGAAATACGGGGTACTGACCGTATCAGCCCAAACACGAGCGTATATCGAATCACAGGGGATAGAGCTAATTGCTGAGCCGACCGATAAGGCGTGCGAACTCTACAATCATCTTTCGCGAACTAAAAAAGCGGTAGCTGCGCTCCATCTGACCTGTTAACTAGATGTTCTTTCTAAAGAAAGATAAGCCCTTACAGGGCTTGCGGGGTCGCGGGGGTGGAACCCCGCGGTACTAAGAACGTGTTTGTGATGACCCTATGTGCACGTGGCATCTTTCAAAGGAGAGAGCAAGAAGAATAAGCTCAAAAATGGCTTTAGGGCTCGATCTGGGTTATCGATAGCGAATGAAGAAATCTTTGAACTCGCCCGTACACTCCTCCCAGGTGACCTTTACGGATGAAACCTTCGCCGGGGGTGGACCGTGATGGCAGAATTCGATTAACTCCTCCACTCGTTCCTTCTCGCCCTCAAAGACCGCTTCTACCCGCCCATCACTCAGGTTTCGTACCCCGCCCTT
>RXIE01000054.1 GCA_004212135.1 Candidatus Methanophagales archaeon ANME-1-THS | reverse complement strand
TGAATTCTCGGGAATCAGAGGCACGCCAATCGGTAATGGTGAACTGAAGAATAACATTCGTCTCCACGTCGATGACGATGTGGAGCTTAAAATAATCCTTTTTAGAGGATTGGCGCTTGATGCGGATGTCGAACCACTTGTTGCTGGTCTTGAGGCTGAATCCTGAGCTGTCAGCGGCGACATCCATGCCCCGTCGCCGCATCTGAAAGGTAATGAGTCGCGAGATTGTTCGAATATAGGAGAGTGGCATCTTCGTCATGCTTCTCGCGATTACGCTATGACCCGGCAAGCTCGTGAGCTTAAGTTGCTCCCCAACGAAGGTGTTGGTCTTAAGGTAGGCCTCAATGCCATCGTACGTTCGTGCAGTGAATACTTTCATGAAAAGGCAAATCGCCACCACCTTGGGGTCCCAGCATGGGCGTCCGACATAATTCCGTTCCCAGGGAGGCTTCGCCCTTTTCACCACACTTATGATGGAGAGGGCCATGAGGTGGTCAAAATCCCGATTCACCCGGTTGGCAAGGCGCGGAGAGACTCGCCTTTTTGGCTTTCCCATACCGGGATAAAATAGGTTTAAATAGGTTGTATTCCCTTTGCATGCAAGATCAAGAGAAAGTTAGTATGCCTCCATTGGGATCGAATTGGAACCTTAACTTCGTCAAAACATAGGGAACATATGGTTCCTAACTGCCCTCTAAAGTCTGATCTTAGCATTTAAAGAAAGGATGGTTTTTATTTAGTATATTCCCTATATCTCTATATAGGGAACATGGAAGAGTGGGCGAGAAAGTGGCTGGAAAATCAGCGACAAGAGGGGAAAAGGTGTCTCGAAATTAAGATGGAGGGGTCAAATTACTACGTCTATCATACAACCACTCGTTATGACAAAGAGATAAAAAAGGGGCGCAAAGTATCAAAATACCTCGGGAAACTTGACAAAGAGAAGGGATTTATTCCAAAAGGACAAAATATACGGGCTGTTGCAGGCCCGCGAAATATCACCGAATATGGTAATTCGATGCTGCTCCACGAGATGATGAAAGACATCAAACCCCTCTTGAAAGAGGCTTTCCCCGACCATTGGGAGGAGATCTGCGCTCTTGCTATGGTAGGTGTTTCTGGCAATGTCCCATTGAAAAGGGCTAAAGATGCATGGGAGAAACTCTACAATGCCGAAAATATCTATCCAAATCTAAACCAAAATAATCTCACCCGCATGATGCGTGATGTAGGTGTAAATCGGGCTGGTCAGAATGTCCTATTCAAAGAACTTGCAGATATGAGTGATAAGCTTGTTTATGACTTGAGTTTCATGTTCTCCCGTTCTATGAGTATCAATCCGGCTGAGAGGGGCTACAACAAGGATAAGATACAAGTCCCCCAGATCAATCTGGCTCTCTTGTGCAGTGCTGATACGGGATTGCCAATAATGATTCGCTCTATTCCTGGCAGTGTGAAGGATATAAAAACCCTCTATCACTCGATCAATGAACTCGATATTGGAGGAAAGACGCTCATCCTTGATAGGGGTTTCTTCTCCGAAGGTGCCATAAAGTTCCTGAGAGGTAAGGAGACCTCTTACGTGCTCCCGGCAAAGAGGGATAGCCATTATTATGACACACGTATCCACCTCAATAAATACTTTTCCTATCACAATCGCTTGATTAAGTGTGGAAAACGGAAGTACAACGATTTTTACCTCTATCTCTTTGAGGATCAGGATCTCAGACTGGAAGAACAGAAGACCCTGTACAGGAAACTAGATGAGCGCAAGATCGACAAGGAAAAATTTGATGAAGGGATGAAGAAGGCGGGGAAGATCCTTATTATCTCAGATAGGGATGTCGAGAAACAGGAAATTTACCTGCTTTACAAGAAACGAGAAGTGATTGAGAAGATGTTTGACACTTATAAGACGGTGCTTAATGCGGACAAACTCTACCTTCAAGACGATGAAAGCGTCTTTGGACACGTATTCATCGCGTTTCTTTCACTTTATATCCACTGTAAACTGGAACTGCTCTTAAAGAAAGCCGAACTCAATCATAAGTTCACCCCGATCGATCTGTTATACAAATACAGCAAGGTCTACCATTTTGAGATGGGTGGGCGTGGTATGATCAGCGAGGTTCCAAAGAAAGTGATGGATCTGGATGAGGCACTTGGATTGTATATGTTCCCTAAATCGATTCGGAGTTAAGGATCAAAATGTCTGGCGTGAAGGTGAAGATCTGTGGTGTGACGAATAAGGAGGATGCGCATCTCGTGGTGGCGAGCGGTGCTGATATGCTCGGCATGATTGTGGACGTGCCGGTTAAGACCCCGCGCAAAATAAGCATAGCGGAGGCGGAAGGGATCGCACAGGAGATCGGTGATGCGATAGATCTTGTCTTGGTTCTCTGTCCAGGTTCCGTGACTGAAGTGGAAGAGATTGTGCGAGGGATTGAGCCGTTTGGTGTGCAGCTCCATGGCTTTGAATCAAATGAGTTCCTGAAATCTGTCCGTGAAGCGCTTCCCGAGGTGAAATTGATAAAGACCGTGCATGTGGATGCACAGGGAACGATACACGGTGAGATGCCAGATGAGGACTCTGTCGATTTCATACTCCTTGATACCTTTGCTGCTCAGCTCGGTGGCACGGGCAAGACGCATAGCTGGGCTCTAAGCAGTGAGATTGTGGAAGCGAGCGGTATTCCGGTCATTCTCTCCGGAGGCTTAACACCTGAGAATGTGGAAGATGCGATAACGGAGGTCAACCCGTACGGTGTGGATGTTGCAAGTGGCGTGGAATCCTCAGCAGGCAAGAAGAGCAAGGAGAAGGTCTTCCAATTCGTGAGGAATGCGAAATGTATATAGGCGAATATCCAAAGGCGGGCAAATTCGGTGAATATGGCGGGCAATTCGTGCCCGAGGTTTTGATGCACGAGCTGAAGGAGCTTGAGGATGCGTATCTTCGGTACGCGCAGGATGCGCACTTCAAGGAAGAACTGGACTATTATTTGAGGACCTTTGCCGGAAGACCCACTCCTCTTTACTTCTGCTCACGGCTTTCTGAGATGCTGGGCACCAAGTTCTACCTGAAGCGTGAAGACCTTGTTCATGGTGGTGCGCATAAGCTGAACAATACGCTTGGTCAAGCGTTGTTAGCGAAGCGGATGGGTAAGAGCAGGATAATCGCGGAGACCGGAGCAGGACAGCACGGATTGGCAACCGCCATAGCAGGTGCATTGTTCGGCTTGAAGGCGGAGATTTACATGGGTGCGGAGGATGTCGAACGGCAGCGGTTGAACGTTTTCCGGATGAAATTACTGGGTGCGGAGGTCCATCCGGTTGACAGCGGCTCGCGAACCTTGAAGGATGCGATAAATGAAGCGCTGAGGGACTGGGTCACGAATGTTCAGGATACCCATTATCTTCTGGGTTCGGTTGTCGGTCCGCATCCATATCCCCGGATCGTACGTGATTTCCAGCGTGTTGTCGGGATTGAGACAAAGAGGCAGGTACAAGAAGTAGAAGGAAGGCTGCCGGATGCACTCGTTGCGTGCGTGGGAGGTGGTAGCAACAGTATCGGGCTCTTCTACGATTTCCTTGATGACGAAGAGGTCGCGCTCTATGGTGTAGAGGCAGGAGGAGAAGGCATCTCGTCCAAAAGACATTCCGCAACCCTTTATGCAGGTACCCGGGGTGTCTTGCATGGTACCTACAGTTATCTGTTACAGGACGAAGAGGGACAGATACTCCCAACCCACAGCATTGCACCCGGACTTGATTATCCCGGCGTTGGTCCCGAGCATGCGTTTTTGAAGGATCGTGGCCGCGTGGTCTATGATATAGTCACGGATAGGGAAGCGCTTCGTGCGGTTGAACTGCTCTGTACGTCTGAGGGTATACTGCCTGCACTGGAGTCTGCACACGCCGTAGCCTATGTGGAGCGATTAGTGGCGCAGAAAAAGATAGGCAGGGATACGATTGTGGTGGTATGCCTCTCAGGGCGAGGTGATAAGGACGTCGAGATAATCGAGAAGGCGCTGCAAAGCGATATTCGATGATCCAATTATTGTCTGCGTTTAAGAATCGCGATTTGAAGTCCCTGAAGTGGCACTCGCACGAACGCTCGACCAAAAGATGT
The DNA here is from genome assembly GCA_004212135.1 of Candidatus Methanophagales archaeon ANME-1-THS. Lineage (GTDB taxonomy): Archaea > Halobacteriota > Syntropharchaeia > Alkanophagales > Methanospirareceae > ANME-1-THS. Next base: position 30 of record RXIE01000054.1, on the reverse strand, counting down.
CTCTTCAACTGAGAGAGGCGCACCGCCATG
>RXIE01000176.1 GCA_004212135.1 Candidatus Methanophagales archaeon ANME-1-THS | reverse complement strand
TGGCTTGTGGAGAATAAGTGGCAGGGAAGGAAGCGAGGAACGCTGAGAGATGATAGAAGAGAATAGAAGAGCGGAACGGCTCAAGGTGAGGATAGGGGACCGGAATTATCAGGATTTTGTAAAGCGGATTTTAGCACGTTAGAGAAGGAACTAGCCATACCGATCAGGTTAGGACCACGACACGCGTATGATCTCGGGGAAGCATTACGAGTGGCAGAGGAGCTCGAGTTCTCGCCACATACACCGGCTGAGGTCTTCCTGGCGGAGAACCGAAAGGAGAGGGCGAAGCACCAGCTATACGAGCTAGAAAGCAGCGTACAAGAGATTTTCTCCTTAAAAGGCGTGAAAATCGGCGGTGGAGCACGAATGAAGGTCTGCGCGGAGCTCGTGGATGCGACGCGGATGAACGCGAAGGAGATAGAACGAACCATCGACCACTTCCTGAGAAGCGGCGCGGACATCCTGGATATCGGTGTCCATATCGGTGCAACGCCTGAAGAAGTGCGAAGAACCGTGGAGACAGCGCGGTCGTTCGCACCGGATGTTCCGCTCTCCATCGATACGTTAGATGCTGAACTGATCCGTGCAGGCGTCGAGAACGGTGTTGACCTGGTGCTCAGCTTGAATAGCGAGAATCTTGCAACGGTGGGTGCGGAGGTCGGAGCACATGATCTCGCCGTGGTAGTCATTCCGGACAGCGGAGCCCCGAAAAAGAACGAGAGTCTGGTTGCGAACCTGAAAATGGCTGCAGAGCGGGGTATAAAGCGGCTAATCGCGGACCCTGTCCTGAATCCCCTGGGATATGGCATTGCCGAGTCCCTGTACCACTATTATCGGTTCAGGTTGCAGGATCCACGCACACCGCTTTTCTTCGGCGTTGGCAACGTCGTCGAGCTCATGGATGCGGATTCAGTTGGCATAAATGCGACCTTAGCCGGAATTGCCTCTGAACTCAACGCGGACATTCTTTTTACCCCTGAATACAGCGATAAAGCGCAGGGCAGTGTAAGAGAGCTGCGGGTAGCCTCGGAGATGATGATGCTGGCGAGGGCACGTCAAAGTGCGCCGAAAGACCTCGGCTTCGATCTCCTGATCTTGAAGGAGAAGAGAAGGAAGCCAGTCATGGCAATTCAGGATGATGGGCTGATCAATGCGAAGAAGAATGAGACGTGGGAACTCGATCCGAAGGGCTGCTTCAGGATCGCGCTTTGTGAGCTCGAGGGGACGGGCACGCGTACGAGGAAGATCTATGCGCTCCATTCGCCGACCGGGAAACGAATCATTGGCGAGAATGCCCAGGAGATTATAGATACCATCCTGCGGTTGAACCTGGTCTCGTTGCTCGAACACGTATCGTATCTGAGCAGGGAACTGACCAAAGCTGAGCTCGCACTCCAGTTGAATCGGAGTTACGAGCAGGATGAGCCGATCTTCTGAGACTCGTGCTGAACCTACGATGGGCAGTGCGCAGGTGTACAAAACAATAAAAGCAGTTGATGCTTTAAGAAAATGGTGGGGACATGAACGATGCACTGGAACCATGCGAGCGATATCCTATCCGGTTGGATTGAGCTTTCGGGCTTGCCCAAGTTCACCACCACGGTATTCCCCTTTCTCCTGGGATCCGTCGTAGCGTGGATTGACGGGTCTCCGTTTAACGGCCTGGTATTCCTCATCTCATTGCTCGCGGTCTTCTTGCTCTCGTCGTTCTGTTTCGTGCTCAATGCGAGCAGTATCTATGCGGATTTAAGACGTAAAGGGATTGATCTTCGTGTGGAGGGCACGAGTGCGCTCCATTCCACAGCGGTCAGCGGACGCTTTAACGCATTTGTAAAGGGGCGCATATCAGTGAGGCAGGCGGATATCGGCGCGTACCTCTGCGTGCTGGCCGCGTTACCCCTCGGCGTGCTCCTACAGTTTTACTTCAAGACGGGCGTTCTGACCCTGCCGCTCGGGCTCATCGGCATCTTCATCGCGTACTCCTACTCGCGGGGAATGCGGCTCTCGTACCACGGACTGGGCGAGGTTGCGCTCACTACCGGGGTGGGCTGGCTGACGGTCTTCAGCGGTTATTATTTACAGGCGCGTCAGGTGAGCTGGCTGCCCACGATTGTCGCACTTCCCTGGGTGATCGATGTCTTCAAGCTGAAGTTAACGCGCAATATCCCGGATTTCGAGTGTGACCAACTGATAAACCGCAGGAATCTTGCCGTTCGCATGGGCAAGCGCGTGACTGCCAGCCTCTATGCGCCGTTGACTATATGCGCGTGGCTGGCATTCATACCCACCCTGTTCCTTGATCTCGGCGTCCCCTATCCCTTTTTCGTGCTGTTAGCCATCCCGATCTTCTTCACGGCGAGGAGTGTGCTGCTTATACAAACGTTTAGAAAAAGTTTAATCAAAATGGGCGGCTCTGAAACTAAGGAACAAATCCGCGGGATCACTAAAAATGCGTTCACGGGCATGATACTGATTCCGGTAGCGCTCATCGCGATCTTTCTGCTGAAGATAATCGTTACCGCAGTTTCTCCGTTTTAAATATAAGAGACCTTACCAAGATAACGAGGCATTACGAGAAAATAAAGAGGAAGCGAGGCGAGAAGATTGTTGTGATCGCAGCGGCGAGGAAGCTCTTTCAGGTGATCTAGCACATGCTGAAGAAGAAAGAGTCGGTTCGCATCGAAGGTTAGCGTTGCGTACTTTGAGTAAATAACTTGTTGCAGTAAAGACCGCGAATAGATGTATGTCGTGACGTGAAGGTGGTGGCCAGTAACACTAAAACAATAAATAAGGTATAGAAGGTAAGGAAATAGTGAGGGCAAACTTAACATAGTGTTTCAACATTCGAAAACTATTTAATTCTGGAGCGTAAAAATATGTAAATGACAATTTACCGGCCAAAAGGCTAAAATGAACTATTTAGAATGGAACGATCTAATAGCCCGTAGGTTTTTTAACGAGGAAATGGCAGGACGGGAGGTACTGCTATATGTCAACAAAGAGATTATAGAACAGTTAGGTTCGGAAGCAGGTGCTGGTGTCGGCGATTTCCTCCGCTGCATTAAAGAAGGTCCCTCTTGGATAAGAGAGCATGAGGTGTGTAGTAAGGCTTGGCGGTTATACGTTGACTGGAAGCAAAAGAGAGACCTGGAATACCCTCCCTATATCGCTTATTTGGCTTTTTTTACCTTAGCTGCAACTGTAGAGGGGGATTTTGTTCCCTGGGCCTACTATCCTCGATTTTGGACTTTATTGGGCGAAGCTGGCGAAGAAGGTGCTCCGCCCGACTTCTACAAAATGGGGAGACTGTGGGAAGATCTAGAAAAGTGGAGCACAGAGGACAAAAATGAAGATTTGGGGCGCTTCATTGCACGTATTCGCGGTGGTTACGCTCACGTTGGACGTCCACTATCACAAACTCTTCTTTCTGACAAAGAGCGGGAATACTTACCACTGATATTCGATGAAGCAGAACTCGACCCGACCAACTCCTCTGTGCTCCACTTTTCTAGATGGATACTGTTGAACTATGGGAAAAACAAGTTAGAAAAGCGCACGTTACGGCTCTTGGAGCCTGCACAAGATGATAATATTGATATGACGAATGCACTCGTTGAGTTCGTGCTTGACGAACTTGCTGAGTGGGATGGTAGTGTGCCGGATATTGAACTGCCTCCGGAAAGCAAACCTACCCCTACTCAGTCGAAAATTCCTCGAACGGGACTGCGCATTTGTCTTGAAGAACTTGATAGAGTTTCCGGGAGAATTACCGCAACTTTGCGGATAAAGGCAAACCGTCCTTTCCCGGATAACGGTCTCAATTTTGAGTACGGTGGACAAATATTATCATGCCAAGAAACTTTTCCACCTAACTGGTCAACAAAACTCATGAATATCAATATGCAGCCTAATCAGCCTTTTAACGCTACAACGATAGACTGGTCCTATGGTGTAACGTTTGAAGATAAAAAAAATAAATGGCGGGCAAGCCTCAAAGGTGCTCCCGTAAGGCTTTTCCTTCAAGGGGACAGAGAAAGGCTACACGGTTGGATTGAATCGCAACATCTTGAACGAAATTGCGAGTTTATTATTGCGTGCCATAGAAGCAAGGCTGACGATGTGCATCGATGGGGGAATGGCTGTTGCGAAAAATTCAGAGAAATTTCATCTCACGACCTCCCTTCTGGCTGGTCGCTGTTTGAAGGGAGAAATGCACGTGAATCCTGCGAGGATGTTGGTGTGCTCACACTTTCCACGCGGTTTTATCTCCATCTAGAGGGAGGAATAAAGACAGGACGGGGTAATACTTATTTCAAGTTTGCACCCCCGATTATTGTCATAGAGGGTGGTGATGGCAGCGAGATAGTTACTCTCAACGGACGTGAGCTCAAGCGAGAGAATGTATCTTTACCTAGATGGAGCTTACCCCTAGATGCAACGATCGACCGTCCATTGGTCATCGAGGCCCTAAAACGTAATGAGCCATATCCTTTACAGAAGCGAGTGATAAAACTGGTAGAGCCGGAACTATCACTTTCATTTGAAGATGCACCAAAGCGTGACAGTATAGGCAGGATAGCTGGCGTTTCTGTGCCATTTGCCAGGGGGGCGGTGGTTTCCGGCGTGGATCCTTCAGCATTTGGTGTTTTTCCACACGCGCTCCCAACATATTTGTCACATAGAATCATTTTTCTAGGCTCCAGACCGGGAGAAATAGTAGACTGGCCAACGGAAGTCTTGCCAGAGGACTGGAAGCCCGTTTGGGGGGTCGTTAAGTCTGGAAAAGATCGCTGGGTTGTTCATTTCTGTGGACAATCCGAGCCTACAGAAATTGCTCCGGATCCGAATCATGCACTACTGGATGTCCGGGCTGTGAAACGGTGGAAGGAAGCGATGTGGGTTAAGCGTAAGAGGACAAAAGCGCATTTGCTTTCGGAGATCCGGACTTTATGGGAAAAATACAAGGAGGTTGCAAAACATGCCGTCTGAGTTACTTCTACAAACTATCAGCACAAGAAGCCGGATGAGCCTGGATGACTTCAAAGCCACTTTTAATATACTTATCCAGCAACAGGAAATATCGAGCGGGGAAGAAGATCTTAATTATTTACGGCGCAAGACAATCCGGTTTTTAGACTCGCTGGGTCACTGTGAATTTGATTTTGATAGGCGCCAGGTTTTTGCCTGCCCGCCTGTTCTCGTTATTCTCCCGTCCTGCGGATTGCCAAAAGCGGTTTTAACAGGGGCTAGGTCTGAAACGATCGTTCGAGAGATAAAAGATTTTGTAAAAAGTAACCGTGATTCCCTATCGTACAGCATCGAACCTCAGAGAAGCGAGCATCCTCTCCTTCCTTCTGCTATCTACATAGAAGCAGTGAATCATGATTACCTACAGAAAGTAGCTCAGAGCGCTCAGATAGGTCACCATTTGCACCAACCTGCGGCCTGGAGCTTAGTAAATTTTTCGGCCGGACTCGAAGATATAAAAAACGGTCTACTTTATGAAAATAGACCAGATCTCAACTGGGACAAACGTATGTTTTCAGCAGGGACATTGAAATTCACAAGGAGCTACAATACTGAGAGACCTCAGGGTCTAGTTGAGTACACCAACCCCGTAGACCAGCAGAGACTACACTGGATCTGGGACGGTAACCAAGTTGCTGAAGTGGAGGACAGGGACTGGGGGAGATATGTAATTCTTGCTGCGGAAGGAGTGAATGTTATGCTTTACGATGACAGGCGCTATCTACTGGCCGTCCCTGCAACTGTACCGCTTCCGCGATTTCTGGCGAGATCTGCTACGCTATGCAGCGGAATGGCTCCGGAATCCGGGAAGATAGGTGAAGATGCAATAGGGGGGCTGCCCGCTGGGCATCCTGTGGATATTTATCCTGCTGTACCACCATCAATCGCTCTGATGATTTCAGAGAAACTATCGCAAAACATGATACACTACGATATCGTAATTGAAAATAGCGGAGGGATCATATGATAGACCCTATCGGAGCCTTTGATACAATCAGAGATAATTTTATCCTGTACATAAAGACCGCATTTGGCACCCGGTTCCCTTCCGTAGAGGCGGAAAGGGAAGCACTGCTCCGGCGGCCGGGGGTCATGTGCCAGGAACCGTGGATTGAACCCCTCCCTATATATGAGAAATCGGGGAAGACTTTTCAGGATTTAACTGGTGAAGATCTTCCAGGTCTTAGCGAACATGAAATTGCTAATTTCAAGGACTTGGTTTCCTGTGGTCTGGTCGGGAACTACAAGCTGTATACCCACCAGGTAGAAATGCTTAAAAAAGCGCTGGAAGGTAAAAACTGTGTTGTTACTGCCGGTACTGGTTCGGGCAAGACCGAAGCATTCCTTCTTCCATTATTTGCCTACCTTGTACATGAATCTTCCAGCTGGCCGCCGCCCGGCAACCCGGATCCTCATATTAACGACTGGTGGAAGGACAGCCAGTGGCAAGCTTCTTGCCTTGATGCACATAACCGGATGCAACGTTCTTACAGGATTCCCCAGCGGGGGCACGAAAACAGGCCTGCAGCTATCCGTGCACTGGTCATTTACCCCATGAATGCCCTTGTAGAAGACCAGCTCACCCGTCTAAGGAAAGCCCTCGATTCGGACTGTGCTAGACTGTGGTTCGAGCAGCACCGAGATGGAAACAAAATTTACTTAGGACGTTATAACAGCAGCACGCCCGTCCCGGGACATGAATTCGAAATGCCTGATTCAGGAGGTAACCAAAGGCCGGACAAAAAGAAAATAGAAAAACTCGCTAAGGAGTTGAATGAAATGGATGACTCTGCACTGAGAGTCGAAGAGTACATCCAGCAGACAGGCGACAGCGATGGTAGGTTCTTTTTTCCCAGACTTGATGGTGCGGAGATGCGCTCAAGGTGGGACATGCAAGACTCACCGCCGGATATCCTGATAACAAACTTTTCAATGCTAAGCATTATGCTTATGCGCGAGGTAGACGATCCTATTTTTGAGAAGACACGGCAATGGCTGGCTGGAGGAGAAGATAGGGTGTTCCACTTGATCATTGACGAACTACATCTCTACCGGGGAACAGCAGGAGCCGAGGTGGCTTATCTTCTGCGGTTACTGCTTCTCCGGCTGGGTTTAACGCCAGATCATCCTCAGTTACGCATTCTCGGATCTAGTGCCTCGCTAGACCCAGAGAACCCGAAAAGCCGGGAATTTCTTCATAATTTTTTTGGAGCCTCAGATGGAAGCTTTGAGATAATCCAGGGGCATCAGGCTCCGCTTCCGGGAATAACCGGGCCGGAATTTCTTCCACCGGAACCGTTTGTAACTTTCAGCCAAGCAGCTCCGGATTTCACTGGCGATTCCTGCCAGCAACTTGCCCTGAATCTCGGCTATCAGGGAGTGGCATCTGGAAAATTAGCTCTTAAAGAACAAATGGAATCGGAGGAATCAGACCTCTCTGCAAGAATGCTCAATGCCTGTGAACTTGAAGGAAGGATTCGCGCAGTGTCTCTCGATAACTTCTCAAAAAGACTTTTTGGCACCTCAGTAACAGGAGAGAATAGACGGAAAGCCGTTCGCGGCCTTCTTGCAGCCCGCGGTATTTGCAATGCCGCCGGGAATGGGTCTTTGCCATCATTTCGCTTCCACTGGTTCTTCCGCAATATCGAAGGGCTGTGGGCCTCTACCAAGCCCCCTGCGAATGCAACAGACGGTAGAACCGCTGGAAAGCTGCATCCTTGCTCTAGAATCACTTGTGATGATGACGGAGAAGCACGGAGAGTTCTGGAACTGCTTTACTGCGAGAATTGCGGCACCCTCTACTTCGGTGGCAATCGGCTAGATCTCGGTGATGATATTGAAATGTTACCTTCCGACCCTGACATAGAGGGGATTCCAGACCGGAGGGCGGCACGGTTTGTTGAAAGACGCACTTACGGAGAATTTGCGGTGTTCTGGACATGTGGAACTTCGCGGCGTCATCAGGATGCTGCTGGCTGGAATCAGCCCAACCGATATGATGGGGAAGGCCTTCATGCCGAATGGGCTCCTGCAAGTCTGGATACGCGTTCTGGGCGGGTACAGCTAAGTCACGAAAAGTGTTTAGAAGATCCGGATAACTGGGTGATGGGCTACCTTTTCAGAATTGGCACACGAAATAGAACCAACTTCCTATCTTTGACAGATGATGCGATAAGAGATTCTTTTTCAGCTCTTCCCTCTGTATGTGCGTATTGTGGAAGGAACTATAGCAGACGGCTGCACAGAAAGTCACCAGTGCGCGGTTTCAGGACTGGTTTTTCAAGGGTCAGCCAGATATTTACGAAAGAACTCTTTTACCAGCTCTCTGATTTGGGGCGCAAACTTGTGGTATTTTCCGACAGCCGCGAAGATGCAGCACAAATTGCCAACGGTGTAGAGCGTAACCATTATTCTGATTTGGTTCGTGAGTCGGTAATACACGAGCTCGAGTTAGCAGCACGAGGAGAACCGCAATTGCTTGACGATGTTGAGCAAAGTGGTGTTGCAAACCACCCTCTAGCCTTAGAATATTTGAGAGAAAACCCTGGATGCGACACAGAAATTCGAGAGGCACTCCAGTTAGTGAGAGATGGCATTCCTGAAGGGCTATCCGGAGCAGGTTATAAAGTTTTGCAACAAGCTATAAATGATGCGGAGATAAAACTTGAGAGCATTAGGCAGAGAAGGCGATCTCTGGTTGTTCCTGCAACCGAGCTAATACGCCCGCCAATGGGTGGTACTGCTGATTGTGGGCGGTTAATCCGGAGACTTATTAGCAAAGGGGTTAACCCTGCCGGAAACGATATTAATGTTCAGAGTTTTTACTGGGAACAAAATCAGCACCGCTGGATAGAACTTTTCGATTTCAACACCAGAAGCTGGAATAACCATCTTCCACCCGATGCAGATCCATCAAAGAATATAATCCGCGATGAGGTAAGAAGAGGGCTCTGCGACCTGTTCTTTAGCCGGCTCTATTTCAGCCTGGAATCCTCGGGGCTTGGTTATGTTAAGTTGCGGCTTGATGACCAAAGCCTCGCAACCTATGCTGAAAGTACAGGAATTCAACCAGAAAATTTAGGGACGTTCCGGCAGATATGCGACTCCGCACTGAGAATTTTAGGTGACCTGTACCGCCATGAGGGATCTGATTATCCACAAGATGACTGGCCCCGGTACAGCGATACCAGAGCGAGCTTTAGAGGATACATTCGTGCCGTTTGCAGTAACTTGGGATTAGATGAACAAGATGCGGGATCAGCGGTATTTTCCGCTCTTCGTGCTGGGGGACACCAAAACGGTATAATTTCCACAACAAGTCTCGATGTTAAAGTAGCCCTTCCTGAGGATCCCGTGTGGACATGTCGGGTATGCAGACGCCCTCACTTGCATCATTCGGCAGGCATTTGCACATACTGCCACGAACAGCTTCTAAATGATCCCGATAGCATTTGCAGCGAAATCTGGCAGCGTAATTATTATGCACGTGCTGTAGCAGATGGTCGGTCACCCCTGAGGCTTCACTGCGAGGAATTAACTGCTCAGACCGATGACCAGGCTGAACGCCAGAGACACTTCCACGGTATGGTTGTCAATCTTGGGGAAGAAGAAAACTTTATCAGAGAGGTCGATGAAATAGATGCTCTCAGCGTAACGACAACTATGGAGGTTGGTGTTGATATTGGGAACCTCCAAGCTGTTATGCTTGCAAACATGCCTCCAATGCGGTTTAACTACCAGCAAAGGGTTGGCCGTGCCGGTCGCAGGGGCCAGGCATTTGCAATAGCTCTTACTCTCTGTCGCGGACGCAGTCATGATGAGTTCTATTTTGGCAATCCTGAACGGATTACTGGCGAACTTCCACCTATACCATTTCTCACCATGGATCAAGAGCAAATTGTACAGCGGCTGCTGGCTAAAGAATGCCTGCGCAGGGCATTCTTGAATGCCGGGGTACGTTGGTGGCATGGCCCGGATTCCCCACCAGACAGTCACGGTGAATTTGGACTTGCTAGTAACTGGGGTAATGTTCACCAACAAATAGAAGAATGGCTGCAAAATGACAGTTCAAGAGAGGAGATTATTAAAGCACTCCTTGGAAACGTTGACCAATATAAACTGCAGCATTACATGACCTATCTATGTAACGAGCTTCCTGACGCAATAAACCGGGCATCTACTGACCCAGAACTCACAGGAGATGGCCTAGCAGAGCGGCTGGCCGAAGGGGGTATCCTGCCTATGTATGGTATGCCCACACGGACTAGACTGCTCTACCACCGGCTAAGCGGAAGGGATGCGCGTACGATAGACCGCGATCTCGAGCTTGCCATCACCGAATTTGCTCCAGGGGCACAAAAAACTAAAGATAAAACTGTCCATACTGCTATCGGATTTACAGCACCCCTTATCCCGCGGAGGGGAGGGTGGCAACCAACCACCCCGGATCCTTTCGCTATGCGTAGGTGGATGGTGCGCTGCCTTAATTGCGGTAACCTTTTACTGTTCGATCAAGAAACGCCTGTAAATGAGTGCGAGAATTGTGGAGAGCCTGCAGGAGGGCCGAACTTCAGAAGTTACTGGGCTGCAGTACCGCTAGCATTTAGAACCGACTTATCGAATGGCAAGGACGCTAAGGAAGAAGCAGACATTCTTTACGGAGTTCCAGCCACTGTGGCAGAAAGTTCGGGACATCGCTTTTACCCGGTTGAAGGGGCTAACTGCGAAGTAAATCTTTCTCCCAACTGCCATGTGTGGCGTATAAATGATAATGCCGGAAGACTTTTTAGGGGAGCGTTAGTAACAACAAGAGGGTACCGGGACCAAAACGCCCAGCTTACAGGATCTCCCGTTTTAAATGGTCAGTGGATTTCTGCAAACCTTGTCAATACTGTTAGCACTCTCAGCACAGAGCAAGCCGAATCTGAAGAGGTTGCAATTGCGGCAGGTAAGATGACCGATGTTCTGAGGTTCAGGCCTGCTATGGTTTATCCGGGATTAAATCTTGATCCGGTTCTTTCAAGACCCGGTTGTGTTAAAGCCGCTGTTTATTCCGCCTCGTTCCTTTTGCAAAGAGCGGTTGCAGAATGTCTTGATATAGACCCAGATGAAATTGAAATTTGCAGTTTCCGGCGATCGGAATTAAATGGGATTTATGTGGGTGAAATCGCTTTGAGCGACCGGCTTGAGAACGGATCTGGGTTTGTTCGCTGGATATTTCACCACTGGGAACAGGTGCTGCAGAAAATTCTATCACCAGATCCAGGTTCATTCACCTATCAGGTGCTTTCTGTTGCACATCGCTCAGATTGTGATTCCGCCTGTTATGATTGTCTCAAGGTATACCGGAACATGACCTATCACGGGCTGCTGGACTGGCGCCTCGGACTGGCCTACCTGCGTATACTTAGTGACAGAGGATACTCATGCGGATTAGACGGTCAATGTACAACGCCTGAATTAGAAGGTTGGCTTAGTTTCGCTAATGAAAAGGGAAGCAGTTTTGCATCTCAGTTTAGATATCCAGTCAGAACCTGGGGCCGTTTGCCAGGGTTTGAAGCCGGAAACTGGAATGTAATTATTGTCCATCCCTTGTGGGATACGAGTAATCCCGGAGGAATTCTTGCCGAAGCAGTGGCTGCTGCGGGAGGCCCCCCGGCAGTTCTATATTGTGATACTTTTAATCTACACCGCAGGCCGGGGTGGAGCCACAGCCGGCTTGTAGAGGAGATTAGCAATCGATGACCCAGGGTATCCTCCCACCTTTGCCACCCCTTGAACCTTTAAAGCGAATATCCCCGAGCCAGTTCCCCATCTTCAGGAAATGTAAGCTTAGAGCTATCTGGTCATCCTGCCACGCACAAGCACTGCTTCCTTTACCACCATCGGCGCGCCTCGGGATTATTATTCATAAAATTCTTGAAAAGGCTGGCAAAGGCGATATCACAGGAGAAGACAGTTTCAATTCTTTATGGCTCAGCTGCGTACAGGAAGAGGAGAACGATATGAGCGGTTCATGGATGGAAAAGCACCTTGTTCCCCTTGAAAAATCAGCGCATAACTTTGAAGTGAAGAAACAGCAATGCATACTATTGGTGCGGAACTTAATGTCTGCCTTTTCACATCAGTCTGGAAAAGCCGATTCCTCCAAAAGAGCTTCGCATGAAGTGTGGTTGCAAACCCCGGACGGGAAAGTTGGGGGATACGTAGATGCCATCATATCAACAGATGCAGGTGACGTGATAATTGACTTCAAAACCGGATCTATTGCTGAGTCTGAAGAACAAGCATCATTCGATCCGGAAGTTCGTTATGATTACCGGATTCAGGCAAAACTTTATGCGGCTCTCTATAATTCGATGTACGGTAAGTGGCCAGCATCGATAGAACTGGTCGGATTAGACGGTGTTCCCCGTACAATTCCCTTTTATCAGGAAGAATGCCCCTGTTTATTAGACGAGGCACGCCAGCTTCTAAATGATATTAATTTTGTAATAACAAATAAAGCAAAAAATTACGAGAGTGCCTTAAGCAATCTTGCATCACCAAACCCTGGGGTGTGCCAGTTCTGCCTCTACAGACCGTGCTGTCCTTCCTACTGGGAAAAAAGAGGAACTGAACCGGAAAGAGACTGGCCGCATGATGCAAAGGGAAAACTTAAAGAGATAAAGAAGTTAAGAAATGGTTTTATGCTCATTAAGCTAATATCTGATCCACAAAATTCTAATATCATTACTGTAAGAGGCCTGCACCCTGACCGTCATCCGGCGCTGAACAAAACCCTGGATGAAGTATTAGTCTTCTCTATGATCCCCGGTAAAGTTACAAATAACTACGGGGAGGGAAAACTTACCACCATATATGCTGGAGCCGATTAAAATGGATTTCATACCCGTTAATCCGCGCAGAATTATAGATGGCGGTAAAAAAATCCCTGTACTTTCATTTTTCACCGGAGGCGGTTTTCTTGACCTAGGATTTGAACTGGCCGGCTTTAAAATTGTCTGGACCAACGAGTGTAGCCTTGTTTTTAAAGAAATGTACGAGTATGGCATGACGGCCTGGAGACGTTCTTCCGGTGTAGATGCAATAGCCAAGATCTCTGACTGCCGGAGTATTGAGGAAATACCAGCTGACGATATTATTAAAAAGGCTTTTCCGCATGGAAGGCCACCGCTTTTCGGGGCTATCGGCGGTCCCCCTTGCCCTGATTTCGCTAGGGGAGGTAAAAATCGAGGTGATAAGGGGAACCACGGTGTCCTTTCCAAAATTTATGTAGACCGGATATGCGAAATCAAACCGGACTTTTTTGTGTTTGAGAATGTCTCCGGGCTTTTAAGAACCAAAAAACACCGTGCGTTTCTTGATGAACTTGAAGCCCAGCTTGAAGAAAACGGTTATTCTCTCGATTTGAAAATTTTGAGTGCGCTTGAATTCGGAGTCCCCCAAGATCGTGAGAGGTTAATTTTCATTGGTATAATGCAGAATCTTTTAGAAGCATCTCTTAGCAGGGTGCTTGGGGAAAAAGAAAGGAGGTGGTTTCCCTTTCCTGAATGTCCCGAGTACAAAGACGCAAAAACACGGTTTAACTGGCCAGCAGTTGAACCCCCCGGTAAAATACCCGAAAAGCCTACCGGAATTCCTGACGAATTAATGGTTTATAGTATTCTTGATGGATGTGATCCTCCTAGCAAGCAGCCGAACGGCCTAGAAGTTTTTAAGCCTTATTCAGATAAGTTTGCAACCGTATGCGAGGGAGATGATAGAAGAAAGTCCTTCAAACGCCTTCACCGTTACAGGTACAGCCCTACAGCATGTTACGGCCACAATGAAGTTCATCTTCATCCGTGGGAAAACCGGAGACTCACTGTAAGGGAAGCAATGCGGATTCAAGGAATCCCTGATTCTTATCCTCTTCTCCCGGAAAAATCACTGACGGCAAAGTATGCCCTGATAGGGAACGGTGTGCCAGTTCCGTTAGCTTACCGGGTAGCTGTCTCACTTTATGAGTTTTTGCAAAAGGTTTTGAACAAGGAGTGTAGTTTGAGGTCTTAAACTTTTTAATTCCAGCAGTCGGATGAAATTTCGTTCCTTTTCTTATCACCCAGATAATAGTCGCAGATTTCAGCAAGCGGGCATAAATTATGTTTGGGATTTTTAGCAGTACATACCAGAGCACCAAAATCAATCAAAGAATAGTTGTATTCTCTTGATTTACTAGCCGGGACGATTTCGGCTATCATTTCCCATACCTTATCTTTTTTTCTTTCTTCGCCAGTCACTTTTATGGAAAAGACTCTTTCAATAATCCTACCGATATTTGTATCTAATAGCGGAAGGTCATACCCAAACGCAAAGCACAGTACAGCATTCGCAATATAATTGCCAATCCCTGGAAGTTCCAGTAATTCCTTTTTATTATTAGGCACTTTTCCATTATATTTTTCAACCAATATTTTGGTAAGCTTTTGCAATTTTGCAGCACGCTGATTAAATAAGCCGAGAATTTCTATCTCATTTTTCAGTTCGTTATAAGATGCAGTGGATAGCTTTTTCGCATCCGGATATTTTGAGGAGAAACTGTTAAATACCGGAACGACATTTTCAGCTCTTGTTTTCTGAAGCAATATTTCAGAGATTAGGATTTTGTACGGATCTGATGTCCTCCTCCAAGGGAAGTCTCTCCTGTTTTTTTTATGCCATTTTAAAAGAGTAGTTACAAAAAATTCCTTTTTTGAGGGGTTAACGATTCCGTTCATCACTTGTATTAAAACCCGGCAATTTTTATGGACAACGATGGCAGTACCATTATGGTACCTTTGCTTTCTTTTGTCAGGAACTTTACAGACATCGAATTGTTCTTTACACTGGTTAATGTTCGAGTTTCATCGCCAATGCAAGAAGAGTAATCCCTGCTCTTATCGCCTAAAGTGTCTAATATAATGATTTTTGAGGGATTGTCGGGGAATTCAAATCGTTTAAAATTCAAATATGTACCGTTAAGTTTGCTAAGTATCTCATTTGTTAGAATTTTAACAAAGTTAATGTAAGAGGTCTTGGTTATCATTTTTCCTTCATTTTATTTTACCTCTTTATAAACTTACCTTACGCCTTTTATTTTTTCAGTCATTGTGGCAATTTCTTATCCATCACTGTTCTCACTCCGCGCCTATCAGAACATCCGCATATAGCGATGCTCGACGAACTTCTTTAGCCGGTACGCAAAGATCCGAACCATCAATCCCCTGAGGTATATCACGCCCTTATCATCACCGAGCGATATCAGCGTACGTGGGTTCTGTATCGTGTTCTTCGGTCTGTACCGCTTCAATTTCTTACCTTTCAGCGATCGTATGATATTCTCCGCAGCCACCTTCCCCTGACCTGTTGCTTCCTCGACGTTCTGGCCGGAACGAACGCCTTCATGTTCGAACCACGCGGTATCACCAACGGCAAAAACATCGTGCATACCTTCCACCCGGAGGTACGGATCCACCTTGAGCCAGCCCTTCACCTTGGGGACATCAAGATGCTCAAGGAGCCTATTGGGCTTTATCCCCGCGGTCCAGATGATAAGATCATAACGGAGTTCCCGGCCATCCTTAAATAGGATCTTCCGCTCATTGACTTCTTGCACTGCCGTCTCCGTCAATAGCTCAACACCTCGGTGAGAAAGGAATCTGCGTACATGGGTGGCTATCTCCTCTTTAGGAAGAGCAGGCAATATCCGCGGCATCATCTCAACCAGATATATGCGTACCGGTGCATTCCTATCCCTGAAATAATCCACCAGTTCGCCCGCAACCTCTACTCCGGTCAATCCGGCACCGATGACCAGAATCACGTTCTTCCTGGAATAGTCGAGGTTATCAAGTGCATTCTTAGTTGCAATCGTATTCTTCAGCGTATTCACGGAGTATGAGTGCTCCTCAGCACCCGGGATACCAAAAAATGTCTGTTCCGCGCCGATGGCCAGCAGGAGAACGTCGTATGGTATATCCCGCTCTTCGCCATCCGAAGTGGCTTCGGTCCTCACCTTCTTTGCTTGAAGATCAAGAGTGACGACCTCCGCACGAATAAATTCCGCCCTTACCTTCGTGACGATGGGTTTTAAATCGCAGGCTATCTCGTCCGGTGTAACTTTTCCACTCAATACTTCCGGATAGGCGGGCGGGTAATCAAATCGTGGTTTGCGGTCAATCATGGTAATTTCGAGCTCTTTTGCCTTCTTTCGGAGCATGCGCGCGGCTTCGAGGCCCGCAAATCCACAGCCCACCACGACGATGTGCATCGTAAAACAATATCAGCAGTTACCTATTTATGGTTACTGTAAAAGACAGACCCATATCGAATGGACGTCTCACCGGATGACCATTGAAGAGGAGATCAGAAGTATAGAGGACGAACTCAAGAAGACGCCCTACAACAAGGCAACACAGCACCATATCGGGCGGCTCAAGGCGAAACTTGCCCGGCTCAAGGACGAACTCCAGAGACAAGCGAGGGCGAAATCGGCTGCCCGAAGGGAAGGCTATGCAGTGAAGAAATCGGGGGATGCGACCATTGTGATGGTTGGTTTTCCTTCGGTCGGTAAGTCAACATTGCTCAATAGCCTTACCGGCACCTCTGCTGAGGTCGCGGACTATGACTTCACGACGCTCGAGGTCATCCCAGGGATGCTCCTCTACAAAGGTGCGAGGATGCAAGTGCTCGATGTCCCGGGGCTCATTCAAGGTGCCGCAGCGGGCCGAGGGCATGGCAAAGAGGTGCTTTCCGTGATGCGGAATGCGGACTTGATCCTTATCCTCGTTGATATCCTCCAGCCGAAGCAGCATGAGACGCTGGTAAAGGAACTCTATGACGCGGGCATTCGGATCAACACGAGACCTCCGGATGTCGCGCTTCGTAAAATGGGACGGGGCGGAATTACCGTGAGCAGCACGGTTGACCTTGACCTCGATGAGCGGCTGATTCGCGCGGTCCTGGCAGAATACAAAATACATAACGCAGATCTCCTTATACGCGAACCTATCACGCTCGATGAGCTCATCGATGTGGTCATCGGGAACCGCACGTATATCCGCGCGCTCACGGTCATCAACAAGATCGATTTGGTGGATTCAGAGCGGCTCAGGTCATGCATGGCGCGGTTTCCTGACGCAGTTTTCATCTCCGCATCGCTCAGCCTTCATATCGAGGCACTGAAGGAGCGGATCTATACTGAACTCGAATTCATGCGCATCTACATGAAGCCCCGGGCTGCACCACCCGATATGAGCAATCCGTTGGTCATCCGGAGAGATGCGACGGTAGCAGACGTCTGTTCTACTATCCATCGTGACTTTGTTGAGAAGTTCAGATACGCACGCATCTGGGGGAGGTCCGTGAAGTACGGTGGCCAGCGAGTCGGGCTCTCGCATGTGCTCGCAGACGGCGATGTGGTGAGCGTGGTGATGCGGAAGTGACCATCCTTTTTACGAGAACATGAACGCGGTGGGACCGGTAAAAGCGCCCTTAAACTGGTTTTTTGTACCGTTTACTCGTTAAAAGGCGTTTTATTTTTATACCTTCGCAGGCAAAGAATTAACCATGGGAATAAAAGTAGCGGTCGCCGGAGCAAAGGGGAGGATGGGCACTCAGGTGGTACGAGGCGTCCTGGAGCACAAGAGGATGGCATTGGTAGCGGGTTTTGACCCTCGTGGCGTCGGGGAAGAGCTTGCACCGGGGCTAAAGATCGCAAGCCCCGCTCACATGGAGGAGATCTTCAAAGCGGTTACTCCCGATGTATTTGTGGACTTTACCAATGCAGCGGCAGCGGTTGAAAACATTAAAATCGCCACACGTCATAAGGTCAAGCTCGTGGTTGGCACAACGGGCTTTTCCGCACAGCAGTTCGCCGAGATAGAGGACGCGGTAAAGGGTAAGGTACCTGCACTTATATCGCCTAACTTCTCCATTGGGGTGAACGTCTTCTGGCGATTGGTCGCGGAAGCTGCACAACAACTTCGGGCATATCAGTACCACATGGAGATCATCGAGATGCACCACGCGCTTAAGAAGGACGCGCCGAGTGGGACGGCAGTTAAAGCTGCGGAACTCATCGCCCAGTACACCGGTGTTGAAGGGGGAGGAAGACCGGCGTTTGTCTACGGTAGGAAGGGTATAACCGGCGAGCGGACGGATGCGGAGATCGGAATACATGCGGTACGAGCGGGCGATATCGTGGGCGAGCATACCGTTTTATATGTGGGGAAAGGAGAGCGGTTGGAGATCATACACCGTGCGCAAAGCCGCGAAGCCTTCGCGCAGGGCGCTCTGAAAGCCATTGAATGGATCAGTATGAAAGAGAGAAGCGGGATCTATTCGATGGACGACATGATGAAGGAGCTGGAGCAGGGATAAGATTGCGCTCATCGCGTTGGGATTGCACAATGGGACGGGGAATGAGTGGCACTAAAAAGGTGAAGGATTTAACGGTCGGGAGCTCGGTTGATTCCACGTTTCTGGTGATGGAGAAGGAGTTAAGGGAATTTGTCACGAAGGAAGGTTATTATCTTCAACTGAAATTAGCGGATAGCACGGGCAGTATCTGGGCGAAGTGCTGGGAAGAAGCCGAGGAAGTGGCATCTTTACTCGAACCCGGCGATATTGTGCGTATAAAAGGTGTGGTTGAATCCTTTAGAGGCCGTTTACAGCTCATCTTCGAGCCAGATGGAGTTGCACGAGCCAGTGGGACGTACGATATGACCGACTATATGCCCCGGACATTGAAGGATATCGATGGTTTAACTGCTGAGCTCGTCAAAAAGGTGGGGAGTATAGCGAACGATTATTTGAAGCGCATCGTATGGGCCTTTCTCAGGGATCCCGTGTTTCTCAAAGCGTTTACATCCGCGCCCTCTGCGAAGATACACCACCATAATTATAGGGGCGGGCTTCTGGAGCATACGCATGCGGTTACAACGCTCTGCGAGACCATCGCGCTGCTCTACCCGGAACTCGACCGGGATCTGTTGCTTGCCGGGGCTCTCCTGCACGATATAGGAAAGACGGCCACGTATGACTATGCATTTCGAATAGCGGTGACCGAAGAAGGCGGGCTAATCGATCATATCGTGCTGGGTTATCAAATGGTGGAAGAGCGGCTAAACGAGATCGAAGGTTTTCCGGAAGAGATTCGGCTCAAATTGCTCCACCTCATCTTGAGTCACCATAACTATGGTGAGTGGGGTTCACCGGTAAAGCCCATGTTTGCGGAAGCCGAGGCATTATGTTATGCGGATATGCTGGATGCGCAGCTCAAGGAGTTCCAGCAGCTCCAGACCTATGAGTCCTTGAAGGAGAAAGACGGGGTATGGAGTGATTTTAATAGCCGATTAGGCCAGTTCTTTTATCTGGGTAGAGGAAAAGGTGATTCCAAGGGGAGAGAGAGAAGAGACGAAGATGGAAGGACACACTGAGCGTGATCTCATCTTTTCTTGTATGCTAAGGCTCATCAAACTGCCGGATCTGCTCTCCCTTCTCAACGCGTTACTCGGCTTCTCTGCTCTCGTACTGGTGCTTGGCGGCGTCAGCGTTAACGACCGAGCGCTCAAAAATGCGCTTGTCGTGCTGTTACTCGCGGCCGTGGTTGATGGACTGGATGGTATGGTGGCGCGAACTGTTGCGCATTCACCTTTAGGCACCTATCTCGATTCCCTTGCAGATCTGGTCTCCTTTGGTCTCGCGCCAGCGATTGTGGTCTATGTACTCATAAAGGATTATGGACCTATTTCCCGCTCGTATGCCGGGGTCGTATTGGTATTCTGTGGTGCTTATGTGATCTGCGGGATGTTACGGCTTGCGCGGTTCAACGCAAACCTTTTCTTATGTGGGGCTCTGCCCCACGACCCCGCAAGCCCTGTAAGGGCTTATAGAAAAGCTTTACCAAAAGAACGAAAGAATGATTTTGTGGGCTTTCCGATCACGGGGAGTGCGACCTTTTTAGCCTCGTTCACGCTCATGGCGGTTGAGTTAAAACTCTTTCGCCCTTCAACTGTGCTCTTTCTGCTCGGTCTAATGGCGCTGTTATGCGTTTTGATGGTTAGCAGAATACGGTACCGGAATCTGCGAGATAAACGGATCGTTATACCCCTGGGGATCCTGTTTTTCATGCTCTTCTTCTTATATATCCTCTCATTGCAGTTCATCTATCCCCTCATCGTGCTGGTAATTTTAGCAGCATTTTATATGTGCAGTCCTTTATTTCTACATACACGTACCTCAAGGTAGGTTCGATATGGGGGATATGAGAAGATGACACCTTTACAAGAAAGGCCGTTGATTGTGGGATTTAAGGAAATAGATAAGGGTGCCAGAGATATTCTTCTTGTTGGGGGGAAGGGAGCAAGCCTTGCAGACCTCGGGAATGTCCCGGGTGTGAGGGTACCGGCGGGCTTTAATGTAACTGTGGAGGCATATGAACGCTTTTTAGAGGTAAATAACCTACGCACCCCTATAAAAGAACTTGAAGTTCTTTCTGAGCCCTGGATCAAGCTCGAATTGGAACGGCTTAAACTGGGTGGTGAGCGTGAGGGGCACGAAACAAAGCTATCCGAGCTACTCGAACGACAAAAGAAGCTGGAAGATACGATCTTTGCACAGGGTGAACGAATCAGAGCAGAGATGGAGCGCGGTAAAGTACCACCTGAGGTTGAGCGTGCAATAAGATCTCACTATCTCATGCTTTGCCAGGAAACCGGAACCAAAGATGCACCGGTAGCAGTGAGGAGCTCAGCAACTGCTGAGGATATGCCGACCGCCTCGTTTGCGGGACAGCAGGAGACTTTTCTGAATGTTCGCGGGGCGGATAACGTGGTGGAAGCGGTGAAGAAGTGCTGGATCTCACTTTACGGAAAGCGGGCGATCTATTACCGGAACGCGCATCGTGCGAATTTCTTAAAAGAAGCGGGAAAATCATCATCTGACGATCCGGTATTCCTCCACTCAAGAGTTCACTTATGCGCCGTGGTCATGCAGATGGTAAACGCAAAAGCGGCCGGAGTGGTCTTCACGGTGCACCGAACCACCGGCTGGCCCGGGATTCTTATCGAAGCGAATTGGGGGCTCGGGGAATCAGTCGTCGGTGGCAAGGTGATTCCCGATTCCTGGGTCGTGGATCCTCATACCTGGGCAATTGTGGAGAAGAATATTGGTACCAAGGATAAAATGGTGGTCTACAATGCAGAGGGCGGAACCGAATGGGTCGAGACGCCCGAGCCGATGCGGGACATCTTCTCCCTCACCGATGAGCAGGTAATCGCGTTGGCGAGGGAGAATAAAGCGAT
>RXIE01000175.1 GCA_004212135.1 Candidatus Methanophagales archaeon ANME-1-THS | reverse complement strand
AGTTGGTCGTATAGACGAGCGACTGAGGCATTTAGAAGAGAGTGTGGAACAATTGAAGGAGTTGGGCGAGGGAAAGTGCTCCGATGAAGGGCGGATAAAAAACCTCGAGGATACGGTAGAAGAATTAGCGGAAATCGTCTCGAAGTTATTTGAAGAAAAGGTGAAGCATCTGGAGAATGCCGTCCAGGAGCTCAAGGAACAGCGTGCTGCAGAGCTATCGAATCTGAAGCAAGGAGAACCTGCTATCGAGATGGTGGCGGAACCAGAGAACCAATCTGAAGGCATGCTCGTTCGCAGACCGAGATCAGAATCTGAATTGAATGAGTTTGGCATTGTGGTCAGGGATGAATATGGAAACGAAGTAATTAACGCGATTACGCTCGCGCAACTCATTCAATGGGCGGACACCACCGTCAATCTGATCGGCATGGAGAAGTTAAACCAGGTCGTCGACCTGCTTGAACTGACCGGCCGTATCTCAAAGGAGACGAAGGATACCATTTTCAAAATCGCCAAGCTCCCTGATGTGGTTCAAATCCCGGATAAAGAGCATGTAGAAGCGAAACATTGTATTGTCGCGCTCTTTGAATTAAATCGGATTCTTACCGGGAGGCATCAGGAGTTGAGCATGCTCCTGAAGGACTCGATGTTGAGAACGATCAACGCCAAATGAGCCCCTGAGGGTTGCCCGATTTCAGGTTAGAGTCCGACACCTCAAGTGAATCCCCTTTCCTTTGAGCAGAATACCGATACCGTACTGGTATGGTAATCGGGGATTATGGCAATGCGCGCTTCTAAGAGATGACAAATACCAGAGTGAGGATGTAAAAAATGTCAGAAACCGTGCTTACCACAGCGATCATAACCATCGCCTGTGTGATCTGTGCAGGCATGCTCCTCAGTGCAATCTATCCCGCTGTACAGCGCGCTACGTCATCCGCGGTAAAAAGCAGTGCGAAGCTCGGTGATCGAATTGAAACATCGGTTGATATCATTGCGGTAGCGAATGACACGTCGCAGCAGGTGTATATCTGGGTAAAAAACACCGGTGCTTCAGAAATACCGCAGATAGAACAATCTGATATCTTCTTTGGCAAGATAAACGAGTTCCAGAGAATTCCGTATAATGCAAGTCTCTCTGCGCCGGCTCCCTGCTGGCGTTATGCGATCGAAAATGATGATGGTGATACTAAGTGGGATATCGGGGAGACGCTCAATATAACCATAAATACCTCTACCAGCGTTACCTCAGGCGACTATTACGTTAAAATCGTTCTTTATAACGGGATATCAGATGAAGA
The DNA here is from genome assembly GCA_004212135.1 of Candidatus Methanophagales archaeon ANME-1-THS. Classification (GTDB taxonomy): domain Archaea; phylum Halobacteriota; class Syntropharchaeia; order Alkanophagales; family Methanospirareceae; genus ANME-1-THS. The sequence goes on along the minus strand of RXIE01000175.1, from coordinate 20,099 downwards.
AAAGTTCTCCTTATAACAAACGATAAGGGCGAGATGTCTCCAGGGAGGAACGACTAAAAGGTGAGTAAACGTCACGTGCCTCAGTCAATGATCAAAAAAGTTGTATAAACGTCTTAAGCTCGGTCTTCGAGGAGGAAAAGATGGGTTTTGGAACGATCTTCGCCACAATTGCGATGGTGGTGATCATTGGTATCTCGTCGTACCTGTTCATGACAGGCGCTCTCTTCACCATGGATACATTATCCAACTCGCTCAAGAAGATCAATGAGATCGATAATTCGAGACTGAAGACGGAACTAGAAATAGGAACGATCTCGGTAAGCACGAACAGCACCTACAGTATAATCGATCTCTCGCTCACGAATACCGGTTCAACGAAGATTGTAAATGCGGATTTTAAGCATATGGATGTCTTTATTTATTATCATAACGATACCGGGACGGAAAATAGAACGATCTACCGATGGATACCGTATCGCAACACGTATTATAACAGCAGTGCCTTGCAGGATAATGAATGGACCGTGGTGAAGATCAGTCCGGATTTAATCAACCCGGGGATATTTGATCCTGATGAGCAGATGTATATCGCGATTCGGGTTCATCCAGCGATCACCAATGCGAGCCAGAACTGGCTCAAGGTGGTCACGCCGAACGGGATTTTTGAAGCCCGGTATTTTTAATCCACTCATAAGGAGTCGTGCCACCTGGTTCTCCTCTTCGGTGCGAGAAGTTCAAATATTCTTTAGATTGTTCTCAATAAAAAGTAGGTATATTGAGAAAAAAGTCAAAACTAACCAAAACTTTTTATGTCTTTATTCCGCAAATCATTACTAATACAATGGCCAAAGAGCGAGCTCAGAACGACGAGGAAATACGCATCGCTGACGCGGTTGGCAGTAAAGAGGTCCTCACCTGCGGGAACCCTGAGATGGACAAGAAGATGGGTGGTGGAATACCCGCAGGCTCGCTTACGCTCATCGAAGGGTCGAGCGATACCGGGAAGAGCGTTTTGACACAGCAACTCATGTGGGGAGGACTGCAGCAGGGCTTCAGCTATGCGACCTACACGACGGAGAACACGATAAAGAGCTTGTTGAAGCAGATGGAAAGTCTGTCCCTCGATGTATCAGATTATTATGCGTTAGGCAAGTTAAAAGTGTATCCGATTCATATAGAGGGAATGAGATGGGCTAATGACCTCCCGTTCCTCGATTATATCTCCGCGCATATCAAAGCTAAATCTTCAGAAATAATCCTCATTGATTCTCTTACTGTTTTTGTCACTGATGCGTCAGATTTTGATATTCTCAATTTCTTTGCGTCCTGCAAGAAACTATGTGATGCTGGCAAGACGGTCTTGATCACTGCTCACACGTTCGCATTCAATGAGGAGGTGCTCACACGCGTGAGGTCTATCTGTGACGCACACCTGAGTTTGAAGAACGAAGAGGTGGGGGGACGGCTGGTAAAAACACTCGAGGTTGCAAAGATACGGGGAGCTCAGAAGACCACGGGAAATGTAATCGCATTTGAAATTGAGCCTGCGTTTGGCTTGCGTATCATTCCTATCTCCCGAACGAAAGCATAGGGGGCATGACTGAAAATGCCCACCACCAGATTGCCGTTTGAATCTATTAAACTCGATGGTACTGAGGCGAACGAAGACCACGGGATGACACAGTGTGCACTCTTCCAGCTCTTGCCACCCGAGGAGAGGAAATACATTGAAGAGAGCAAGCATGTCTTCAAGTATCTCCATATGATGCCTTTAGATACCCTCGGGGTACCAAAATTCTATCCCCAGTTGACGAGGAAGATGAAGGAGATCACCAATCCCAATTTGATCTATCCGGTCAATGCAGATATAGCTGTCCATATCTGTTATGATAAGGAGGATGCGAGGCATCACTACATCCCTATAGAGCCGTTTGTCTTCCAGGACTTTGATGCCCTGGTTGATCAGGTAGCGAAAAAAATATCGGTATTGGTCGATCAATACGAGGAGCCGAAGAACGCGGAACAGAAGAAGGCTATTCTTGAGAGCTGCATCGATGCGGTATGCGAACTCAAAACGGAGCCACGTGGTGGTACGAGCAAGAAAAAATTACTCGCGCTCACTAAATTCTGGAAGGATAATGGTGATGGTAAAAAAATAGCGGTTAATCCTTTTGAATTTAAAGCAGTCAAGTACCTTATCATAAGGGATAATGTGGGCCTGGGTGTTCTGGATCCCCTTATCCACGACCCGCACATTGAGGATATATCCTGCTCAGGGTTGGGCAATATCTTCATCGAGCATAAGATCTTTGAATCGTGTAAAGCACCGATACGGTTTGAACGAGAAGATGATCTGGACGCGTTCGTCATAAAGCTCTCAGAGAAGATCGGGAAGCCGGTCTCTTACTTCAATCCAATAATGGATGCCACGCTGCCTGACGGTTCTCGTATCAATATTGTACTCGGGAAAGATATCTCAAAGCAAGGCTCGAATTTTACCATCCGGAAATTCAGCCAAACGCCGCTCAGCGTCCTTCAACTGATCGAATATGGCACCTTGGATTATATAATGGCGGCCTATTTCTGGATCGCGCTTCGCGAAGGGATGAACTGTTTCATCGCAGGTGAGACCGCGTCAGGAAAAACGACGACGATGAACGCGATCACGACCTTCATCCCGCCTAAGGCGAAGATCGTCTCCATCGAGGAGACCTCCGAGCTCCAGGTTCCCCATCAAAATTGGATACGAGAAGTCACGAGAACCATGCAGGGGAAGCGAGAAGGTGAAGGCTCGCGCGTTGAAATGTTCGACCTGTTAAGGGCCGCATTGCGACAGCGTCCCAACGAGATCATTGTGGGTGAGATACGGGGGGTGGAGGGGAATATTGTATTCCAGGGAATGCAAACCGGACACCCCGCCATGTCCACGTTCCATGCCTCAACGGTCGAGAAGCTCATTCAACGGATTACGGGAGATCCCATAAATGTTCCGAAGACGTATATTGACAACTTAAACGTCGTCGTTTTTCCTGACGCGGTCAGAGGTCCTGATGGTAGGATGCTCAGGAGGATAACGAGTGTCAACGAGATCGTGGGCTACGATACGTATACCGACTCGTTCTCGTTCATTGAGGTTTTCAGGTGGAATCCTTCGACTGACACCTTTCAGTTCACCGGAAACATGAACTCGTATCTGCTGGAGCGGAAAATAGCACCGAGGAAAGGTATTCCTGAGGGTCAGGAGCGAAAGATTTATAAAGAGCTGGAGAAGCGGGCGCGGATATTGAAGAAGATACACGAATCCGGAATCACGGACTTTTACGAGCTCTTCTCCGTCTTAGCCAAGATGGAGGGTGAGGCGGTTGCATAAATCAAGGGTGCACTTGATCGTTACGAGGCAGGTGGCGTGAAGATGGCGGGTAAGAAGAGACTTGATCTCAATATCGGGCGTCAGATCAAAGAGGACCAGGCAATGATGCTGGACCTTCTCAACATCCTCACCTACCTCTCATCCATTGCTACCTCGAATATAGGACGGGATAAGATCTTCGAGTACGCTGCGGAACAGGGGGGCATGACCGCACAGTCACTGAAGAAGGTATATCTCTTAACCCGGAATCTGGGGTATAACTATGCAACGGCATGCCGAATGGTTGCCAATGAGGCGCACCATCCTGCGCTTAAAGACTTTCTTATCCGGCTCTCGAATGCGATGGCTACGGGTGAGGATGAGGAGCGATTTTGTAGCGGTGAGACTGAGCGAATGGTGGAGGTGTACACCAATAAATACCTGACCGATGTCGAAACCCTGAAGAAGTGGACGGATGGTTATGCCGCACTGCTCGTCTCAGTTGTTCTGGTGATCGCAGTGTTTCTTATAAGCACCATGCTCTTCAACATGGGTGATACATTTCTTATGTCAGTTTTAGCAGGTTTTTTATTCTGTTTCGTTACTTTTTTTGCGGTCTATGTGATATACCGGGCTTCCCCGTATGAAATTATGACGCATTCGATGGAGATACGGTCAAAGGAGCAGGAACTGGCGGGTAAGATGAGCCGAATTATTATTCCCCTCCTCGGTATGATTAGCCTTTTTCTGCTGGTGGTCGGAGTGGACCTGTGGGTGATATTTCTCGTCGCCGCGGCATTGCTTGCACCGATAGGCGTGGTGGGAATGAAGGACATGAGGAAGATAGAAAAGAGGGACTTTGATATCTCGACCTTTTTAAAGAGCCTTGGCACCATTGCCGGGACTGCGGAGACGACACTCACGGTCGCACTGGAACACCTCGATAAGAAATCGATTGCTTCACTGGAAGAATCAGCAAATAGACTCCAGAAACGGTTAGTTAACGGCATAAGTCCGAAGATCTGCTGGCATTATTTCTTGGGAGAAACAGGTTCGGAATTAGTCACCCGATTTACCACCGTATTCCTGGATGCGATAGCCCTGGGTGGCAATCCGACCAGGATAGGCGAGGTCACCGCGCTCTCTTCATTGAGGATCGCGATCTTGAGAGCGAAACGGAAACTGGTATCCTCAGGGTTCATCAACCTCGTGATACCACTCCATGGTACGATGAGCGGTGTCCTCTTATTCATCTATCGCATAATGTTCTCGTTCAATAATGCGGTTGCCAAGATGATGGAGGAGCATTCAACGGAGGTTGGAGGCGCACTCGAGCAGATGCCGGCAGGCATGGGGTTCTTTAATATTGGTGGCGGCGCGGATCTCGCGTTCATCGGGACCTATGTGACCATCATCATCCTTGTTCTCACCATTGCCAATGTCTTGGCATCAAAATTCGCAGTCGGTGGGAGCAGCTATACGCTCTGCTTTTACGCTTCTATCTTATTCTTCGTTTCAGCTATCGTGCTCTATGTAGTCCCGATATTTGCCGATGGGCTTTTTAGTATGGAAATGGGGTGAGAAGCAAAATAGGAGGAACAAGAAATGGACTTATTAAAGAAGATGAGGCCTGGAAGTGAGTACGAGGATCTCGCAGGTCCACCTTCGCATCCGGAAGGGGGCGAAGGGATGGGCATGGCTAACAGTACCGAAGAGGAGTTATTCGAGGACGATAAGGAGATGGAGCAGGTACGGGAGTGGTGGTTACAATCAGATGCAGAGGAGATGAGGGATGAGGAGCCACAGAAGGTGGAATTCAAAGAAGAGGAGCTTAAAGGCGAGGAAGCGCAGGAGGAACCCAAACGTGAGGAACCAGAGTTGGAAGCATTCAAAGTGGAGGAACCAAAAGCAGTGGAGCAGCGAAAAGACCAGGGAGAAGTGCAGGGCGGGGGTGCCGACGCGTTGATATCCAGTTTGAGAGAAGATCTGACTGCGGAGGACGAGGAGGAAACGAACATCGTGCTGAAAGAGGCGATGGAAGAGTTGGGAAATGTGAGTGCGGCGGAATTATTAGAATTGGGAGTAGCCACGTTGCGGGCGCTCACCGAGAGAACGACGTAGTTACTTTTAAATAGGCGGAGTGCGCAATGGTAGGGATATCGGTATGGATAAGCTGAAGAGGGGCTGAAAAATGGCGGACGATGCTTTCTTCTTTGCACTACTAACCGCAGGAATACTCTCACTGGTGGTTGGTTTCTGGGGGATATACCTCACGGCAAGTACGATTGGGTATATTAGCGCCTCATGGATCGTATTCTGGAACGTTATCTTATTCGCCGCGCTGATAGCCGCGGGCGGTATCTCGATTGGCTATGCGGTGGGTAAACGGTACGCGTAACCCCTGATAGTTCAAATAAAATTGCAAATGTTGTAACTTTATTATCAGATATTTTTATTTTTTTATCCGTATCTTTCGGCTTCGACTAACCAACTATTTATAACGCTTTTATAAACAAAAGGAAGCTTGGTATGGCGTAAAAAAACCGAAAAACTTATATAGTGCCTTCGTTAACCTTGTTGGTGATGCACTATACACCCGGTACTTCTGCGTGGAGCTGGGGTTATTATCCCAATCGAATGTTTGTATTCACCATCCCCTACTTCATTCTCAACTTACTTGATCTCATCATCACGCGAGTCGCCCTGGCAACCACTGAGAACCTCTACGAACTCAATCCCTTGTATTACCACCCGTATTCATTGCCATTGAAGATCTTCGCACCGATTCTCTTACTCCTTTTTTATCTCTCCTTATACTATTTCAATAAATCCGAGCAGAGTAAACGAATAGTAGGGAAGTATGGATTGCGGTGCGTAATCGGGTTGACCATCTTTTATACCATCATTTGTATTAATAACTTATACCAGTGGGTTTTGGTCTTCTAAATGACGTCTCCATGAGATATATTTCTTTCTATAATCGATAAGTTCTCTTTCGATTTTGGATAGCTATTTATAGAAATATTGAATTTTTTATCCACATGGGGCATGGACGATATGCCAGAACTCATCCGCGGTTTTCCGCTGCTTGTGGTACTTCTTGGTCTTGGCATAGCCTTAATGCTGGTACCTGCATCAGGACTCGATCCACAGAAAAAGGATACGGATGGCGATGGTATACCCGATGGGTGGGAATCGGATCACGGGCTGAATCCAAACGCTGCGGCTGATGCCGGGCTTGATTATAATCATAACGGGCGAACGAATCAGCAGGAATATCTGAATGGTTCTGACCCCTGGGATAAGGACACAGATGACGATGGGCTCTCGAATTATGTAGAATATTTAGGATTATTCGGCTTTTTTACTGATCCACTCGCCGGGGACACGGATGGCGATGGGCTCAGCGATTTGGAAGAACTCTGCTGGCGCGTCAATACGAGTGAGGAGACACAGATGGCTGAGATTTACCCGAGTGAAGCCAGTCGATCGGGTTTAGTGGTGAATATCACCAATTTGAGCAGAATGTATCCCTACGCACTTGACCCCACGAATCCAGATACTGATGATGACGGACTGCATGATGGTGATGAGATTGCGGTAGGCTCCGATCCCACTCGTGTGGATAGTGATTTTGATGGTCTCCGTGACGGCGATGAGGTCCACCTTTATAACACGAGCCCCACCAAGCAGGACACGGATAATGATGGACTCACGGATTATGATGAGGTGATGGGAACCTATGGCGTGGTCACGAATCCAACCGTTGCGGATACGGACGAAGACGGGCTCAGGGATGGTGAGGAGATATTTGGATTTGGATTTATTCCCATTGAACCGAGTGAGCATGCACTGACCTTCGACGAGTTTTTGGGCGGAGCGTATGGTGGGGATTACATCACCTTGAAGGCGAGAGTCGGAGAGCTGAGGCATGATCTCGACCACACGTATTATCTGATATTTTTAAAATCGTTCGAATCGATCGGTAATAGAGAAACAAAAAGAGCTGTTGCTCGGGTGAATAGCTCATGGCGTTATGATTTCGAGCAGGGTATAAGGCAACTGGACACCCGTTTCGGGCTGGCGCTCCGTGAAGGGGACACCATTGTTCTCGTGGGCAAGGCGGGGAATCTGAGTGGCACTCGTGAACTCGAGGTTGATAGCAACGGTAAACTATATCTCGTACTGAGCCCAGAGGAGGCACGAGGTCGATGGTTACCGTCGACGGAGTATGTGAAGATTCTATCCGATTGGAGTATAACACCTCACCTCATATCTCCCACACCATCTCCCGTACCTTCTCCGAGCCCCAGATCAAACGTGACCCCAACGCCACTGAATACCTCTCCCTCCCCAAGTTCGCCAGCCAGCATATCCACACCGCTCACGTCGCCGCTCAATGACACGAACGCAACAGTTTCAGAATCAGAACCGAAGAACGAGGGTAACGGCATGGTTGGTAAGCTCCTCTACGGCGTGATTGGACTGGTAGTCCTGAGCGTCTCTCTCTTTTTGTATACAAAAGTTCGTGGACGCACCGGACTGAGAAGAGAGCCGAAGAAAGCTGATGCGGGTAAACCTCCGCGAGCACTAGCCCGAGGCATGAAGAAAGGAATAAGAAAAGAGTGGAGCTAACACTGAATCGATAAAATCATTCTACATACTTACAAAAATTTTTAAATCATAGTTAAAATTTTAAGGAATAGTTGAGAAAAAGAATAGTGAATGAAACCGCTCAATAAAATAACACCTACAGGGGCCCACGCTCCATCTGCGGCGGATGAGCGCAATCCTTCATTCTGTTCCGGTTAGCAATCTAACCATTTGAGAGGAGGAACGAACGTGCAGTTCTCTGTACCCGGAGATGATGTATGGCGTGAAGGGAAATTGGTACTCGAAGACGGGATCTTGTACTTCTGTAGCAAGGAGGAATCCAAGCACTTCTTCAACCGCATCCTCCTCCTCAGAAAAGGGGAAAAAATTCACAACATCGTTCCTCTGGGCAGTATAAGGGACGTGGTACGGGGGAAACAGGATCGATTGAGCATAAAATATCGGGGCACGGCGCAATCACCTGCACCGGAACAGCTCCTCTCAACGACCCTCGTCGCGGCCGAGGACGTGCTCAACGATGTTGAGCGGGAGCTGGTACTGCGCATGGATGCCACTACGTTCACCATTTACATTATGGGCACGAGCGACCTTCGCACGAAAAAGGATGTTGAGCTTGAAAAGGGGCTTTTGAAGATTGCTTCAGAGGCATTGTGGATCATCGGACGAGGCAGTCTTAAGAGAATCGCAGGGGACGATATCGTAGACGTGGAGCAGAAGAAACGGGGTGTATATCAAGGCACTGAATATGGTGCGATAGCCATTGAGTATCTCAGCGAAGGAAGCGCATATACTAAAGCTCTTTCTGACACCATCATCACGAAAGGCACCAGTATTGAGGCGGTCTTAAGAGCCCTGCTGGACCTGAAGAATGCATATACACCGCATGAGAAGCTTTCAGAGCTCGAAAATCGGATAGTGACGATGATGTACGCCGGGGTCCTCGACCTTGCCCCCTCAGCTCCTGTATCCGCAGCACAAGCTTTAGGGGTGCGCGAGGAAGAGCTCACGAATCAGTTGAAACACCTGAATGAACTGGGCCTCATTGATCTGGCGAATGAACGACTGCTGAAGAACGGTCTTAAATTTGCGATCCCCCTCTCGAAGCAGAGCACTACCGGTGGTTAGGCGTGGGATGACGAACCGGATAGGGCATAGAAGCGGTTATAAAGCACGAGCTGCTACGATCACAAGGGCATGAACCATGTTGACACGGCGATCAGTGCTATCACGGTACCCTCCTTTATTTCGCGTCGCTTATGTAAGAATAGGTGGTGATGGGTATGGTGAAGGTAACGGGTGAGATGCGGGCATTACTTGAGAAAGGGCTCGCATTTGTTGGAACGGCGGACAGGAAGGGGAGACCGAACTTAGCACCAAAGGGGAGCATGAGATTGGGCGATGAAGAAACGCTCGTCTTCGCAGAGGGTGTGGGAAAGAAAACGCTCCAGAACTTACGGGAAAATCCAGAAGTGGCGGTAGCCGTTGTGGATCGTGAGAAGATGGAGGGCTACCAATTCAAGGGTACGGCGGAGATCATCGAGACCGGTCCCTTATATGATACTGTTGCGAAGCTTGCGCAAGAGCGGGGGAGACCAAAGCCGATAGCAGCGGTCAAAATAAAAATAGAGGCGATATATTCGCTCATTCCAGGTCCAATGGCAGGCGAGCGAATGCTGTAATCGAAGGGTTGTAGCTCAGCCTTCTGCATTATTCTCTGAACATCCCTGAACTAAATAATCGAGAGATTTTATATAGTCCCGTGCCCAACACATGGGTAGTGATACTATGCTCGAAAAGGTAAGAGAAGTAATAGATAAAGAGATAAAACCACTCCTCGCACTCGAGGGCGGGAGTATCGAACTGGTGAACGTGGAAGATGGTGTGGTAAAGGTACGATTGAAGGGCGCATGCGCAGGCTGTCCAATGAGCCAGTTCACCCTGGTGAATTTTGTTGAGGCGACGCTGAAGGAACGAATCCCGGAAGTGAAGGAAGTGAGATTGGCAGAGCCGTTCGGGATAACGTGGAAATAGCAAAGATCTGGTGAGGTGTTACACAATGGTCAAATGCGAACTCTGTGGACTGGAAACGGACGATCCCCAGGAATTTTGTGGTAAACAATTGTGTGGAGATTGCTATGCGTACTACGAGGAGCGTGAGAACAGACGATTCCGGGGATGCTGTTTCTGCAGATGAACCTGATTGGAAGCGATACGCGCGACAACTGAGGATATTTGGCGAGGACGGTCAGAAGCGGCTCAAGAACGCAACGGTTACCATAGCAGGCGCTGGCGGCCTTGGTTCTGTAACCGCCACCTATTTAACCGTTGCGGGAGTCGGGAGGATCCAGATTCTGGATGACGATATCGTCGAGTTGAGCAATTTGAACCGCCAGATCTTGCACTGGGAGCAGGATATCGGCAAGAAAAAGGCGGAATCGTTTGCAGAGAAGCTTTCACAGATGAATTCAGAGGTGGACGTGGTGGTCACGACTCAACGAATTCGTGAGGACACTATTGCTGAGCTCATCACCGATGCGGATTTGATCGTGGATGCAATGGACAACTTTCAAACGAGATATCTACTGAACGAGCTGGCGATACAGAGGAAGATCCCCTTCTTTCACGGGGGCGTCTATGGATTTGAGGGTCAGGTGACCACGATCATTCCGGGAGAAACTGCGTGTTTACAGTGTATATTCCCTGAGAGCCCTGAAGCAGAGACCTTTCCGGTGATCGGAGCTACCTGTAGTGTTATAGGCGGTATTCAGGCGACCGAGGTGGTGAAGTATATTAGTGGTGTGGGCGGGCTGTTGACCAATCGACTTCTGATCTGGGATGGTGTGGATGCCAGGATTGAGGAGTTTGCGGTCGAGCGGAACCCGGCATGTAGAGCGTGTGGTAATTTGTGATCAGAGCGAAGTAAACAAGATCTTGACTGATGAGACTGAAGTCGTGTATCAAGGGTTATAAGAAGGGTACGCATCGTGCAGTTCCACCAGAAGAGACCTTAACCCGGATAGAGCCGAAGCTGCCCGCTGCCGGCGTGACCCGCGTTGCGGATATCACCGGACTCGATCGGATCGGGATACCGGTATTTTCAAGCATCAGACCGACTGCGGAGGGCGGAGCGATATCCGTATACAATGGTAAAGGGACGACGGCCGAGGAGGCGAAGGTCTCTGCAATGATGGAAGCGATCGAACGATACTCTGCGGAAGTCGGAGCACGAGAACTTTTAATCGATCGGTATGCTCGCTTGAGCGAGAGGGAGAATGTGGTGAACCCGAAGGATCTGATCCTCCCGGGTTATGTGCGGGCGGTCGAGGATCTCGCCATCCCCTGGGTGAAAGGATTTGATCTCGTAGCGGAGGAAGAGCTCTACGTGCCCGCGAATGCGGTATTCCACCCACTGCCCCCGGGATATGATCGGATCAGGCTCTTCCGAACGAATACAAACGGTTTGGCGGGCGGAAACGAGCTGGAAGAAGCAATTTTCCACGGTCTCGCAGAGGTTATTGAGCGAGATGCATGGTCACTGGTCGAGATAACACGAAATACCGGGCCTCAGGTGAAGATCGAAGGAGGGGAGATCCACGATCTCATGGATCGGTTCTTGAAAGCCGAGGTCTCGGTGCTCATCCGAGATATAACGAGTGACCTTGGTATACCGACGTTTGCAGCCGTCTCGGACGATCTCATGTTAAGGGACCCAGGACTGCTCACCATTGGCATGGGGACGCATACCGATGCGGGCGTTGCGGTCAAGCGGGCGATTACTGAGGTTGCACAGAGCAGGCTCACGCAGATACACGGTGCACGAGAAGATACCGTGACGGCGGATCTCAAGAGGAGGATGGGCTATGACTGGGTGCGAAAGATGAACAAGCACTGGTTCGAAATTGCAGAGGTTGAAGCGTTTGAGCGTGTGGATTCCTCTTCATTTGAGAGCGATGATTTTCTCGAGGATATACAGCATACCGTGGCACGTCTAAAAGGTGCTGGACTCGATCGAGTGGTCGTGGTGGATCTGACGAGGGAAGAGCTCGGCGTACCGGTCGTGCGGGTCATCGTGCCAGGATTGGAGATGTACGCGGTTGATGGTGAACGGATCGGGAGGAGGTGCAGGAATGCACAAAAGCAGCATCGTCGTGTTCCTGGGGCCGAGTCTTGAAACCGAACAGGCGAGACGTATAGTGGATGCTGAGTACAGGCCACCGGCAGCGCGGGGTGATATCTTCAAGGCGGTCAAGGAAGGGGCACAGATCATAGGGCTGATCGATGGCGTCTTCTTTCAAGCTTGTGCAATCGCCCATCGTGAGATCCTCTATGCGCTGGAGAAGGGCGTGAAAGTAGTGGGAGCATCGAGTATGGGCGCCTTGCGTGCTTCTGAGCTCAATGTTTATGGTATGGAGGGTATCGGCCGGATCTATGAGCAGTATAAGAATGGCGTGCTCGTATCCGATGATGAAGTCGCGTTGTTATTCGAACCTGAGTCGCTCAACCCGTTATCCGAGCCGTTGGTGAATATTCGATACAACCTCGAACGCGCGGAGGAACGAGGCATAATAACTGAGGAGGTGAAGGAGAAGCTCGTGGCTATCGCACGATCGCTCTATTACCCGGAACGGGTTTACGAACGGATATTGAGCGATGCGGAAGGTGTGGTGGATCAGCAAATGTTAGAGCAGTTGAAGAAGTTCTTGACAGAGGAGAAAAGGGATTTGAAGCGTGAAGATGCAATTGCGGCATTGAAGCGGATAAAAGAGATCGCGACGGGAGGAGTGAAGCAGTACGATTTTTCGTCGAGATAAGGGGTGAAGGCCTTTAAATTCGTAACCTACATACCTCTATACTCTATTCATGATAGAACTGGGGAGGAGATACCATGAACAAGATCAAGATGAGCAATAATGCGTTTGTCTACCCAATGCCACTGGTAATCGTTGGTGCTGTGGTAGGGCATCGGGTAAACTTTATGGCCGTTGGGTGGGTATCACGTGTTAATTTCCAGCCACCTCTGATCGCTGTCGCCCTGCATAAGAGCCATTACACCAATTCAGGCATCCACGAGCATGGCCAATTTGGGGTGAGCATCCCGGGTCGTAGCCTTGTCAAAGCATTAGATTACGTGGGTCTTGTGTCAGGAGAAAAGACAGACAAGTCACGAGTCTTTGAAACTTTCAAGGGAGATCTGGAGTACGCACCAATGATCAAACAGTGCCCGCTCACAATGGAGTGCAGCCTCGTCCAGGCAGTAGACTTACCATCAAACACGCTCTTTATCGGAGAAATTAAGGGCGCGTATGCTGATGATCAGTGTTTGACCGAGGGCAAACCAGACATCAAGAAGATAGATCCTATTACCCTCACCATGCCAGACAACCGCTACTGGGCAATCGGAGAATTTATTGGAAAGGCATGGAGCATTGGTAAGGGATATACAACGTAACCAGTATGGTGGGATGATCACGCTCCGAGCAGGTTTCTGGCGCTTTATGCAGCTCAATTCTTCAGGGCTCAGTAGATGCAATGAAAAAGAGTTAAAAGAACAAAAATGAAAAGAAGTAAGAGATGAAACTTGCCTTGCTCTTATTAGGCTGTCCGGAAGTGCCTGTTCAGACGGGCGTTGCACTCTACCTGGCGAGTGGACTCAAAAACGCGGGCATGGCGGTATACGCCGCAGGTACTGATTCCGCACTCGACCTGCTCAAAATCTCGGATCCGAAGGGTTGTTATCTCGATCCGGAGAAGCTGATCGGGTTGGATACCTGCATCGAGGCGCTCGCCGAGAAGCGGATGGATTTCGATCTGTGCTCCGTCTTCGTGCATAATGATGCCGGCCTATCCTATCTCGCGACGATCCAGAGCCTATCAACCGCAAAACTCTATGCGATCATCTTTGGTAAAGATGCCGAAGCGCTTGCCGCACAGATTGAGTTCACCTGTGAGAAGCTCGCTGCGAGAGCTGTTCATAATCCAGCACCCTTGAAGAGGATGATAGATGCGACCATCAAGGAGGTGGAACGATGGGCTGCATCGAATTGATGGAGTATGAGATCTTACTCTCAGGCGGCACGTATAAGGACGGTCGTGAATTTATAAGGACGAATTTCAAAGAGGTTTACGAGGTCGAGCCGGGCTATAAATTGTTCGATGTGTATCTAATCGGTGTCCCGCCGATCTTGGTCGGGGTTGAGAATGGATGTATAATATTCCCGTATGTGAAACCCTGTCATGGCACCTTCGTGTTGAAGATAAAAGATGGGGAAGAGATTAAACGAGTGATAAAAAAGAAGAAGGTGGCATAAGTGGATAGAGTTTGTACGATACGATGGCATAGCGCGTCAATGAGCGAGAACGGGTACAATCTTTGAGCAGCGCGATCATTCGAGCAGGAGCAAGCCGAAGAAGGTGATCTTCTCATAGGGCGAGGTGAGCACCTCCAGCTCATAGCCCACAGCCCTGACCGTCTTGAAGACATCGATCCCACACGCCTCCATACCCGGTCTCATCTTATGCGGGTGTTCACAAAATCGCTTCGGAGCCTGGTCGAGCATAGTCTTTCCCCGCTCAGGGATGCACTCGTCGCAATACGCACAGCAGAGTCCGACCATAGCAAATGCCTTGTAATAGCCGGATAGGAACGCGTGCCGCTCGAACTCAAACATCGTGTCATAGAACGCTTTTATCGCATCCCAGAGATAATGATGGATACGATATGGTGGGACATCAGCGTTGGGTATCGCCTCAAATCGCGCAATGAGCGCCTTATCATAGCATTGTATCAGCCTCTTCGTCTCTTCCGACGAGGGGACATAAGGCGGGCAGTTCAGATGCTTACCGTACGCTTTACAGCCATACCGGCATTTCCACTTTACCCATTCTGCCACTTCGATCTTATCGGCAGGGATGAGTTTAAAATCCGCGTGAATATGCTTCAAATCCTCCATTAATGCCTCGAAATCTTTCTTCATCGTTCCCTTCTGTGTATATCCTCACGAATGTGGTGAGTGCGTTCGGAATCACGGATAAGCAATATAATGCCGTTGGAGCTCACTCGGTAGAGACTCTGCTTTTACGTTATACTCTTATAACGTTCGCCGAATGGCATGAGGGGCAGATTACCTTCTCACCCATCCCGTCAAACT
Source organism: Candidatus Methanophagales archaeon ANME-1-THS (assembly GCA_004212135.1). GTDB lineage: Archaea > Halobacteriota > Syntropharchaeia > Alkanophagales > Methanospirareceae > ANME-1-THS. The sequence goes on along the minus strand of RXIE01000175.1, from coordinate 4,988 downwards.
TGTTTCCACAGTCCTTGCACTTGTAGCGATCCATTTCAACCTGTTCAAGCTCTATATTGAAGTCGCCTCCTCCTACACTACACATCGCAATCACCTCCTACACGTATATTTCAGTGTCAAGGTATAAAAAACCACTTGTTTTTAACCACTTATGCACAAGAATTTGAAGGGCGATTTCGAGGATTGCAGTGTGCCAGGATTGCCACAACTGTTCGTTCACCGTGCTGTGAGATCCTCGAAGCAGTATTGGAGGAGTGCACGGAGCGTGTGATTATTCCGAGCTGGTGTTCTCGATATATCGTATTAATCCCTTATCAATATTGATGAACGTCCTGATGGCATGCCGTATCGCTTGACTCCGATTTTCAAACACCCCGTTATCAATCAGCGTATCCAGATAATCCAGATTCTTCTTGTCGATCCAGATCGTCACATGCTCCTTCCGGTCCCCCTCGGATTTCCATCGCATGGTATAGCCTATTGTAGCCTCATCCTTTATATACTTTCGCGTCCTTTATAATAGTATTGATTTTGTTCTTCATTCAGCGAAGTTATCTGGGGTATCTTATTCTGCTCGGGATTTTATAACGGGACCCCATCAGCATTATTGCCCTATACGCTACTGAAAAGCTCTCTCCGCTCCTTTTACTGGTATCTACTGGCGTACAAATTGGTTTTTGCGCATCGTAGCGCTCCGTCCGCCTTCTTATCATTTATTTTAGCACGAAGATCTTAATACCAAAGAAAGGAGAATAAAAAGCGCAGGTACAGAACTATCCGTGGAGAAGGCTGAGCAATGGATCTCGAGGGATTCGTTCGGAGAGGTTTAGAATCTGACATGGCCGAGTCAGAGATTTTGGATGAACTCGCCCATCTTATCCTCAGAACAAAACGGATCGCACCGGATGATGCGAAGAAGCTTGCCAGTGCGGTACTTGACGAAGTGAAATTGACGAGAAAGGGGATTGATAACCAATTTCTTGAGGCACTGCTGAGCTATCCGCGGAGTGCTGTGGGAATGGGTGAGATTGGCGTGGGGTCCCGTGGCGAGGGCGATTTCTTTGTGCATCGGAAGATAGCGAGCATCGCATCTTCCGCATCACCTTCATTTTTATCCCCGGAGTCACAGGACGACGCGGGTGCGGTACGCATGGGCAGTGATGCGATCGTCGTGGCGGTCGACGGTACCCATTCGCGACTCAGCGACTATCCATTTATTGCGGGCTTCCACGTTGCACGCGCTGCGCTGAGAGATGTACTGGTAAAGGGTGCAAAACCAGTGGCTCTTTTGACCGATCTGCACCTTGCTGATGATGGCGATGTCAGCAAGCTCTTTGAGTTTGTGGCGGGCGTCAGTACCATCAGCGCCTTGACCGGTATACCGCTGATTGCAGGCAGTACGTTGCGCATAGGCGGGGATATGGTCATAGGTGATCGAATGGTATCCTGCGTGGGTGCGGTTGGCATTGCTCCACTCCAAGATATCGCGGCGCGCAGAAGAGTAAAGGCTGGCGATGTGATCCTGATGACTGAAGGCGCAGGAGGCGGAACCATTTGCACGACTGCGATTTACTCGGGCAACCACGAGGTGGTACTGGAGACCCTCAATATCAACTTTATCCGGGCGTGCGAAGCACTCTTCCCACTCCTCTCGAGGATCCATGCAATGACCGATGTAACCAACGGGGGCTTGAGGGGTGATGCCGAGCAGATCTGCGAAGAAGCGAACGTTGGCATGGTATTCACCGAATCAAAGATCCAAAAGCTGGTCAATCACCGGGTTTATTCGCTTTTAAAGCAGCAGAGCATCGACTACCTGGGCGTTTCTCTGGACTCGCTCTTGATTTTTACACCACCAGACCATGCACGCACAATCATAGAGACGGTGAGCAGAGCAGGAGTGCAGATAGATCTCATTGGCGAGGTGGTTGATGAACCCAAACAGGGCATTTTGATACGCGGGAATAAGCGAGAAGTTCTCAGACCGCTTTTTCGAGAATCCGCGTATACGAGGATAAAGAAAGTGGTGGGCGAGCACGCTCCTCACGACCTGGAGGAGAAGAAGCGTACGATCGAAGCTGCGTATAGCCAGGCGCTCCAAAAGAGAGAAGCGGTTATACACTATATCCTGGGCGATGGTGAAAAGGGAAAGAATGATACAAATCGTAACACCCTGCAGGCTGCACTTCGGTCTGATTGATCTCAACGGTGCGCTCGGTCGAGTAGATGGTGGTATCGGCGTGGCGCTTAACGAGCCCTCGGTTATTTTAAAAGCAGAATTGTCAGAGCGAGATTGCGTGCTTGGTGATCAATCGATCTCAGAAGAGCTCATGGGGCTGATGGGGCACATCAAGTCTTATTTCAATCTGGATGGGCATTTTGAAATCACGCTGGAACGAACAATCCCGAGGCACGTCGGGCTTGGTGCGACAACGCAACTTTATCTCGCAGTGGCTCGCGCATTGACCGAACTCAGCAGTCTTACGGTATCAGCACGGGAACTCGCGATCTGCGTTGCTCGCGGTGGGACCTCGGGTATAGGCGTCGCAGCGTTTGAATTTGGGGGCTTGATCCTCGACTTTGGGCATACCTTCGGCGCATCGAGGCAGAAGCAGAGCTTCCTCCCTTCCTCGAAATCCAGAGCGCCCCCGCCGCAGTATATCCGTTTTCCACTGCCCGATGACTGGTATTTTGTATGCGCACTACCACGAGCCGAACATATTCACGGGTTACGAGAGGTCTCGATCTTCCAAACCTACTGTCCGGTAGCGCGTGCGGATGTCGAACGCCTCTGTCATTTACTCCTGATGAAGATCCTGCCCTCAGCGGTTGAGCCGGATATCGAATCCTTTGGTGAGGGCTTGAATCAGATGCAAGGATTGGGCTTCAAACGAATAGAACTCGAGCTCCAGACCGAGGATGTGAGGAACCTAATTGCCGCGCTCAAAGAAGAAGCGTTTGGGGCCGGGTTGAGTTCATTTGGACCGACGGTTTACGCGCTCGCAGAGGGTAGAGACCATGCACGCGCACTCAGCGAAGTTGCACAAGGCTTTTGTGAAACGGTGATCATCTCCAGTGTGAACAGGAGTGGTGCACGTGTCACTGCTGAATAGCGTGCAGGAGCTTGAAAAGAAGTATAGGCTCACAGCGAACCAACGAGCGCTGCTCATTTCAGATGGCTCGACGACCACCCTGCTCGAGGCGTTCACGGGACAGACCGTACTGGTAAAAGGGAGGAGTCAGAGCATCGTACGGGCTGATGCACGCCTGGCGAGCGAGCTCCAGGTTGAGCCCAAGAGCGAGGTCAGCAAGAGAATCGTGCATCTGGTCAGTGGCGGCAGCAGCGAGATACTCGCGTATGCGATCTCCTATACGCCGATTGAGCGCCTCTCGCCCGCGTTGTTACACGATGTGCAACGTACTGATATCCCGATTGGCAAGATTTTGAAGATGCATAAGATTGAGTCGCGGCGTGAGATCAAGGAGATCGGATTTATCCGTGATACGCACTTCAAAGAGATTTTCGGCTCGGAATGCGGTATGTATCGCACCTATCTCATTATTCACCAGAATGCACCTCTCATGAAGATCGAGGAGTATTTCCCCCTCAGGAGTGATGAGCATTATGAGTCGAGTGTTGGGCATCGATCCCGGGACGAGTAGCTGGGACCTGGTCGGTCTTGAGCACGGCCATCTCTTCTTCGAGCGCTCACTACCGACATCTGAGGTAAAAAGTAATCCCCGTGAGCTCATCGAGCTCCTGGAGTCCTTGAATCTTGACGTACTGGTTGCCCCTTCGGGTTATGGCTTGCCGCTCAAGAAGGTGAAAGACCTGACCTCGCGTGATCTCCGATTAATTGCGCTTAAGCGAAGGGAAGACACGGTTGTGATGGGGCTTTCGAATGTACTTGAGTTGCTCAAACGTACCGGAGTGGAGGCCTACATACTTCCCGGGGTGAAGCATCTGCCCAGCGTGCCCGAATTCAGGAAGATTAATAAGATCGACATGGGAACGCCTGACAAGGTCTGCACCGCTGCACTTGCGATAGCTGAGCAAGCAACTCGACTCGGGATTGATTATGACCAAACGTCGTTTATACTCGTGGAGCTGGGCTCAGCTTTCAATGCGGTTTTAGCGATCAAAGAGGGGAAGATCGTGGATGGGATCGGGGGCACGCTCGCTCAGCTCGGCTTCTCAGCAGCGGGTCGGATGGATGGCGAACTCGCGTATCTCCTCGGCGGCTTTGATAAAGAACACCTGTATAGAGGAGGCGTGAAGGATATGCTCGGGAAGAATATCCAGCCTGAGGAGTTGTTACAGGAGGAAGATACGCCTGCTTTCAAGGCGTATATCGAGGGCATTGCAAAGGACGTGGCTGAGATGCGCATCTCCCTTGGTCATGAGCCTCTTGAGCTATTGATCAGTGGCAAATTAGCATATCTCAAGCAGGTGCTAAGTGATACACTCAGTACGCATCTCGAACCAGTAAGGGGCTTTGCACGGGTAAAGCACGCTGCTCAGGGCGCAGCCCTTATCGCAGATGGACTTGCTGGTGGCAGGTATGCGAACCTGATCGAGTGTTTGGGCTTAAAGGAATGCAGGCACTCGAGCCTGGACTTTATATATCTCAGCGAAAGTGCACGCTGGGGATGATCTGAGTTGAAATAAAGGGCTTGCAGACGGTTGGCCGTATTCAAATTCTCCCGTATATGATCTTTCTCAATTGTATACAAATCCAGATTTGACATGCGTTTTCAGGTTTTGTGAACCACTTCTGATGCTTTTGCGTACATGGTAAAATGCTGTTCGGGTAAAAAATCAAATTTATAACCTGATCTGGTTTATTTCGCGGGTCTGACGCTTTTTTGTTAAACATCTTCGCTTTACGTTCGCTCATTCTTTTTACCTCCTCTACAGCATCTAAGGCACTAGTGTTTCAACAACTTAATTTTGGAACAATTTAAGAACTTCCGAATACCATGATATA
>RXIE01000005.1 GCA_004212135.1 Candidatus Methanophagales archaeon ANME-1-THS | reverse complement strand
GTTTTGATACTCCTCAACTGCCAGCTCAGATAGCTACCGGAGTGTTTCTCCTGGTTTCAATCTCAGGTTCGTCACCACAGTGAGGGGTGGATCTGGTATTCGGAACTCCATAGTTTCGGAAGTACTGGTATCACCAAAAATAAGGGTTTAATTGTTGGTATTGGTGTGGAGGATAGACCCTGGGCAGGTACGGGTGCTCCTGGTGATGGCGTTGGCGCTGATGGAGCTGTAGACGGTGTTGAGGGTGTTAACGATGCCGATAGTGTGGGCGTGGAAAGACCACTATGTGGCAGACTTCCGCCGCCACCTCCACCACCTCTACCTGCGGGTGCTGGCGGAGGAGCGGGTGTTGGAGAGGTAGTAGGAGTGGATTCAGGTGAGATGGCGAGCGTGCCATTCCTTGCGGGTGCGGTTCCTACTACATATCCTGTATCAGACAGTTGAATATTGCTCAGATTCATCTGACTCGTGCTTGCCGGCGTTCCAATGAGACTGATGGTCAGGAGAGCCACCGAGCCAGTGGTGCCATTTTGTATCCCATGGCTGGTATTGCCGTCATATACGAGTAAGACCCGGGTTCCCCACGCGAAATTATTGAAGACCGGAGAATCCCAGGAAGAGGTCAGCGTTCCTGCCTGAACCTCCACGAGGTTTATAGTGTCCTTATCATAGGCGATATCGAATATCAGACTGATAATAGGGCCATTCTGTGTATTGGTAATCTTCACGGGCAAGACCGCATAGGTATCCTTATATCCGCTCGTATTATCCACGCCGAGGCTGTCCGCGGTGGGCAGTGCGAAGCTCGATGGTGCGGCTGCGAGGAGGAGTGCCGTGAGTATTCCCACACCTACTATTAGACCGGTTGTCAACTTCTTCTCTTCTTTATGCACATATTCGCTCGCCATCTTTTTGAGAAGACAGGTGGTGGGTCTACCATACGTCGCTATCCGGGATATAACTTGAGGTCATAACTCAAAACTCGGACGAGTTTGTTTATGGAACCCGTGCAACCTACTGCCTGCGATAAGCTGCGGTAGATCGCGTAGAGACCAGTGAAGGATATATGCAGCCTTTTGTCGAACTTTTCTTATGGTTTACCGAACGAGCTGCTTCACATCGCTCTCGGAATTCGGGTAGGCAGGTGATCTCCGAAGGATCTTTCGATAACTCCATTTGAGCGTCAAATACCAGATTGCAACGGAGTCGAAGATAAAGCCATAGGCAGTAATGAAAAAGACAATGCCTCCGAGGTCACTCATATGGAGCGGTAATAGTCCTGATCTTGGCTTTTCGGTTGGCGTCTGAGACGGGGCTGTGCTAGCCAAGGATGCTAACGAGGGAGAGTGCGTTGGCGTGGTGGTGGGCAGAGGTGTCACGGTTACTGATGGTGTTGGCGAGGGTGCTGGCGTTGGTGTTGAAGTACTGAGGTACGGTGGAAATATCAAGCTGCCCCCGCCGCCTCCTCCCCCACCTCCACCTCCAAGACGAGGTGGTGCAGGTGGAGGAGTGGGTGCTGGTGTGGGTGTTGGTTCTGGCTCGCCCAGGATAGAGAAGGTGCCATTCTTAGCTGATGCGGTTCCTACCGAATAGCCCGTATCAGAGAATTGAATATTACTCAGGTTCATTCCACAGGAGCTCCCGGGCGTCCCTTTTATGCTGAAGTTCAGGTTAACGACCGAGCCGGTGGTGCCATCCTGTATGCCATTCGTGGTATTTCCATCATAGACGATTGCAACCCGGGTCCCCCACGCGAAATTATTGAAGTCCGGGGGATCCCAGGTTGATGTAAGGTCTCCCCGCTGAACCTCCACAACGTTTACCACAATGGTGTCATAGGCGATATCGAATATGATGCAGATAACCGGGCCGTTTTGCACGGTGCTGATGTTCACGGGTACCACTGCATAGGTCTCCTTATCACCGCTTGCATCCTCAACGCCGAAGCTGGCCGCAGTCGGCAGTGCGAGGGTAGGTGGCGCAGCCACGAGGACGAGAGCAGTGAGTAGTCCTAAGGCGAGACCCGCAGCCACCCCCTTTAGTCCTTTATACCTGTATCTGCTCACCACGTCTTATTCAGAACCCCTCAGTCGATCTACAATAGTTCTATCTTGCCGACGGACGCATCCTTCATCATGGCTAAATCACCCGCGTCGACGAATAGACCGTTGGTGTTCAGGTCATATTTTGCGTCAGCAGTGATTTTGCCGACGGACGCATCCTTCATCATGGCTAAGTCACCGGCATCTACCGAGCCGCCGTTTTTATTCAAATCGCCCTTCTTCCAGAGGATCATGTTCACCGTCTTCGTCGCTCCCGATTCTACGGTCACCATCGTGCTATTTTCCCAGTATCGCAGCTTTGTGCAGTTCAGGTTGTACGTGCCAATCTCGACCGTATTGAAGCTGTAATAGCCCGTTCCGTTGGTGGTCGTTGTCCTCCGGGCGCTCGTATTCGTCATGGTCAGGTTAACCGTCACTCCATCGAGGTTCGTGTTTATGATATCCGTTACGCGTCCAGTCAGTAACCCATGGGCGAGTATGGTGAACGATCCATTCTTTGCTGGCGCGGTTCCTACGTTATACGAAGTGTCGGCCAATTGTATATTGCTGAGGCCCATCGTGCTCGTCTCGCCCGAGTTGCCGCCAATGCTGAAGTTAAGCAGAATAACTGAGCCTGTGGTTCCATTTTGGAGCCCATGTGCGGTATTTCCATCATACACGATCGAAACCCTTGTTCCCCATGCGAAGTTATTGAAGGCAGGAGCATCCCAGTAAGACGTCAGAGCTCCCCGCTGGGCGTCAACCACCGTGATTCTGCTCGTATTGTACGCGATATCAAATATCAAACTGATAATAGGGCCATTCTGCACATTGGTAATGTTCACAGGAACGACCGCCGGGGTATTCTTGTACCCGTTCGTATTGTTAACGCCGAAGTTGGTCGCGGTGGGGAGTGCGAGGGCTGGTGGTATATCTGCCAGCAGAAGAGCGGCAAGTACTCCTAAGGTCAGACCAATCTTCAAACCTCTTTTTTCTGTACGCACTTTCTACTCACCTCCACCTTTTTTTATTAGAACAAGACATAATGTCTGCAGGATATGTTCCTCATCGATAGCATAACCTGCATTATGTGATAGATTATACGAGACATTGAACCATTTAAATATACCTGTTATTCATAGATTATTCGCGTTTATTTTCAACTATAATTTAAAAATTCGCAATACTTCTGTCAAACTATAGCAATTATAATTGAATAAGTGGTCTATACCAGCCAATATATACCATTTATTTGTCATTATTTTATAAGAATTTACAATTTTATTGTAATAATTAACTGCAATATTTATAATCCGGCTTGATGTTTAACAAAATAATACTGATATTCTTATCAAAAATAGGCAATACTTCAATAATAGAGCAACTTTGTCATTTTATAATAATGATACTCGTATGCGGTGCTCTTCGCAATGGTTCGAACCTGCTCAGGAGAATGGCTGGAGTGACTCTTCGTTTGCCAACCCCGATTCAGCTTTTGTAATTTGTTTAGCACTCAAAGAATCCCAAAACCTAATACTACCAATTTTACACCCCCTTTTTACTCACTCCTCCTCGTGGGGATCTGGAAATCGGGATTTATTGTCCAGCTCTGTAATACAAGTGCCACCGTTTTATTGGGTGCCTTTCACGGTGTGGGGAATCCGTTTCACACACGAGAATGTCCCATTCTTTGCTGGCGCGGTGCCTATGGTATACGAGGTGTCAGCCAGTTGTATAGTGCTGAGGTTCATCATGCTTGTCTCGCCTGATCTGCCGGTAACCTTGAGGTTAAGCACTGTGACCGAGCCCGTCGATCCGTTCTGGAGTGCATGTGTCGTGTCTCCATCGTATACGATTGAGATACGGGTCCCCCAGTCGTAGTTCTGAAAAGATGGGTCATCCCAGGACGATGTCAGTGTGCCTTTCTGGACGTCTACAATATTGATAACCCCAGTATCGTAGGTGATATCAAAGACCATGCTGATGACCGGTCCATTCTGCACCGTGGTAATGATCACGGGTACCATCACATTCGCTTTTCTATATCCGTTCGCATCGTCCACGCCGAAACTCTCTGCAGTCGGCAGTGCGAAGGTATGGGGTGCGGCTGCGAGGAGGAGAGCAGCGAGTACTCCGGCTGCTAACCTCTTTATTCCTTTATACATCTATCCCTCACCTCGTCAACT
>RXIE01000004.1 GCA_004212135.1 Candidatus Methanophagales archaeon ANME-1-THS | reverse complement strand
GAGTATGCTTTCAAAAATAAAGATTGGGAACTTCAAGAGCATAGAAAAATTAGAAATAGAGCTTGCGCCCCTTACCATATTTGTCGGTCCAAATGCTTCGGGGAAGTCGAACATCCTCGAAGCGATAGCGATTTTGGCACAAACTGTGAAGCTTGGAAGCGGTATTGCGAGAACGTTAGAAGGTAGCTTGGGACACGGAGCATTTATACACTATCCCATTTCATCTGATTTTCCATTATCTGACTTTATAGCACATAAAAAGAATTGGAACAAATTTATCACCTTTGAGATACACATAACAGATGCAGGGTATCACGATATTGGATATAAATATGCTTTTATGCCTCATAATCAAGAAGTACTTCAGGCTGTTTTTACAAACGGGAAAAAGCTCGTTGAAGTAGGTGTTAAAACTGGAGAGGCTAAGTGGAGACCAGAATTTTTGTATCCTGAAGAATTTAAAAAATTCCTACGACCTTCAGGCCATATCGTGTATATGTTCGATCCAACGGTGTTCGAATATGAATTAAAGCCAGAAATCAAAGGTCAAGAAATTACAGGTCCTGAACAACAGCGATTCAAAGAAATTTCTCATAAAGCCCAAGAAGTCATAAAGAATATAGAAAAGGCGATCAGAGATATTTATTTCATATCGGCTATACGGGGTGAAGTAAGACCTTTTGTTGAAACTGGTATTGGTGAGCCACGATTTGGAGTACATGGAGAAGGGCTCATAGAAATTTTGTCCATGATTTTTGGAAGATCAGAATGGGAAAAGATATCAGAAAAAATCATTAAATGGGCATCAGAATTTGGGATGGATACAATCAAAGCAGGTTTGTGGGGTAGAAATATCTTGAGTTCCGATTGTATAGATCCTGAACTTCGAACGCACCTTAATACGGCACTTGCAAGCCAAGGCTCCCGACAAATATTGACCATCATTACTCAACTCTTCTGGAGTACACCAGGAAGTGTTATTATGATTGAAGAGCCGGAGATAAGCCTGCACATCGAATCGCAGTTAGAATTGCCAAAGATGTTTTCCGAGGCTATAAAGGAAGGTAAGCAAGTTATTGTAACAACGCATAGTGAGCACTTGATTCTGGCATTGAAGCCCCTTATTGTAAATGGAGACTTGAAAACAGATGATGTGGCAATTTGGCACTTCGAGAAGACAAAAGAGGGGACAAAAGCAGCAAGATTGAAGCTCACGGACAGAGGCATTGTGGAAGGATGGATTCCGAGTTATGTCGAGGCAGAGAAAGAGATAATAAAAGAATGGATAAGCACCTTGCCAGAGGCGTAAAATGATTTTTAGCAATCCTGTGGAAGTTTTGTTTGACACCAGTGCTCTTTTAGGGGCTGTTATCGTTGAAGAAGAGAAAGGAGAAAAAGGTAAAGCGAAAGAAGCACTGGAATATTTAAATGCCCAATGTCACAAGCTTATACTTTCTAGAGAAATCGTTGAAGAGTCCACCGGAAGACTTTGGATAAACGGTGCACGTGGTTCACCTAGTCCTTAGCCCTGAGGAATACGTCGATCCATAGGATCACACATTCACCATTTTCATAAACCGTAACGCATCGTCATACATCGTTTCATTATTAAAAAGCACATAGACCTCCGGGCCTCCGGTATTCAAACAGTGCTCATATAACCTCGTTAAGTCCTCATCCGTATAGGTGTAGCGATACATCCGTTTTCCGGGCGGAGACCCATGTAACCTGAAATAGGCGGAACCAGCAGTAACAGGTGCTTCTGCGAACGGATCAACGCCATGAACGAGCTCGAGCTCTTCGCATAAGCTCCTTATGGTCTCCCTGTCCCACTTTCCGCGCTGCTCCCAGACCATCGTGATCTCTTTCCGGTCCTGCTCGATGCCGCGAAAGAACTCTCGCATATTCTTGATATTCGCATCGGTCTCTTTGAAGCGTGCGGGCGATTGAAAAACGACTATCTTCGCATCCAACGCTGCTCGTAGCTCATTGGTAACAGACCATGCCTCAAAGACGTTATCCGTGGGTCTGAAGAACCCATACCTGTCCACTTCGTTTTCGGCGATTGTTATGCCCGCTTTTCGATACGTGGGGCTGGTCGGCTCGTGGGTAATTAATTGCCATGCTTTGATGCTGAATTCAAACTCCTGCGGTGCACGATGTCGCCAAGTTTCCGCCGTGGATCTCTTCATAGGTTTGTAAAAGGTCGTTTGCACCTCTAATAAACGGAGATTGGTGAATATACTAGCTTGAGATCGTGCGAAGCCACAAATGCCGACTTTCACTTTAACGTTTGGCATCGTGCTGACGAATGAATCAAAACACTTTATGATTTAAAGTTATACCTACTGCATAGTAATAAGAGGCGATTAAAGATGGGGGCGATATTGCGTGTTCAGGGGCTCTGTAAACGGTATGAATTAGCCAAGGTGGGTCGGGAACTGGTAGCGCTCGATAAGGTATCCTTCGAGGTCAAAAAGGGCGAGACGGTGGGGATCATTGGGAGAAGCGGAGCGGGGAAGACGACATTACTTCGCATGCTTCGGGGTTACGAGAAGTTTGACGAGGGTGTCATTGAGCTGGATGATGTGCGGGTAACGCCTGACGCACCCAATTCGGAGTTCAGAAAGCTGCAAGAGAAGACCGCGTTTCACCTCCAGCGTTCCTTTGCACTCTATAACATCTCAGTGATTGACAATGTGATCAAGCGACTGCGCGCAAAGCAGGTGGGCTTTGAAGAGATACCGCAGTTTGAGGATGATTACGAGGAGCTCAAGCAGGAAGCATTTAAAATCCTCGACCTCGTTGGATTACGTGACAAATGGAATCATCTTTTTACAATTTTAAGTGGTGGTGACAAGCAACGGGTTTTGCTTGCCCGGCAGCTTGCAAAAGGGCCTTCTTTATTGCTGCTCGATGAGCCCGGGACGATGTCAGACCCCCTGACGAGGCAATACCTGCTTGACAGTGTGAAGCGGGTGAAAGAGCGAACGGAACTGAGTATTCTGCTCGTCTCGCACATGCCCCAGGTGCACCGCTATCTCTGTGATCGAATGCTCATGCTGGAGAAAGGTAAGGTCGTCGATGAAGGCGAACCGGAGCGAGTGATTGAGAAGTTCTTAGCGCCACTTGAGCCAGTAAAACCGTTAACTCCGGTACGAAATGAGAAGGACACGGTACTCTGGGTTGATGGCGCATGGAAGAAGTATGATCTGGTCACCAGTCATACCCTGATACGAACGATTGAGATGCAAGATATTAATATCAAGGTTCCACGGGGTGATATACTCGGGATAATTGGCCCCTCGGCAATGGGAAAGACGGTACTGATGAGGCTATTGAGCGGCTTTGAGATGCCTGATAATGGGTATATCCTGATCAAAATCGGGACGGTGGACTATGCCAATATCGGGGATTACGGGGCACGGTCCATAGAGGCGCGGAGCAAGTTGGGTATTGTTCATCAGGAGTTCGCACTCCCGCCGCATCAGCTCGTTCTGGACCTCTTTGCTCAAAAGATCGGGTTGAAGAAGTTCGAGATGGTCCAGGAGGCGATGGAGCGGGCAAAGGAATTTGGTATCAGTAATGTCACCCTCGATATTCTTCTCCGGCTTGCCGATATGTCGGAAGAGGAAGCGAAGGGTAGACTGAGCGAGTTAGGGCTCGATCTTGATGTACTCGATGAGCTGTTTCCCCGATTACCGGCGGAATCAGCATTCCGAGCTGCTCAACCCTATCTTAAAGCGGTCAACCTGCCTGAAGAGATCTTCACGCGCTACATCTCTGAGACGAGTATGGGCGAGGAGATAAGGCTCGCAATCGCAGCTCTCATGGCCTCAAACTGCGAGATTCTGCTACTGGACGAGCCGTTTGGTGATATCGACCCGATTTCATTGCGTATCGTAACCAATTCGCTCAAGGATTTGAACCGTGAGTTCAATACGACCATGTTAGTGGTGAGCCATCAGCTTGACATCATACGAGAGCTTGTACACGAAGCGATACTTATTGACGAGGGGAAGGTGGTGATGCGCGGCAATCCAGATGAGGTCTGTGATGCATTTGTCGAGCTGAGGTTTAAAGAGCTTGAATAACACTCGCTTTCTAAATAAAGGAAGAATCGGTACTGAGCAAGAACAGTACTTCCGAAGACCCTTACTTCCGAAAGAGATTTATAGGTACCACATCTTCTCCACAAGAGAGGCCAAATGAACCTGGTTATGTCGAGTTTGGTG
>RXIE01000003.1 GCA_004212135.1 Candidatus Methanophagales archaeon ANME-1-THS | reverse complement strand
CGCTAACCGATCATCGTCCCGATCCCTTTATCGGTGAATAACTCGAGCAAGATGGAATGTGGTTCTCGGCCGTCTATAATATGGACGGTAACACCAGCCGAGGCAGCCCTCAAACCCGCTTCAACCTTCGGTATCATGCCGCCACCGATAACCTTCGCCGCGATCAGCTCTTTTATCTCCGCGGGTGTTGCCTGTGATATCAAAGAACCAGTATCAGCGGGATTTCTCAGTAAGCCCGGGACATCAGTGAGCAATATCAGCTTCTTCGCCTTTATTGCATGTGCGATCTCGCCAGCGACCGAATCCGCATTGACATTGAGACTGTTTCCTGCGTTATCGACTGCGATCGGCGATATGACGGGTATATACCCTTCCTCACTCGTTATAGTTATTATCTCAGCATTTATCGTTTCGATTTCACCCACCCAGCCGAGATCAACTTCACGTTCCTCGCCTTCAATCCCCACTGTTTGCTTCCGCTTCTTCCGTGCTACGATCAGTGAGCCATCATTCCCGGACAATCCAAGTCCCTTACCGCCGTGTTTCCCGATAAGCGATACGATGCGCTCGTTTACGTTACCGACAAGCACCATACGCGCTATTTCCATCGTCTCATAGTCCGTGATGCGCAGACCCCCGATAAATTCCGGTTTCTTACCCAACCGTTCCATATACCGCGTTATCTCAGGGCCGCCGCCATGCACCACCACGGGACAGATTCCGACAAATCTGAGCAGTACAACGTCCTGCGTGATCTTATCCATGATGCTCTCGTCCACTAACGCATGCCCGCCGACCTTTATCACGACCTTCGAGCCGTAAAATTCGCGGATGTACGGTAACGCCTCGATCAGAATCTCTTCTCTTCTCATCACAGTATGGTAAAAGGACGGGTACTCTGTTTAAAGGTTTCGATTCATCACGGCTCAGGTCTCCACGTGACTTCAACTTCATCCGGTCTGTAATTCGGCTTCACACGAGAGAGCTCTAACGGTGTGGTGACCCCGCTTTTGAGCATGAGCAGTCCGAGATACGCAATCATTGAGCCGTTATCCTTCAAAAATCGGTTCTCAGGGACATAAAAGGTTCCGCTGCGGTCTTCACACATGGTGCGGAGCATCTGCTGCAATCGACGGTTCGCCCCCACGCCCCCGGCAAGCAACAGCTCATCGTTACCGCAATGTGCCATCGCGCGCTCAGTTACCTCGGTGAGCATGGCAAATGCAGTCTCCTGAAAGGAATAACAAACCGCATCCTGTTCGTCTGGATGTGCCTCGATCGCCTCTTTAGCTGCCGTGGTCAGTCCGGAGAAGGATAGATCCATCCCCTTCACGACATACGGCATATGCAGATAGGTGGTGCTTCGGGACGCCCGCTCCTCGATCTTTGGACCGCCCGGGTGACTGAGTCCCAGGTACCGAGCAAATTTGTCCAGGGCATTCCCGATCCCGATATCCAGTGTCTCGCCCAGAACCCGGTATCGTCCCGCGCGGTACGCCAAGACTTGCGAGTTCGCGCCACTCACGTACAAAACCACCGGGTCCTTTGCCCCGCATCTCCATCTCCCGATCTCGATATGCGCGATGCAGTGATTAACGCCAATCAATGGTATTTTGAGCGAGAGCGCGAGCGCTCGTGCTGCGGTAGCGACGGTTCTGAGGCACGGACCCATGCCCGGACCCTGGGAGAATGCGATTGCATCAATGTCCTGTAATGAGAAACCTGCTTCTTTCTCTTCTGCGCCCTTTAAAGCTCGTGAAACGACTTCTTTTAACTCGGCTGCGTGATGCTGTGCTGCTTCCCGTGGATGGATCCCGCCGTATTTGGGCTCATAGGTGGATTCCATTTCGGAAAGCACGCGCTCTTCGCTCACCAGTGCAGCGCTGAGGTTCCATGCGGTTCCTTCAAGTCCTAATATAACAGTCATGTGAATGTGCCGCTTCTCTTCTTTTATATCTATTCTGGAGCTCGATTTATAATACCCGGTTATATGGCTTGCAATCCGGAGATGTTCGCCGTGCTCAGACCATTTCGGTGATCCGTTAGTCAATACCTGTATGGTTCTTCATTGCGGTCGAGTATCACCCTCGCTACCATTCTTCACGAGCAGTCTTAGCCCAGAAGCTCTCCAGATCCACGATAGTCTTACCACCCACTTTGTGGTGTTTGATATTCTTCGTTTTAATTACTTCCTTTATCGAAACAGTCGTCTTCAAGTCCAGCAGAGCTGCCAGATCTTCTACCTGCATCTTTCCCTCAAGCGGAATAATTGTAGCGAGAAATTGTTCCCCTTCCCGGAATTTTATAGCTCTTAATTCTACCACTTTTTCGGTATCACCTCCTCGTCGTTCTATAGCTCTATGTATCGCTTCTCTCAATAAGGGCTTAAGACCCAACCGCACTACAATTGGCCGAGCTCTTGATAAATAAGGTGGTTTACAACTACCAAATCGGCTTTCAGCGAACCTGCTGCGCCTCTAATCTCCGCTCGATGCTCTCCAGCCATTTTCGCATCGTGGGTTCTGCCCATCACGGGCTCCGCCCGTGCCCCCGCAAGCCCAGGAGGGGCTTACCCGAAAACCCTGAAAGGGCTTATGCTTAGGATACCTCGCGCTTCGATCATCGTGAAGGGGAGGCACTGATCTTCTCGGAACACGATCTCCCGGTACCCTTTCATATCACTCGCGATATCCTGAAATCGTCCGTCCCGGCGGAGAATATCCTCGGTTAGTTGTAAGATCTCTCCCATCCGCTCCACCTGAGACAGACCACTCTCGATGAGCGCTTCGATGGTCTCTTGTAAATCATCAGCAGGTGGGCGTGAGGATTCCAGGAGCGAAGGTTCGAAGATACAGATCATCTTAACCCCTTTCGTGCCTTTGAGCATCACGTCATCTTGAACCCATACGAGGGGCGCAGAGGTGCGGGATGGAGTCATGAATGGTATTTGGTCTTTCATCATGTTAAAGCACACTGCATTTTTATTGATTCGGCATAGAGTTCGCAGCAATACTCTTCTCTGTGCTTCTCTGCTTGAAAATTTATGATACCAAAGGCAAATAGCGCGCCTAGCTCGGTTTATCCTCTCCGCTTTAAGAGATATGCAACCGCGAGCATTCCGGCGATTGCACCTACCACGTCAAAAGCGGGTGCCAGTATATGAGTCGATGTCGGTTTTGGTGCAGGATTCAGTGCAGGGTTTGGTGTAGAAGTCGGTGTAGCGGTCGGTGCCGTGGTGGATGGTACAATCGCGGTGGGTTTCGGCGTGGGTGACAAACGTTCGGAGACATGAGCAACCTGGTTAAATGCAACATTTACCGTTGTCGTTTCATCATTATAGGTGGATAAGTTCAGCAGAATCGAATGTGTCCCGACAGGAACATTTGAGATCAGTTGTGGCGTTGTCCCCATGTACGTGCCGTCGAGATAAATAGACGCTCCATCTGGAACTGAGGACACATCAAGTGAACCAACATGGATGACCTCAACCCAGTAGGTTTTTGATTCCCAGATTATGCCTCTATATGCCCATTCACTACCAAGCGGGCCTTCATCTATCTCTTCTACTTCAAGACCGATTTTATACCTGTGATAGCCAGCAGGAACGGTATAAGGAACATCAAAATGAACCGTACCAATGACTTTTGTATCTCGTGCACCCAAAAACACATCGACATCTTTGGTAAAAGCATCTGGATGTTCAGGATATCCCTCCATCCAATCAAAAGCGATTAATATCCGGGTTATATGCAGCGCGTCCAGAGCTTTATTCTGGACTGTGATGGAAGCCTCACCAAAGCTATTCGCTGGATATTGTGTTTTATCGAGCGAAATCCACATGGACCATTCATATGCCAGAGCAGGAGTGGTGCAGGATGCAAGCAGTATAACAATGACGGTTACTAGTAAAAACGGCCGTGCTATTGTGTGGTTCATCGCACTATCGCTCTCCTCCCCAATAAAAATGATTATCACAAAGGCTTAAAATCTTATTGGATAATGGAATTAAAGTTCCCACCTTTAGTAAAAAAAATGAGCGTCTTAGGTGAATAGTGAAGGGTGCATGCTCACTCTACGGCTCTATGGCACATGATTCGCTCGGTGATCTGCATTACTCATGGAGCTGCTCCACTGATATCCTTATGTGCTCGTGTATATCCTGATACCTCCGATGTCTCCGTGTGGGCCAGTATGAGGGGATAACCGCAACATCTTTATCGAGAATCCGCACGGCCGT
>RXIE01000002.1 GCA_004212135.1 Candidatus Methanophagales archaeon ANME-1-THS | reverse complement strand
TCGTCGTTTCGTGCAGCTCCTTCACCCTCGCTTTTAATTCTCCTTCTACTTTCTGGTACCCTTCGTTTACAATCTCCCATCCCTGGAAACCCGCAGCTTCCAACCGGTACATCCACTCCAGCGGATCTCTGGTCGCATCCACCGATGAAAAGCTTATCTTCGCACTCATAACACTTGTTCTTTTACCACGGTTAAGAAAAGGTTTATCAATAGACGGTTAGAAAACGTTTGACCAAAAAATGCTGCCAGAAGAGAGGTGCAGACAGAAAAGTCCGGGGATTCTTTGAGCACTCGTTCTCTTCAAGCAGTGCTCGGTTGGTAATCCTCCAATGAAAGAATAAGGTGAACAATCTCTCGTATCAGCTCCTGGCTCGCGGAATTGCCGCTCAAATCCACGCGTTTGAGTATCCCGCTCACATCTCGAGTTGAGAAGTCGCTCAGTGTTATCTTCGGTAAGTCGCTGCCCTTAAAGCCCTCAACGAGCAGGAAATCAATGCCCGAACGCGCCATTTCATCTATCAACTCGGCTAGATTTTTTGGTCCGGAGATTGTCACCGTCCTGTCCTCCGACGTACCGATGACCACCGCAGCTCCAGCGGTAACGAACCTGGTGGTATCCCGGGTGGCATTCAGATCCAGCTCATGGGCATGTTTGATGCAGCCCACGTTACCATGCTCCTTCAGATTCGCAATTAAATACTCGATGAGCGTGGTCTTACCGGACTTCTTCTCGCCTATGATCGAGATCACTTTCATCTCCTTCGCTCTCCTCTCCTGCTTCTTAGGTATGATGATGGGTAAAAATAAAGGTGTAAACTCGCCTCGCATCGTGAAATTTAAAAACTGATATAAAGCATAATACTAAAGATAACACGTATGTTCCTATTATAGGAGACCATGGTAGTAGAAGCGCTCAAGTTGATAAGAGAAGTGGAAGAGGAAGGCAAGAAGCGGCTCGAAGCGGCTCATGAAAGCGCGGCTATGATAGTAAAAGCTGCGGATGACGAAATCAAGGAGCTCACCGGAAAGGCACGGGAGGAGGAGAAACGCGTTGCCGCGGAGATCAGCGCACGGTACGCAACGGAAGGTGAGAGGGAGGCGGATATGATAAAGAAAACTGCCGAGGCCGAAGCGGGAGAACTGAAGGCGACTGCCGAATCGAATCTCACGAGCGCGGTAGACCTCGTGTTAGCAAAACTGCTGGGCTTGAGGTGATGGCACATGGGCACGAATGAGATCATCGAGAAGATAAAGAGTGAAGCTCATGCGGAATACGAACGAATTATCAGCGAAGCGAAGGAGAATGCGACTAAGAAGCTCGAAGAGGCAAAAAAAGAGCTCGAACTTCAAAAGAAACGCTCTATTGAGGCTGAGGAGCGAAAGGGCGCGGAGGAGAAGGAACGAATTATTCGGGCAGCGCGTCAACATGGAAGGAAGCTCAAATGGATGGTCGAGGAGGAGATGATCGAAAAGGTATTCCAGGAAGCGCTGAAACGGATGAAGGAGGTCAAACGAGAGGGTTTCAAAGAAAACACGTATCCTACCATTTTGGCTGGTTTGATCCTGGATGGTGCGATGAGCATAGCCACCGGGAGCCGCCAGGGCGAGGAGTTTGAACTCCTGGTGAGCGAGGAGGATGCCTCGTACATCGATCAACCCATGCTTAAAAGAATACATGACACTCTACGCAGGGATAAGGGTGTGGATCTCCGTTTATCACTATCCCGTGAGCGAATCAAAACCGCAGGCGGAGTCATTGTGAGGCGAAGAGATGGGAAAATTGAGGTGAGTAATACGGTCGAGCAGCGAATGGCGCGATTTTCCACGGGCTTACGGGAGGATATCGTGAAGACGCTCTTCAGTGAGAAATGATCGCGGTAATTGGTGATTCTGATACCGCGGCAGGATTCAGGCTAGCGGGTATAAAAGAGGTATATGAATACAGCTCAGAGGCAGGAGAGGAGGTCGCCCGGGTACTCGATAAACTGACCAGAGAGGCAGTGGCTATCATTATTATAAACGAACGAATTGCCGCGGATGCACGAACCCGAGCGAAGATCAAGGAGATAAACGAAAAGAAAAAAGGTGTTATACCCATTATCGTTGAGGTGCCGGACAAGAAAGGCCCGATGGAGAAGGAGCTTGACGAGATCGGGCAGCTCATAAAACGTGCCGTTGGACTCGCGGTTAAATAGAACGGTTATGCTGCCTAAAATGCAGCGAAGTGAACTCTTCCGCACATTGCTACAGATACCGCTCCTGATTCTCCCAAACCCATAAACTATGTCACCATCACGATCTTGACTTTGGGTGACGGGGTAGCCAGCCTAAAAATAGAAGAATAGAACCAAGAATTGCTTCCCTACTCCCGTTTCCTTTCTCCCTTCATGTCTTTATGAACCTCCAGAATCGATAATATCATGATAATTGCTCTTCATCCGCAACGCCCCTTTCAGTCGCGCGCGGTAGCATACCCGAATGAAACGAATATGCCAAAAACTAGCCGAAGGGGATATGTCCGTAGGCAAGTTCCATGCAGAACTCGTCTATCTTCTCCAGTTCGAGGTTAATCACTTCCTCGATCTCTTTGCGAAGGGGTTCGATCGGGTGCCCTGGCTTCAGGACGATTTGAGCGGCGGCTACAGCGGGCTGGTCGATGGGCTTGCCTATCTGACTGAGCAGCCAGAGGTACACCTCGGCTATTCCAGGAACCTGCTGATAGATATGGTTGGCGATTCGATGGGTGAGGAGGTTGTAGATTTTTCCAACGTGGCTCGCCGGGTTCTTTCCAGCCGCAGCCTCGGAGCATAAAGGTCGATTTAAGGGTATAACGCCGTTCACCCGGTTCCCCCTTCCCACCTGTCCAGAGTCCGCGCCGTCTGCACTGGTACCCAGCACGGTCAGGTACACGCCGCGGATGCCACTTCCCTCCCTGTCCAGCGTGTTCAAGTCCACCGTAATCTCGTCAAAATCCGCGTTCGCCTTCACAAACCGTTTGATTTCCTCAAGAATCTCGGCCTTTTTCCGGAAGTAGTCTCGCTCACTTGCGACAAATCGATCAACCAGAGCCATGGCGATGGTCAAATGCAGCTTGTTCTTCTTTCGAAGCCCCATTACCTTCACGTCTTCGCCCGACTCTGGAAACTTCTTTTTGAAGTCCCCGGAGTTCACGTATCGCTCGGTTTTTAACATGATCCTCTCGGTCCGGGTCATGGGTGCATAGCCAACCGCAGCCGAGGTATCATTAGCGCCGAGAACCCCACTCTTGCTTTTGAAGATCTCCATGAGTTCTGGAGAGCCCGGCTTCAACTCCACCTGATACCGCACATGCCTCTCCGGATCCACGAACCTCAGGTTTTTCTTAAACCATTCCTCGGCTGTTTGAATGGCAATTTCATTAACCGGGATTCTGATTCCCTCCACTTCAAGGGTGGCGCGGTCACCAACAATAAGGAGCATGGGCTCCTTTACCAGGCCCCCGCCGAATCTTGTTTCCACTTCTCCAGCCACCAGCAACGACTTGTCAGCGTTATGATGCAGGATCGCGCCAAATCTCTCCAGATACTCCCTGGACAATCGTACCGAGACCTGATCCATGATAGCATCACAGATAGAGTCAGGATGGCCGAGACCCTTTCGTTCCACGATCTCGAGCTTTTGTTCTTCGAGGGGCGTTTGCCTTAAGCGTTCGATCATGATGTTTCTCATGACAATACTTATCTAGTGGGTTCGCGATATTAACGTATTGGGAAACGAAAAAAAACAACCGGCTCTGAGAGAAGCTACTATGAACAATGCCTCAAACACTATTCTGAATAACGAGACGATAGAACGAATGTTATACGTTCCAGCGTATCACACCCAATAAGGGCATAACCGAACGTCCGCTTGCTTGCTTTTCTTTTATATCATCCTCTTTCTTCTCCTGAGCAGATACAGAAAGAAGGGAGCACCGAAGAACGCGGTGATTATCCCCACGGGCATCTCGCCTAATACACGAGCTAATGCGTCCGTCCACGCCAAAAAAATTCCTCCCACCAAAGCAGAAGTGGGGAAAAGGATGCGATGATCAGGTCCAACTAATATCCTCGTAATGTGCGGGATTATCAAACCAACAAAGCCAATAGTTCCTGTGAAGGAGACCGCGGCAGCGGTAATGAACGCCGACAGGACCAAAAGAATTCTCTTCACATTCTCTACATTTATACCTAACGTCTGTGCTGATTCCTCGCCGAGCAGCATCGCATTTAAGTCTTTTGCA
>RXIE01000174.1 GCA_004212135.1 Candidatus Methanophagales archaeon ANME-1-THS | reverse complement strand
TTCACGTAACGCATACTTACAGGTGAAGCCCAGATACCGTTTGGTCTTTGTGGTATCGCCCAAGGTTCTGTCCACGTAGTTCTGTATGGGGTTGGGGAGATGGGTGGGTTGTATATCCGTGCCGAGCACGTCATTGAGGAGGCTCACGACGCTGTTAAATGAGGTCTCTACTCCGGTTGCCACGTTGAAGATGTCACAGTCCACCTCAGATTCCATGGCTTTTATACAGGCGTCGACCACATCCTTCGCGAAGGTAAAGTCCCTTGTCTGGTTGCCGTCTCCATAAATGGTGGGCGATTTCCCTGTTCTCATTTCCCAGAGGAACTGTGAGACGATATTGGCGTATTTACCCTTCGCCTCCTCGTGGAACCCATACACACTGAAGAACCGTAATCCAATCGAGCGTACCTGGTATAACATATAATAGAGCCGCGCGATCCGTTCTATGCATAATCTCGCTTCGGTATAGTAATCGGTCACCTTGATCTGCATATCCTCCCGATGCGGGGGCAGTAACCCGTTATAGAGCGAGGACGATGAGGCGAAAATGAGTTTCGCATTCTTCCTCCGTGCAAATTCCAAGATCCGAATTGCATCGTTAATCGCTTCACCGACGAGCAACGGGTTCTCTTTATACATCGGCGAGGACGAGGGAATGCCAAAATGGAAGATGATCTCGACCGTTGGGAGCTTGAGCTGTGCGATAGCGCTACAAGGAGCATCGATTAACTTTATCCGGTCTTTTACCGCTCTCAAATTCTCCATCGAACCGGTATGAAAGTTATCGAGCACCGTAACCTCATGTTCACCGACCAGTGCCTCGACGAGATTCGAGCCGATAAACCCCGCGCCACCCGTTACCAGTATCTTCATTGCAACCACTTTTTATGATCTTGTAAATACGTAGAAGAAGTTATTACCCGTGCTCTATTTAAAGCTATTTTTCCCCTAAAAAATATTGATAACGGAAAAATCTGCAAATCGAGTCACAGTAAATGGAGAGGAGCGAAAAACTACCATATAGGTATATCGAGCATCCCGCGGACGTGGGCTTTGAAGCATATGGCGCTACATTAGAGGAGCTTTTTGCGAATGCCGCTCTTGCAGTCTTCAGCTTCATGACCGATGTAGTGGATGGGTTCCACGAGGAGGAACGAGCGGTCACGATACAGGCAGAAGATCTGTTGAGTTTGATGTTCGATTGGCTGGATGAAATGCTCTTTCTCTTCGAGTCGGAATCGCTGGTGATGAAGCACTTTGCGATAACCGTGAATGAGTCGGAATATCGCATAACCGGGACGGTGAGCGGGGGTAAATTTGACCCAGAGAAGCACGAATCGGGCATCATCGTGAAAGCGGTCACGTACAATATGATGGAGGTCAGGAAGAACAGGGTTTGGCACGCGCGGGTGGTGCTTGATGTCTAAACACGTTCTTTCTAAAGTGGTGAAACTGGAGAATGAAACAGGCGATGTAATTTTGTGAGAAAAAATAAAAGAGAAAAAAACCTTTAATGGTGCACTTTTATTTAACTCTTACTATCTCCTCCTCGCTTGCCATTGTCTCCCTTATCCTTGTCTGCTGCTTTGCCATTCTCTCCCTTTGGTTTTGGACTGAATTGGTCAGCGATTTTCTTTTGTATATCCTTCATCTTCCCTGGTATTCCTTCACCGTTCTTCACTCTGACCTCATCGCTCCCTGCAAATGCTCTTCCATCAGAAAGATTACCGGTTACAGTTAGTGTTACTTTGGTATCAGTGGGTACTATGTCTAAATCGTGCCTTTTGAACTTCGCGATATACATGTGAGCCGCTGCTATTCCTCTCACTGCAGTTGCATTGCCACAGATAACCGTACTGAGGTCGATATCCGTGACATTGGACCCTTCTGGTAGTATGATAAATGCGGTAAAGACCCCTTGGCTCTTCAGGTTGAGGGTCTCAGGCTTGATGATTACCTCTGCGGATATTACTCCTGAAGGTGCAGATGTCGCAACAGTTGTCGTTGTATTGACGTAATCAAATTTAGTCGAGTCGTTAACTGAAGTAGCTGTAACATTGGCTGGGAATACACCATCTGTCAAGTTTGTAACGTAGAGTGTGATACCACTTGATTCTCCGGGGGTCAAGATGCCTGTCGTTAGCTCTCGTTTCAAATCTGTTCCGAGCCCGCACGTTGTCGCATTGTTGGGGTTTGTCAGCGTCAGGTTGTAGCTGTCATTCATAGTTCCCCTGTTATTCACGGTGAGTGTATAAGTTGCATTCGCCCCGGGAGCCACAGTCTTCTGAGCAGTCTTGTGGCCTTCTACGGTTAAGTGCCTGCCGTAGGATTCGGATGCTGTAACCACGGTTATTCCCGCAAAGATCAATATCGTTAGCATCACCGCAATTGCAATCACTTTCATTTTCTCTTTTCACCTCCTTTCTATTATTATACCTCCCATGATCTTGGGAGTGGGCGTGTCATCCCGCGTTTCACCTCGCTGCGTCCCGTGCGGTGCTGCGACTCCGCACCAATGACCCCTAACCATAGCAGTGCGGGCACGCTCGCAGCCATGATCTTCCTTCTTCGTGTTTGCATTTCTTATCACCTCGGCTCTAACCTTCTTTTGAACGATATAAAAAAGGGATATAGGACGATTTGTTCGGATAATCGTTCGAGACCGCCCATATCCTCTCTATTTTTGATAAAAAGCAGCGGACCGTTCAAAAACGTTCATTCTCCTTTTTAGCTAGAACGAGTGCCAGTCGATAATGAACGATTTAGGTATAACGCGGTTAGCAAGAATTCACCGCACGATCCTGGATCTCCGCAACCAGTCGATATCCGACTGGTACAGATCCCGGATATCAGTCAATCCCAGGCTCAGCATGGCGAGTCGTCCAATACCCAGTCCCCATGCCAGAACCGGGTATTTCACTCCAATGGGATTCGTCACCTCTTCTCTGAAGACACCCGCGCCGCCCAATTCCAGCCATCCCCGTTCAGGCATATACACCTCGACCTCCACGGACGGTTCGGTATAGGGGAAATAACTCGGCCGGAATCGTATCGAAGGGAAGCCCATCTTTTTGTAGAAGGTCGCGAGCAACCCGAGCAGGTTACTGAAGGTGACGCCTCTGTCCATAACAATCCCTTCGAGCTGCTCGAATTCAGGAACGTGCGTTGGATCAATGGTCTCGCGGCGATACACGCGGTCGATGGAGAAGACCTTCACCGGGGGTTCGGGATGCGAGGCCAGATACCACAGGGTAACCGCGGTCGTATGCGTCCTCAGCAGCAGCTCTTCGCTTAGCTCTCGCTTCCATACACCGCCCCAGCCTGCGGAATTCAACGAGCCGCCATGCTCGTGCATCGCTTTCACATTTGCTATGACGACCTCGCTCACGTCAAGGGGCTTTCGCCGACCCAAATAGAAGGTATCCTGCATCTCTCGTGCGGGATGGTCTTGCGGTACGAAGAGCGCATCGAAATTCCAAAATGCCGTTTGGATAAGGTCCCCTTTGATTTCGACAAACCCCATCTCGGTAAAAATGCGCCGCATCCGGTCCAGCATCCGTTGATACGGATGGATCTTCGCGGGGAACTCCTCCTTTGAGGGGAGCTGGACATCATATCGCTTGAATTTCCGCCCTTTCCACGAGCCGGTCCTGAGGAGTTCGGGTGTCAACTGCGTGAGTTCCTCCTCAATTGAGATACCGTGCGAAACCACGTCGTGGCCCGCTTTGGTGATCATGATGGTGCGCTCGATCTCAACGGCAGGCGTTAACAAGTTCCTTTTCTTGACCAGGTCGTCTAACAGGCGATGGAGTAGGTTAACCTCTACCCCTGGAATTGCATGCATTACGAGCCCGACCAGTTCTTCTTCCTCTATTTGCCCCTTTGTTCGTACGACATGCAAGAGCTCTTCGTCGAGATTGAAGCCAGGAAGCCCCCAGGAAAGCTCTCCGGTGGGTACCAGGACTTTTTCAGTACCCCTCTCCTCAAATCGCGCCCATCTCTTTTTTAATAACCAATTTGTTGCGATCGTTGCTTCCTTCTCAGTAGGGAACGAATTTTTAAACGCCTGAAACGCTAATGGTAAGACTTCAAGTCCTCTCCGCTCTGGTAGCCCTCTCTCTGTGTAGTCCCTGCCCTCCTCGGTTAACCGATAATAAACCTTTTTCTCTTCTGTGACCTCACAGAGCCCCTTCTGAGCGAGCACGAACGCAGTCTGCATTGTGGCATCTTCGTTCATGCCAGTCCTTTCAGCCAGGCTTTTTTGATCCCATCTTTTGTCCTTTTCGCTATCCAGAGCCAGCACGATTCTCTTTTCGGTTGCGGTGAGATCTACCTTCGCACTCGATTCTGCTTCTTGGTCTTCCATTTCCCCAAAATCTGTCTGCCACGCCTCGCTTTGTGATTTTAGCGTGTATGTTAAACCATTCTTCAGCCGTATATAAATATAAACCATTCTTCAGCCGTATATAAATACCTCATCGGGCGCGCTTTCTCAATCCGGAATGGGAAACATAACGGTCAGTATTCCAGCGTTTGGTTCGGCGGATATGCTATGAATGAAGGGAATAACTTTTTATCCTCCTTAGGTATACCCGTAAGAGGACATGATCGGTATGAACGGGAGCGAATCACTGCGGGTTTTGAAGATGAGTATGGAGGAGATAATCACCGAGGACGAATTCGAGGCGGTTCTGTCCTCCCTCTCAGTTTCCGGCAAGAAACCACGAGCGTATGTGGGTTTTGAGCCGAGTGGCAGTGTGCACATCGGTCATCTGCCCATCCTCATCCTGATGCGGGAACTGCAGCGGGCAGGCTTTCATGTTATTATTCTCCTCGCTGATCTGCACGCCTATCTGAATGAGAAGGGCAGTTTCGAGCAGATACGGAGGACTGCGGAGTACAACAAGCGCTGTTTTGTAGCAGCAGGTTTAGGCAAAGAGACTGAGTTTATCCTCGGCTCCTCGTATCAGATGGATGAGGCATACATGCTGGATGTCTTACGGCTCGCGACGATAACGACCGAGAAGCGGGCGAAGAGGAGTATGGATGAGCTCTCCCGCAGCAAAGAAGATCGCAAAGTATCCCAGATGATCTATCCGTTGATGCAAGCGGTGGATATAAAATTCCTGGATATCGATGTGGCAGTCGGAGGGATCGATCAGCGGAAGATACACATGCTTGCACGTGAGCATCTCCCCAAGCTCGGTTTTAGAGCTCCTATCTGTATTCATACCCCGCTCTTGATCGGCCTGGATGGTGAGAAGATGTCCTCCTCCAAAGGCAATTATATCGCGGTGGATGAGCCTGCGGAGCGTGTGGAACAGAAACTGATGGGTGCCTTCTGTCCCCCTCAAATCACCGAGGGCAATCCGGTACTGCAGATCTATAAGCACATGATATTTCTAAGCAAAGAGACCGGCACGGTGGTCATCGAACGAAGCGACAAGCATGGTGGAGACGTCTCTTACGAAGGATACAATGAGCTCGAACGCGATTATGTAGCGGGCGAGTTACACCCATTAGATGTGAAGACCAATGCGGTGCGGTATCTCAATGCGGTCCTGGAACCGATCCGGACGAGGATGCAGTAGTTATCCCAGCTCTTCCTGCAGCCCTAAAATAGGTTTTAATTTTCGGTGGATACCCAGTGTAACGGTTTTGAATTCAGGATCATAGTGGGGCGCTCGCACCGAATCTCTTAAGGAAGGTATTCAACGACCGACACGCCACTTACCCCGTATCTATTAACATATACTAACGAGTTTGCCGATACTCTTTATCGTTCCACATATCGCCCTCTGCGTTCTATCTCCTCTACTCGTGTAAGCACCTGCGCGGCACGTGCGAACGTACGCTTGTAGCCCGTTATAAACGCCTCTTTCAATCGCTCATGCGCTTCATGGGTGCCCTTAAGGCTCTGGAAGAAGACATGGACGTCCACGCCCTGAGCTTCCGTGCTCGATTCGATGAAGGCTAACCCAAAATCGATGAAGTAGATGCGGTTATCGCTCCCCACGATGATATTCGAGGTGGTCAAATCGCCATGAATAATCCCGTTTCTGTGCAGGATGCCGACGAACTCGCCTATCTGTTCACTTATCCCCTCGTCAATCACGGCCTTCGCGACCTGTCCATCGATCCGTTCCATCACCAATTCGTACTCGTCGATATCGAGGATGATGGGTGTGGGCACGCCTTTTCGTCTCGCTTCTGAAATGATCTTCGCCTCGCTCTTCGTTCGTTCTCTTCGTATCCGCTGGTCTAACTCCTTCACCCGGTATCGTTTTTCTATTCTCCGCTTATATACGAGCTCGTCCTGTAGCTCGACGATTGCTTCAGCGCACTGGAACTGTTCGTGGGGTGCCTGCATTTTACCTGAGAGACACCTCTTCTATACGCTCTGCAGTTTAAGAACACACGTGTTACTCACCGTTCTGGAGGGGCTCATGCTAGAGGAGCTTTGCTCTCTTGAAATAGTGGCAGTCGATCCAATTTCCCGCAGTGTCGAGACATGTATCTCCTGTACGCACGGGATACAGTCCCGGTAGGTATTCCTCCATAGCCGATTGTGCCTCGCAAATTGGCTGCCCGAAACGGTCTACTGCGAGATAGGGGCAGGCATTAGGATCCGGTATTTTGTCCGTTTTTACGGGCGGGGACAGGAATGCCATTTGAAAAACTCCTTCTATTGTGGTAATTTTATTCGTTTAGGGATATAAAAATGTTTCGATTTTTACGTGCTCGCGAGAATAATTCGATATCTCTATATGCATCCTCGCATCACTGTTAACCTGAGGTGAAGCGGCAAATGGAGGAAAAATACCGACCTTTCCCACCTGGCTGGGAGCTCAAACCGGGCAAAAAGATTGAGTATCGGAAAAAGCTTGGTGCCTTTGAAATGGTTGCTACAGAAACGGAAGGGTTTTGTGAGAAATGTAAGAAGAAAGGTTTAGGGTTCTCATTCAAGACATTGGATAGTCGCGGGGATCAGCTCGGCAAGTCCGGGGCCTACTGGTGCTCCAAGTGTGGCGAGGGCATGGATCCAAAAGCATACGAACAATTCGTGAAGACTGAATTGATAACGCCGGAGATGTAGCTCACATCCGGGCTCCTCGTCCCCTATCGATCCAGAAGGCGCGGATATCCGCGCCCCCTTCCTTCTTTTTAGGCCTCGATGAGATACTGATACGCGCTGAGCGCTGCTTTTGCGCCTTCACCGGCCGCTATGATAATCTGTTTTTCCGGTACCGTTGTTACATCGCCCGCGGCAAATAACCCCGCAACACTCGTCTTGCAGTCGCAATCCACTCGTATTTCGTTCGATTCACTCAGCTCTGCCAGCTCCTTTGCGAATGCAACATTGGGCGTGGCCCCGATCTCTATAAAAACACCGCGGACATCGAGGACGAGTTCCTTATCACCCGCAGTTTGCTTAAGAACGATACGTTCCACCTTATCTCCCCCCTGGATCTCCTTTACCGCATAGCCCACCACGAATTCAACCTTACCCGATCTTTCAGCCTTCTCTCTCAATACCGCGTCCGCCTTTATTGCGGACCGGGCAATCGTGTAAACTTTTCGTGCACACTTCGTAAGCTCGTTTACCGCGGTAAGAGCGGGATTACCGCTCCCGACGACCGCAACATCCAATCCCCCGAAGAGGGGCGCATCACAGGTCGCGCAATAACTCACGCCTCGCCCTATCAACTCCCTCTCCCGTGGCACATTGAGGGATCGTGCACGTCTGCCCGAGGCAATGATGACCGATCTACCCGTGAACTTCTTCCCGGTCGCGGTGCGCACGGTGAAGCGGTTCTCATCTCTGAGGAGCTTGACGACCTCATCATTGATCTCTAACGCAATGGGAAACTGCCTGACCTGCTCCTCAAATTTACGCATCAACTCTGCCCCGGTTATGTATTGATAGCCCATATAGGTCTCGACGCCCGGAGCGAGGAGTGTCTGGCCCCCCACATCCTTACTGATCACCAGCGTATCAAGCTTTTTACGGGCGGCATATACCGCAGCGGTCATCCCCGCGGGGCCAGCGCCAATAATAATCACGTCGTAGCATTTTGCCTCTTCTACGGGCACCGCTTTCAGTTCAGCAGGTACTATGAACTCCATTTATCTCTTTTCGGCTTTCAGCACGTGCTTTAGAAATTCCGATTCGGGCACCGCGCCTGCGAATTGTATCGTCTCATTTATGATCGTCTTGGGCACGACGAAGATATCATATTTATGGTTCAAATGCGGGAATTCCGCGGCATTCACCATATCCGAGGTGATCAACGGGCTTTCCAGTGCCATCTCATGCGCCAGTTGCACGACCTCGGGGCAATAGGGGCATGTATGCGTGACGAATACCTGGATATGGACCGGTTTGGACAACCGTTTGAGCTGCTCCTTCGTCTTTGGTGAAAGAGTGGAGCTTCCAGAAGAGACCATTGTTATGGCATGGAGGAGCGAGGCAAATTCATATCCGCCCGGAACGCCATAAAATCGTATGCCGTAATCTTCCTTCCCCTCGACCACCGTTGCTGGTATCTTATCAAGCTTGTACAGCTCCGCCTTCTCCTTATCTCGCACAAAGTCCAGGACCTCAATCTGTATTTTACTGGAGCATGCTGCGAGCTCCTCCATCAGCATCCGGTTGTCTTCACAGGTTGGACATTCGAACTCCTGGGTGAAAACGACCAATTTTACACCCCCTTTCAATCCTTCGAGGATGTGTTCCACCTCCTGTCTCACTTTTTCACTCAACAGTGCCATCTCTTTCCACCTCTTTTTTTTAATTAGTTGAGCTCATCCAAATAAAGATAGAGCGATCGTCAAAGAGCAATGAGGGTTTTATTCACCCGTTTGTGTCGAGCGACTCAAAAGTTGGGTGGGTATACACACGCGCACGCTTTCCTTCCCATGGTCTTCACCTGACTCCTGCGGTTACCGTACCGGCGGCACGCACGAAATCTGCCACGGCGGATTGATAGCGCGCCCTGAGTGGTTCCTTACAGATCACCGCCACATAGGCTTCTATCTGCTCAGCAACCGCTCTGTTGTCCGTGATAAGTGCCTCGGCTTGCCAGCCAGCGAGCATGGGTAATTGTTCTCGCTTGAGCGCATGGATCTTCTCGGTAGGCTCCTCTCTCAGCCGTTCACTTTCCTTCTCCGGGGGCGCCTGGGGCAAATCGTAATCGATTATCCACCGTGCACCTGCGTTGTAGGTCTTTTCACCGATGATCAGTTGCCCAATCTTCGTCGCGAGCACCTTGTGCATATTAATCCAGAGCTCCCGGGCACCAAAGACCTCTTTATAGCGCTCTATCATCTCGTCGGCTAATTTTGTGGGGTTGATTGAGAGTTTAGCGCATACCTCTGGATAGACGAGCGCGATGTGACCCAGACATTGCGCAATAATCATGGCATAGATCTCAGCATGGTGCGATTTATCCACCACACTCCACTGGGTGCCCAGGAGGTTAATGATGAGCTGTGAATGGACCTTGTGCGGTGAGCCTGCTATGGTACCCGCCTTGGTGAGGGACAACAATTTCCTCCGCTTCTCTTCCCGAGCCACGAGGGTGATCACCTTAATGCCAATCTCTTCCCCTGCTATCACCCGAACCCCGATCCTTTCGCCGAGCAAGCTCTGTGCTTTTGACTCGATCTCAGCAATGAGCTTTACAATCGCCCTCAACTCAGGCAAACTCAACCGGGCCTTCTTTAAGATCGTTTCGAGAGCGCTCTTCTCGGGGAAGGTGGTCAAAAGCCGCTCATCGATCTGCCTGAACCGTTCGAAGTCCAGTTCGGAAATTTCTAGCTCCTTTTTCTCTTCCTTTCCCTTTTCCCTTTTCCCGAAGGAGAGTGGCAGTCTCAAGATACGAACTACGTCGCGCCTACCCATGATCTTGCAAATAATGTATAACGAGTGACAGGAAGATAAGGGGGTGGGAGGGGGAGCAGAGATGGATGGAATCGGTTATGGTTTAATTTCCGCATCGAGTTCTGCTGCGGCCCTCAGTTTTTTCCTGATATTCGGCATAGCGGATATAGCGCGCAGCCAATCGGGCAGCAATATCCCGGTTGGCTCGTGGATATAGGAATCGCCCGCTTCGAGGACCAGTTTTGAAAAGAGGTCCACAATCGTCTCTTCCTCATGTCTGTTATACCTCAGATCATTACAGATCGCATCGGCATCGTATTGTCTGACGAGGTTCTGAGCCGTTCGTTTATACAAGACCTGCAAACTGAGTAAGAATTCCCGTGAGATATCTATAGAATCAATTTCAGTGAGTGCCCGCAGTATCATTCTCATGATATCGTAGGTCATCTTTGAAAGACCGCGAGCCGAGCTATCACCGATCTCTTTATGCTTATGCTCGTAATAGCCCAGATCTACCTGGCAGATTCGTTTGGATGCCGCGTTCCTATAGACCTCTGCGAGTATCCCAATTTCTAACCCCCAGTCTCCCGGAACCCGGAGGTTCAGGCCGAGATCGCTGGTCAGTGCAAATTCACCGGAAAGGAGGTATTTGAAGGCGCACAGATACTCAAGGAAATCAGAACCATGAATCTTCACCCTTAGCGCATCGAGTAACGGGCGCATGAAGAGACGGAAGACTCGTCCGTAGATATTCCGGGTATCAAAGTTGATTCGTGCGTAATAGCCTTTGCTGAAGAAGAAGTCAAGCTCCGGTTCAACGATGGGGAATAGTAATTTCGCGGGGAGAAGACTGGTATAGCTCACAATGTCGGCATCGTGGAGCACGAGAGCATAGGAATCGAGGCTCGCAATTCCCGCTGCGATCCATGCATCCTTTCCTTTACCCGCAAACATGCTGAGGTCAATACCTCGCTCCTTTAATGATAACAGCACGTCCTGGATGTTAGGACCGTTGTTCCAGACAAGGAGGTGAGGGCGATTCAGGCGCTGGAAGTACTCTTTGACCTTCGCGAACTCGGCGGTGTCCGCGGCTGCTAATGCAATAATAACCTCGTGAATATAACTGCACCTATTCACCTGGGTGATGATATTCCCCAACGAAGGGGTATGAATCTCTTGATAAAGCATCGGAATGACCACTGCGACCGGGCGCTCTCTCACCACATCCTCAAGTAACTTATTCAATCTCGCTTCGTCAATACAAAAATCATGTATCGTGGTGATCTTTTCCTGAATAAAATCCATAGGAGCAACACCTTCTCGTGCTTGTTACGTTAACTATCTCACCGTGTACAATTAAAAGGTATAGAAACGTAGTTCAGGACCCATGCCTTCGGCATCCACGATAGGGATAAGATACCGCTGGATAACTCGCGCCTTCAGAACTGCAAGAGGACGGCAATCACCGACCCGAGCATGATCAACGCCAGCAGGATACCGACTACCGCTCTGAGCAATCGCCCGTTCCCCTTTGCTTTCTTCCCTCTCTTCTTTTTCACCATCATTTGTTTTTTTGTTCCTCTTTTTTAATTCCTTTTGGGTAACGCGAATCACGATTATTTATCATGACTGGCTGCTTAGTACGCATCGAGCAGCCCTTCTCCAGGGCGGCACAACATGGAGGCGATGCGGGAATGGAAAAAGCCACATTTGGTGCAGGTTGTTTTTGGGGTGTTGAAGCGGCATTTCAGTGCGTAAAGGGCGTTATCTCGACCTCAGTTGGGTACATGGGCGGCTGGCTCAGGAATCCGACCTACGCGGATGTGTGTTCAGGGAAGACGGGGCATGCAGAAGTAGTCGAGGTGGTCTATGATCCGTCCTTCGTCTTGTATGAGGACCTATTGAGTGTATTCTGGAGCATCCATGATCCGACCTCACTCAACCGGCAAGGTCCGGACACAGGAAGCCAGTACCGATCGGTGATCTTTTATCACACGGCGGAACAGGAAGCTGTGGCTCGTGCCTCAAAAGAGCAGTTGCAGCTATCCGGGAGATACAAAAACGCTATCGTGACGGATATAAAGCCCGCATTGCAATTCTGGCGAGCGGAGGAGTATCATCAGCGTTATTTCGAGAAGCACGGACTAACCACCTGCAGATACTGAACAGGTACTGGTACTACCGGAGTTGAGGTAACGTGACGGGCACTATTCGTGGATTCGAGGGCTTTAATCCCAAACTGGGCGAGCCGGTTTATATCGACCCGCTGAGTGTGGTCATCGGGAACGTGGAACTGGGCGATCATGTCAGTATATGGCCACATGCGGTAATCCGAGGCGATCCTTATGCGATCCATATCGGGTCGTGGACGAATATCCAGGACAACTGCGTCGTGCATGGGGACATGAACCATGACACCTGGATCGGCGAGTACGGCGTGGTGGGGCATGGGGCGATTCTTCATGGTTGCAGGATCGAAGACGGCTGCATGGTCGGTATGGGTTCTATAATCCTCAATGGCGTTACGGTCGGCGCGGGCTGTATAATTGGTGCCGGGACACTGCTCACCCCGGGTAAGACCTTTCCACCGGGGAGTATGATCCTGGGCAGCCCCGGAGACGTGGTTCGGGACCTAAGCCCTGAGGAGATCGCGGGCATCCGAGCAGCGGCCAGGTACTACTGGGAGAAGGCGCTGGGTCATATGCGGCAGCAGCTATAAGGTAAGCTATCGGGTGCCGTTTAATCATAAAAGAGGGTGGCATAGCCTTTCTGTGGACAAGGCTACGCCCAATTTCGCTTGTATGCATAATCAGTATTACTGACATCTATAGACCACCTCAATGGTAGCGCTGACGTGCACGTCTCTCGGTTCGATCGGTGGCGGTATCGAGATCGGAATTGCACTAATCATGGCATAGTCGTCGAAGCCGCCGGCCCGGTATGGATAGATATAGACGCTGCTTTCCCTCACTGTGGACACGCCAACGATTGTAAGCCCCAGTCCACTCGCTATGGCATCTGCTTTCCTTCGTGCATCATCGCACGCTGCTTTGAGCGCTTCCTGGCGTAGTTTCTGCTCTTCAGCTTCGCTTAACTCGAATTCTACCCCTGTTACTCGGTTCGCACCCGAAGCGATCGCGGTATCGATCACGTCGCCGATTATATCCAGATCACGCAGTTCAATTATTATCTCATTTGTAACCTGGTATCCAATGATCTCTTCACCCCGTTTTTCGTAATCTCGTATCGGATAGATGCTGAAATAGCTCGTCTCTATCTCCTCCTTCGGCACGCCAAGCTTTTCCATTGCATTTATCACTGATTGCATCTTTATAGAGTTCTCTTCTAGCGCGTCGGTCACGTGCGCCGATTGCGTTTCCACGCCGAGATGTACTGTTGCTTGGTTTGGTGTGGTTTCTCTAATCCCGGTCCCTGAGACGGATATGGTGGTCGTGTCTTCGCTGTTTACTGCGCTTACCACTGAGATCCTCCCAAAGCTGCTTATACCTGACGCGCATAACGCCAGAATCGCGATCACGCTTAGTATCCAGATCCTTTTCATCTTTTCTTTCACCTCCTCAATTTTGAACAGTTCTGGTGCGCATGGTATGGGCGCACCGACAAGGTAGCTTGAGGGGTTATATACCGTTTTCCATGGCTACGAATCCGTTCGTAGTTATTTGGGCCTTTAATATCAGGTTAATTCTTCTCAAGCCCTTCTTCGGCCGAGATATTCAATGAGGAACACCACCAGTATGACGAACAGACACCCGAAGAGGAACCAGAGCCCGGGATGAGCAAAGAAATCGAAGCCCGGAATACCCCCTAATGCTTTTTCCGTCGCGGGTGTCGGGAGCGGTGCATACACGGGTGGCGCTTCACCAGCCCCCTCTGGTACTGACCTCATGACTGCTTCATCCGCGGCTCGCCTCATCCTGATCGCCAGCAGTTCTATCGCACCCGAGCCAACGACCGCAACGGCGATTACCAGTACATATCGTTTCAACGCAGCGATGACCTCCTTTCGGGTCGTCTTCACGGGCGCGATGACCACCAATTTACGCTGCGGTTCGTAGAGCTTCACAGGTTTCATCTTCCTGCTGTATTTCGTGCGTGCTATCCTCACCAGCCCGGCGTCACAGAGATTCTCAAGATTGTATTGGACGGTGGTCAAGGGAATGCCGAGTTGTCGTGCTATCTCTGATGCTGAATGTGGTGCGGATGCGAGCACCTCTAAGATACTCCGTGCGGTATCACTCGCAATAACCTGGGAGATCTTCTTCGAGTTTGTATCATTCAACGGTAAGATGAGCAGTTTTTCTTCCGTGGCATCCGCATCATCGGCCGTTTCATTTGTCCTCTTCGGTCGGTTCATCCACTCTCTGTTTGTTCTGCCGGGTTTTAAACCCATCTATAGCTGCAACCTCATTCGTAGCTTACCAAAGCCTTTTATGCAGAGAAGAACAGGAATTGTACTCGACAACAGCAACGAATCAGGATGATGGCTATGAATCAACCGAAAGGATTTGCCGGGGGCCGTCAGAAGCTCAAACTGGTACTCATGCTCCTGACACTGCTTGGAATAAGTTTCAGCACGGGGTGCATAACTTCCGAACCGGAACGAGGAATTACTGAAGCGGAAAGTAAAGCGATAGCTCGCGAATTTGTCGAGAACTCGCCGACCTACCGGTTTGATGGCTTTGACCTGGTCTATAATCAGACCATCGTCCTGCGCTGCCCCTCCTGCTGGGTGTTTGTTTTTGAGTTCAAGTCACGGCATGCGGGCTACGGCGATCGGACCGGACAGGTGCTGGCACAGGTGATCACCCCGCATACCGCAGTTATTACGGTAATCAATGGGACCGTGACTGGTGCGGTACTTGATGGGAAGTGGGACATGATTACCCAGAGCTACTATCAGACATCCAAAATGACGATCGAAGAAGCGATGGCAATCGCCCGGAATAGTGACTGCGTACAGATAGGAAGGTTAACTGATGCCTGCATGTACAACGAATACACGCGAACCTGGTGGATCGATCTCGATCCTTTCACGCCGAAAGAAGGCTGCAATCCCGCATGTGTCGTGTATGAGGATACAAAGACTGCGGAGATAAACTGGCGATGCACCGGATTGCTGCCCTAATCGTGCGAGCTACCAGCTCTTTGTGTAGCCGCTTCATACAGGTATTTATAGCGCGCCTCGCTTTCTGATCTTGGTGTATGAGCATGAGATCAGATGTCTTAAAGCAGCATATTGAGACCCTACCGCATCGTGCGTTATTATTGTCCGCCGGCCTCACGGAAGAGGATTTTGAACCGGGCAAGCCGTTTATCGGCGTGGCGAATAGTTATAACGATATTGTGCCCGGACATATCCATCTGAACGAACTAACCCAGGACGTAAAACGGGGAATTCGGGATGCAGGTGGTGTGCCCCTCGAATGGGGCGTTCCGGGTGTCTGTGATGGTATCGCGATGTTTGTGGAGATGCGGCTCAGCCTTCCCAGCCGCGAGCATATCGCGGATAATATCGAGATCATGGCGTTGTCGCATTCGTTGGATGGCTGGGTTGGCGTGACCAACTGTGATAAAATTACGCCAGGGATGTTAATGGCTGCGGGGCGGCTCAATTTACCTGCGATTATGCTTACTGGCGGACCCATGAAGGCGAACGTTGTAGCGGGGAAGAAACATCACCCGATTGAAGGTTTTGGTCTCGTTGGCAAGGTCAAAGGCGGTAAGATGACAGCCGAGGAGGCAGAACGATTTCTTCCGCATATGGTCTGTGGTGCGGGTTCCTGTGTCGGGCTTTATACCGCGAATACCATGGCAACGGTTACCGAGGTACTGGGCATGTCACTCACTCGGTGTGCCACGACCTTAGCGACCGATCCGTTAAAGCGAAAACAGGCGTACGAAACGGGCAAACGAATCGTGGCATTAGTGAACGAGGATTGTAAGCCCCGGGATATCATGACCAGAGCCGCGTTTGAGAACGCGATTCGGGTGGATATGGCGATGGGCGGCTCGACGAATACCGTCTTACATATACCCGCAATCGCGCGGGAGGCGGGTGTTGAGATCGAGGTTGATCGGTTTGATGCGATCGCGCGTGAGACGCCGAATATATGCAAGATCATTCCCGCGGGACCCTATGAGATGGCGGATATCGACCGAGCGGGCGGTATTCCCGCGGTTCTCAATCGATTGCGCGATATGCTCAAGGATTCACCAACAGTGACCGGCACATCAATCAAGGAGCTAGCGGCAGACGGTAAGGTGCTCGATGACGAGGTTATCCGACCGCTGGATAACCCCTACTTCCAGGAGGGCGGTATAGCGGTACTCAAGGGGAATATTGCACACAGCGCGGTCATCAAACAGACCGCAGTTGACCCGGGCATGATGGTCCATTCAGGCCCTGCGAAGGTCTTTTATACCGAAACGGAGTTACTCGACGCGATCGAAGCGCGCGCGATTGCGGAGGGCGATGTGGTGATCCTGCCATTCCAGGGTCCGGCGGGCGCACCGGGCATGCCTGAGATGCTCACGCCGACTGATGCGATCATGGGCGCGGGGTATAAACGCGTCGCGTTAGTCACGGATGGCCGATTCTCAGGTGGCACCACGGGACCCTGTATTGGTCATGTGGAGATGGAAGCGTATAACGGTGGAGCGATCGGTGCTCTCCAGAATGGTGATATCGTCGAGATTGACATCCCCCGGAGAAGGCTGAATGTGAGGTTAAGTGATGTGGAGCTCAAAGAGCGGCTCAGGAAGGTGCAAGCGCCGGCACGAAAGCTGACGCCGCTATTAAAATCGTACCGTGAGAAGTTCATGGGCATCAATTGCTATGGTGAACGGATAGTGTGATGCGGTCTCTCTTCACCGCGTCGGCATCAGCTTCATCCTCTTTTTCACTAACGTACCAGTGCATACGAGCCCGAGCGTGGTAGGTCTTGTGCTGCATCGCTCGTATATCCACTGAGTGGCTTTTTATCTCGCGAGTATCCCCAGGAGCCGCAGCGGCTCTGAAAGAAGCGATATGATTATTCAGAAGATGCGGAGTACATGAAGCCTTCAAGCACTCTCGTTCTTCACTTCTTCCATCGCTTGAGGTTCGGGATTGTCGTGCTGGCCATTTCTCGAGCCTTATCCTCAGGCCAGCCCATTTTCTTCGCCATGGCGACGTTCTTCTCAATCTTTTCCTCCATGGTGATACCTTCGTCTCTGAATCTTCCGTTCGCATAGCAGAATATGCAGTATTCCTCATTTTTGCTTCTGTCCGCATTTGTGCCGAAATCTGCGGCTTTAGTCATCGGCATACCGCAACTCTGGCACCTCGGTCCTTTTGGTTCTTCCATATTCATCATCCCTCTCACTTTAGTACCTTATGGTCTCGTACTTATGTAAAGATACGTCAACGAGGAACAGGATGAGCATGCGTACGTGCATTTTATCGCAGCGCGGATGCAGAACCCACCGTCCCTCATGGTCATTCTCTGTTTCCTTTCCAGGTGATCCGAATCGGTCCCAGGGAGATTACCGCAGGCTGAAACTTATTCCCTCAAAGAAGAGACCTTCTTGCCCCGGTGGCAAATTCCCGCAATCATAGCGACATCCAGCACAAAAGCAATTCCCTTGCCCGGTTTATTCAATTCCCCAGCCGTCACCAAAGCTTCAAGCACGGTCTCGGTATTAGTCTCTTCGATCAGAATTATAAGTATCTCCTTTTCCGGCTCGATTGGAATGCCCAAAAACTTACTCTGTTCATGGATACCAGTCCCCCTCCCGTGAAGTACCGTACCGCCTTCTGCACCTGCTGCTCTCGCCGCTTCCATAAGCGCACTCGCGCGTCCGGTTTCAACAACCACAACGATTAACTGAAACGTGCACTCGCTACGCATTTCTCTTCTTCCTCTTCCTCTGATTAAGGATAATACCCAGGGACAACATAAAGATTATTGGACACATGGCAATTAATCCCACGGTCCCAAGCCCCAAAATGCCAGCTCCACCACCCCGTAAGCCAATAGCCATACCGGTCATCATCGGCAGGGCAAAGGTGGTCGCTATGGGCCCGGTAGCCACCGCGCCGGCATCGTATGCCATCGGAACAAATTCCTTTGGGCTGATGCGAGTTAAGAGGAGGATGAGTAGATACCCGGGTATCAGGACCCAGGCGAGCGAGAGCTCGCGGAAGATCCGTAACGTCCCGAAGACCAGGGCAAATCCAACCCCTAGTGCGATGGTCGGAATGATGAAACTTTTGCGTATAGAGCCCGACGAGGCCTCCTCTATCTCGTATGCCAGAATCTTAACTGCAGGCTCGGCAAAAATACCGGTAATCCCAAATACAAGGGTGAAGAGAACCACCCAGGGCATATCCCACTCGGAGAGAACAGTTCCAATCCGCTCTCCCATAGGGAGCAGACTCATCTTTGCACCCAGAAGAAACAGGAAGAATCCGAAAACCGCCATCAGAACTCCGAAGAGCATATTTTTGATCTCCGGAGGTATCTTTCTCAGCACGACGATCTGAAAGAAGAGGATTAAAGCCAGCACGGGTGTGATAGCTCCAACGACTTCGAGAAGAACTTCGAGTGTTTGTTCGATCATAGCCACCCCCTGAGGATACCCCAGATCAAGATTGCCATGATTGGTCCTATAGACCCAACAGCAAGAATGCCAAACCCAGTCTTGAGCCGTGTCCTTCCGCCAAGAACGGATGCCATTCCTACTCCGAGAGCGATCAAAAAGGGAACGGTCAGTGGACCGGTCGTCACCGCGCCCATATCAAAGGCTTTGACCAGAAACTCCTCGGGCGTGATGAGCACTAAGATCAAGCAGATGAGGTAGCCCGGAACGAGGATATACTCAATGGGGGTATCAAACACGATCCTGAGAAGGGCGATAAGAGCAAATATCCCCAGTCCCAGTGCTGTGACAGCGATGATCTCACCACGGGAGATGTCAGATATCATCACCTTGTCAATCTGATATGCTAACAACCGTACGTCAGGCTCTGCTATGGTGAGCACCGCGCCTAAAAGGAATCCGAAGAGCAAGATCAGAAAAAGCGCACGCCGCTCTATCAACGACGTACCGACCCGTTCACCTATCGGTAGAAGTCCGAGCTTCGCACCCTGGACAAAGAGTACAAAGCCAGGTACCGCACAGAGTAATCCGAGGACTATCTGGATAAACTCTGGAAGGGGCATTCGTAAAAAGACGAGCTGAAAGAAAAGTATCAGCGCTATTGCCGGTGAAAGTGATTTCACAGTCGATTTAAGCTCTTTCTCGAAGTCGTTCAATCCCATCATCTCAGTCCCTCCCTCTTTTGCCGTTTGTTCATTCTTCACTCATTGAGTTCATTACTTGCATATTTATAACAACCCAACTCAAAAAGCCCTCCTCTTCGGCTGTTGCACGCGGGTAGGGCGATCCATGACAAGACCAGGGACTTAAGGTTCTGACTCCAAGCCCGAAAAAGATAAATGTTAGCGCGATTTGGATAGCTCATGATCCGTAAGGTGGAGGAGAAACGTTTTTATTTGGGGTCGCTGCGCACCCGATACAAGCCGATGAAACGGATATTCATCCAGGAGGGCGGGATGTGGGTGGAGGCAGCGAAAAAGGCGCTTGAGGACCTGAAGTGGTATCAGCAGGAGCATGAGCATTATGTAACGCTCGGTGAACGCTATGCGAAGGAGGCTGAACGGTGCTTACTGGAGGTCCAAAGACTTGACGAGGAGTTTTATAAATGCGTGATTGAGGCAAGTATCTGTGTAATCGGGGCAAAAGTATGTCTGAAAGGGATTGAGTATACCAAAAGAATGTTCCCCGAAGTAAAAAGCACAAAAGCAAACCGACGGAACGAAGAGAAGGAGTTCCTGGATCGATAGGCACGGTGACCAATCACGCGGGAGAAGTGACAAGGGCTGAAGATCCGTTGAGGATTCTCGAGATCCCGAGCTCGTTGAACAGACCGGGGGACTCTCTCGCGGATGGTGCTCTCGCCAGGGCGTTTATGCGCTGATCTCATCCTTATAGCGGATCAAAGAGGTAAAAGCGGCAATACTGGTGAAGATCGCGCCTGCGATATACGCATCATGCAGAGCAAATAAGAAGGCGGTATCATCACCAGGGGCATAAAGGGGGATACGATAGGCAACGACCGCGCCCGCTGTGGCTATTCCCAGAACCATACCCACATTTCGCATCGTTGCTAATATCGCTGACCCCACGCCTAAATACCGCTTCGGAGTACTCCCCATTACCGCACTATTGTTTGGCGATTGGAACAACCCGGTGCCCAGGCCAAATAACGCGATACGCCACGCGACATCGAGTGCATGCGTGACGCCGATGCGTGCCATCAAGAACAGGGCAAGTGCACAGATCCCCGCGCCGAGTACACATAATACCCGCGTCCCGATCCGATCTGAAAGTGCGCCACTGAATGGCGCGACCATAAGCACCACGAGAGGGGCGAAGACCATGATCAAACCGATCTGATCGGGCGTATACTGCAGTATGCGTTGCAGATAAAAGGGTGTAAGAAATACCAGCACATACTGGGACATAAAGTTCAACATCGAACTGAGATTGGCGAATAAGAAGGTTTTCGTTTTGAATAAACCGAGATTGACCATCGGCTGGACGACATGCCGCTCGGTGTATAAAAAGAGCAGAGCGGCAGAGAAAAGAACAAATAGGAGTGCCATTCTCGTCTGAAGAGCAAGTGTCTGCCAGCGATTAACTGAGAAGAGGAAAGAAAACAAGGCGAAGAACGCTGTACCTGCACCGACCAGATCGAGTCTCTGCTTACCCTCCTCGTTCTCCATTGAATGCCCGGGTATTACCCGTGCCGCTAAGAGAAGTCCTGCGATTCCTATCGGGATATTGATGTAGAAAATGAAGCGCCACCCCAGATACACGGCAACAAATCCGCCCAGGGTAGGACCAATCGCAAGACCCACGGCAATACTGGTCGCCGTGATCCCAAGTGCCTTGCCACGCTCATAGGGCGGGAATGCAGCCACAACAATCGCATAAGAGACCGCCATCGTCATTCCCGCAGTCAGACCCTGCAGCGCGCGAGCCGCAATCAGTATTTCAATGCTTCTCGAAAAG
This sequence comes from Candidatus Methanophagales archaeon ANME-1-THS, assembly GCA_004212135.1. Taxonomy (GTDB): domain Archaea; phylum Halobacteriota; class Syntropharchaeia; order Alkanophagales; family Methanospirareceae; genus ANME-1-THS. The sequence goes on along the minus strand of RXIE01000174.1, from coordinate 840 downwards.
CCACAGAGTGCGGAGGAGAGGATAAAGCCCGCCAGGCCTGAGAGATAAATCGTTCGATATCCCAGTATATCGCCCAAACGACCATAGGTAAGCAGCAAACTGCTGATCATAAGCAGATAGATCATAGGAACCCATTGCGCGGTTACGAGCTCGGTCTGAAAGAAATCAGTAATTGTGGGCAGCACCACATTCACCACACTTGCGTCAATCGGGCCCATAATGCTGCCCAACATCACCGCGGCAAGAATAAGCCATTTCTTCTCTCTCTGCATTCTGCTTCGAGTCTACCGTTCATCCTATGGGTTGAGGGTCTGGTTCCCGCATGTCAAATCGGGGAGAGGTCTAAAAATCCCCTTATCACTTCTTGATAAACCTGGAGCGGCAATAAAAGGATGTGTTACAACTGCGAATAGGGTGGGGGTATTTATAGGGCAGAGCATAGAGCGTTAGTATGTGGTCGCGAGGAATAAGTGCATTTTTCAGAAAGGAAGCGATTTTTTCCTGGCATCACGAGCCAAAAACGAGTATAGAGACTAGGAGGTTTGAAGGTATGGAAAACAGAGAAAGAAGGGGATTTAGTTCACCCATCGAGGTTGGTGAAACCTACGATGTGGCAATAGAAGACGTAGGTAGAGAAGGCGATGGCATAACCCATATAGAAGGGTTTGTGGTTTTCGGGTCGTGTCCCAATTATGCAGAAAGTTATATATAACCCATATTTCCATAAGGAATGCTAAGGGCTCGGCGAAATGGGAGAAGCAAACTTAGACGAATTCTTTTGTCCAAACGAGGCGTGTTCGGATTACGGAAAGAAAGGAAAGGGGAATATCGTGCTAAAGG
>RXIE01000001.1 GCA_004212135.1 Candidatus Methanophagales archaeon ANME-1-THS | reverse complement strand
CTGGGGGTGGGCGGCTGACCGAGAGAGGTGCTGATGTTCGAGAATTTTGTGCCCCTGGTGAGACGGAGTGGTGGTTTCAAGCTCTTAAAAGAACGGGTTATTGATAAGGATTTCTGCACGTATTGTGGTGCCTGTGCGTCTTTCTGTGAACATATCGTTCTGAAAGGAAGACCGGAACTGGTCGAAGAATGCTCCTTAGACTTTGAAGATGTGGTCCGGTGTGGCGAGGCTGGTATCTGCCACGATGTCTGCCCGATGACCGAAACAGACGAGAGGAAGCTGGAAGATACGTTCCTCGAGGGTGACCGTGATCCTGAACTTGGCATCGTGCGGACGCTGACCGCGGGCTCCCGCGGGGTAAGAGGTCAAGACGGCGGTGTGGTAACCTGTTTGCTGCTCGCAGGCCTGAAGAACGCGTTCTTTGAATGTGCCATCGTTGCACTTCGAACCGGTGGCTTCCGAGCAGAACCGAGCATAGCGGCATCTCCGGAGGAGATACAGGAAGCGAAGGGCACGAAATACATGGCCGCGCCGATGGTCTCGAAGCTCGGCGAGGCGATCAAAGAGGGGAAGCGGAGGATCGCAATCGTGGGTACCCCGTGTGAGATACGAGCCGTGAGGAAATTGCAGCTCGCGCTGCTCAAAGAGATCGAAGCGATCGATATCATAACGATCGGGTTGTTCTGTTTCGAGAATTTTGACTATGATCTGCTCGCGGATAAGACACGCGAGTTGCTCGGGCTGGAACTTGGTGGAGCGGAGAAAGTACAGATACGGAAAGGGCGATTTATCGTCCGGAGCAATGGCGAAGAGCGGTCGTGTAAAGTGGCTGCTCTGGAGGATGCGATCCGGACTAATTGTTTTTATTGTGACGATTTCACCGCGAGGCTGGCAGATATATCTGTAGGTTCTGTGGGCTCACCTGAAGGCTCCTCGACCGTCATTATTCGTTCGAAGAAGGGTGAAGCACTTTTTAACCTGCTTGAGGATTTCGTTTCGGTAAAGGTGGAGAGAGAAGAGCTTATTAAAACTTCTTCTTTGAAGAAGGAGAAGATAAAATGGGGGAATGACCTGCCACCTGCTTTGAAACGATGATACGAATAACCGAAGTGGAATTCGTGACCCCCGGCGGCATAACGGTGAAGCGATTAGAGGACAGTGATTTGCGGGCGCAGTATGCCTTTCCGGTAGCGGTCAATGAGGCTATCTGTTGTGGATGCCGGCAGTGTGAGCTTGCCTGTGAGAATAAGAACATCAGGTTTGTCGAGGAGAAAGGTATCGTGGCAATAAACGATCTCGCCTGCAAAGGTTGTGGGTCTTGTGTCGCGGTATGTCCGTCCGGTGCGCTTTACCACCGGTTTTTCAGTACTGAAGAGGTATTTGCTGCACTTGACTCGGATCGGGACCTCGAATCGTCTGAGGTATGTCCACGCTCAATGGCCGTGGAGTTTGATGGGTCGAAGCAGGAGCAGCAATCCATCAGATTGGTTTGCGCACGGTATGCCGACCCCTCAGTAATCCTGCGGTACTTTGAATCGGGCGTCGATGGTGTTCTGGTGATCAACTGTTGCTCCGCGCATGAGGTGGACCGGCACGACGCAGAGCAGGGAGTAGGGATTGCGAAAGAGCTTTTGGAAACGCTCGGCATAGATCCACGAAGAATCCATCTGGAGTGGATCTCCCTTCGGGATCCGGGCTTTGATAAACGGCTAGGCGAATTTGCGCGCCATTTAGGGAATGGAAAAGATAACTGAGGCTATAAATCGGACAAAGGCATATTATTGCGTCGAATGTGGGAAATGCACCTCAGCGTGCCCTTTATCCCGATTTGGTGACTACTCGCCAGACCGCGTGGTAGAACGGGCATTGATCGGCCTACCCGTTCGACCCGACCTGAGTGTATGGTCCTGTTTGACCTGCGGTCGATGTAAAGAGATCTGCACCTATGGCGTGGACTACCCGGAGTTCATCAGGCGGGTGAGAAGCATTGCACGGGACGAACGGGAACAGGGGATCTGTGCACATGGTGAACTCTTTTCAGTGATGCGGCTGTTGGCTCGCCCTTCAGCACCTCCCCAGAAACGGCTTTATTGGATTTCCAAAGACCTGAAGGTGCGCGATAAAGGTGATATCCTCTATTTCACGGGCTGCCTCCCCTATTTTGATATCGTCTTCAGAGATCTCGGCCTCCATACCGTTGAGATCGCGCGAAGCACCGTGAAGATCCTCAATAAACTGGACGTGGAGCCGGTGGTGATGAACGATGAGGTCTGTTGCGGGCATGACCTCTTCTGGAACGGAGATATCGAGCCATTCAAGCGGTTAGGAGCTCTCAATATCCAGCACATCAAGAGCAGAGGCGCCAGGAAGGTCATCTTCTCCTGTCCCGAGGGTTATCGGACGTTTAAGCTCGACTATCCGGAATTCTTCGAATTCGATTTCGAGCTTCTCCATATCTCTGAATTCCTCGCAGAGCGGATAGAGGAGGGCACGGTTGACTTCCGGACGATAGATGCACCGGTGACCTATCACGATCCCTGCAGGCTGGGTCGGCATCTCGGCATCTATGATCCACCGAGGCGAGTGCTCTCCGCAATCGCGCCAAATTTCGTCGAGATGGCGAGCAACCGTGAGAACTCATTATGTTGCGGAACCTCAGGCTGGACCAATTGTGATAGCTTCGCAGAAGAGATACGAGGAGAACGACTGAAAGAAGGCGTTGAAACGGGCGCACAAATAATGATTACCACCTGTCCCAAATGCCTGATACATTTTACCTGTCACATGAGCAACCGGCCGCGGGAATACAACCTTAAAATCGTCCCATTTGAGGTCTTCGTGGCGCGAGCTATGGGCTTGGAGGAGACAACAGAATGAACAATCCCACTGATCAATACTACAAAATCCCAGGAGAGAGTTCACATAACAATGACAGTTAAATCAGTCCTGGTGATCGGGGGAGGAGTAGCAGGAATGCAAGCCGCTTTTGACCTCGCAGAAGCGGGCATAACGGTCTGTCTGGTGGAGAAGACACTTTCCATCGGTGGTCGAATGGCGCAGCTCGATAAGACCTTTCCAACCAACGACTGCGCTATCTGCATACTCGCCCCCAAGATGATGGATTGCTATCGCCATGAGAACATCGAGGTTCTGACGTTCAGCGAGGTGATCTCAGTCGAAGGTGAGGTTGGCTCCTTCAAGGTGAAGATCCTCAGGAGACCGAGGTTCATCGATGAGGAGCTCTGCAATGGCTGCGGGGATTGCGCCCGAGTCTGTCCCATGGGTATCCTGAACCGATTTGATATGGACCTTCGCGTGCGCAGCGGAGCGTATATCCCCTTTTTGCAGGCAGTGCCGCTCATCTACGCATTGGATCGTGAGAAATGTATGCGCTGTGGCTTGTGTAAGGTGGTGTGTGGAAAGGATGCGATCCGCTATGATCAAAAGCCGGAGATTGTGGAGAGGACTGTGGGTGCGATCATCATTGCGACCGGCTTTGATCCTCTTGATCCCGCGGGGATAACAGAATATGGCTATGGGCACTATGATAATGTGCTCACCGCATTGGAATATGAGCGATTGATCAGTGCTGCAGGCCCCACGGGCGGGCATGTGGTGAGAAAAGATGGCACCGAGGTGAAGCGGATCGCGTGGATCCAATGTGTGGGCGCTCGTGACACGAGAGATAACCGACCGTATTGCTGCTCGGTCTGCTGCATGCACGCCACCAAAGAGGCGATACTTACCAGAGAGCATCATCCCGAGGTCGAGACCTTCATCTTGTATACCGATCTGAGGTGTTTTGGGAAAGGATTTCAGGAGTACGTGAATCGGGCAAAGGACGATTACGGCGTGGTATATATCCGGGGTAAGCCCGGCGAGATACGGGAGAAGGAGGACGGGACTCTGGAGCTGTTCTACAGCCCATACTCAGACAAAGTCGAGATATTAGACGTGGATATGGTCGTGCTCTGCACGGCACTCATACCGAGTGAGGGTGTGGACGTCCTCGCGAAGGTATTGGGAATCGAACTGGATGAGTATAACTTCTTCAAACTCAAAGATCCGTACAATCCGACCGAAACGACCCGGGCCGGGATCTTCGTGGCGGGCTATTGTCAAGCCCCACGGGACATCCCGGAATGCATCGCACATGGGAGTGCCGCGGCATCACGGGCGATGGAAGTGGTATTAGGAGGCATGAGGAATGGAAAATCCCAATGACCGATTGGTACGTATTGTAATGTGGGATTTCCAAAGAACGATCGAACGAGGGAGTTCTGTATGACTGAAGAGATCAGGATTGACG
>RXIE01000173.1 GCA_004212135.1 Candidatus Methanophagales archaeon ANME-1-THS | reverse complement strand
AGGAAAACGTGAAACCTGTTCTCTTCATTAATAAAGTGGATAGGATGATCAACGAGCTGAAATTGGATGCGCAGATGATGCAGGTCCGGCTCGGCAAGATCATTGATAAGGTCAATGAGCTGATACGGGGTATGAGGCAGGATAAATATGAGGAGTGGAAGCTTGACGCTTCGAAGGGCAATGTGGCTTTCGGCTCTGCGCTGTATAATTGGGCTGTAAGCGTTCAAACGATGAAGAAGACCGGTATCAGCTTCAAAGAGGTATATGAGTATTGCAATCAAGGGAATATGAAGGAGCTGGCATTGAAATGCCCGGCCTACGAAGCGCTCCTTGATATCGTCGTAGAGCACCTTCCCTCTCCAATCGAGGCACAGAAGTATCGTGTTCCCACGATCTGGCGTGGAGAGGCTGAGACTGAGATAGGAAAGAGTATGACCGGCTGTAAGAGGGAGGGTGAGGTCGCGTTTATGGTTACCAGCATCTCGGTAGATCCGCATGCAGGTGAGGTAGCCACCGGGAGACTGTTCAGCGGCACCGTCGAAAAGGGCAAGGAATTATTCGTCTCGGGCACGTATAAAAAGGACCGGGTTCAGCAGGTCGGGATCTATATGGGCGAGGAACGGGTAGAAGTCGATCGGATACCTGCTGGTAATATCGCCGCACTCGTCGGTATGAAGGATGCTATAGTTGGTTCTACGCTTTCCTCGGTCGAAATGGTTCCCTTTGAAAGCATCAAGCATTACAGCGAACCGGTCGTTACGGTCGCTATAGAGGCGAAGAGTACGAAAGACCTGCCTCGACTGATCGACGTGCTCAGGAAGATGGCTAAGGAAGATCCAATGATACGAGTCGAGATCAACGAGGAAACGGGCGAGCACCTGGTCTCAGGAATGGGCGAGTTGCATCTCGAGATCATTACGTATCGGATCGAGCATGATGAGGGCGTTCCGATAATCGCTTCACCGCCTATCGTCGTGTATCGGGAGACAGTAGAAGCAGAAACAGGTCCTGTGGAAGGAAAATCGCCCAACCGGCATAATAAGTTTTATTTTGAAGTTGAACCTCTGGGTGCGAACGTCGTGGAAAAGATTGTAACCGAGGGTATAACCGTGGGCAAGGACAAGGTTCTGTTACGAGACAAGCTGATTGAAGCGGGACTGGAGAAAGATGAAGCAAAGAATGTCGTTCTGATCATCGAGGGTAACATCCTGATCGATATGACCAAGGGAATTCAGTATCTGCGCGAGACGATGGAACTGGTCGAAGAAGCATTTAAGGATGTGATGCTCAAGGGTCCCCTGGCAAAAGAGAAGTGCAGGGGGATCAAAGTGAGATTGGTGGACGTGAAGCTGCACGAGGATTCGATACACCGGGGACCTGCACAGGTTATTCCCGCGGTACGAAGCGCTTTACTTGCCGCTATACTGCTCGGGAAGGCGACCTTCCTTGAACCGATCCAGGAGGTCTTCATCAGTATTCCGCAGAATTTGCTGGGCAATGTGACGAGGGAGTTACAGGGTCGACGGGGGCAGATAACAGACATAAAAACGGAGGGGGATATGGTTTCGTTGAAGGCAGAAACACCGGTGGCTGAGATGTTTGGCTTCGCTGGTGACATCCGGGGCGCAACAGAGGGGCGAGCACTATGGAGCACCGAGTTCATGGGCTTCAAGCCGATCCCGCAGGCTCTATTCGGGGAAAAAGTAATGGAAGTGCGGAAAAGAAAGGGCATGAAATTGGAAATGCCACAGCCTGCTGACTTCCTGTCTTAGTGTTCTTTCTTTTATCCTGTCCCGGATGAGCTCACAAGGAGCACCATGCACTACATTGTATATACCGACCTGGATGGAACACTGCTCGACGAACAATACTCCTATGAAGTGGTGAAGAAGACGGTTGAGGCGCTCATAAAGCGAGCGATACCCATCGTGCTCTGCAGCTCCAAAACGAGGGCGGAAATAGAACTGTACCGATCGCACCTCAAGATAAAAGACCCGTTTATTTCAGAGAATGGTGGCGCTATCTTCATCGAATCCGACTATTTTGAGTTTGACTATGGCTATGACCGTGCGTTATCTTCTGATGATCGAAGGTATCGGGTACTAGAACTTGGCACGAACTACGAGGAGCTGAGGCGGAACTTGAAAGAGATCGAGGAAGAGAGCGCGGGCAGCCTCAAAATACGCGGTTTCGGGGATATGAGTGCTGAAGAAATCGCCGTGGATAGTGGTCTGAGTCTGGAAGAGGCTGAACTGTCCAAGCTGCGTGAGTATGACGAGGCATTCAAGATCATAGCGGGGGAAAAAGAGCGGATGGTTGAGAAGATAGAAGAACGAGGATTGCATTTCACCCTGGGGGGGAGATACTACCATATACTGGGCGATAACGATAAAGGCAAAGCAGTTGAGATTCTGAATGCGTTATTTAAGCAGAGATACACAGTGATAACGACCATAGGAATAGGTGACAGTTTCAACGACCTGCCCCTGCTTCGCGCAGTCGATATCCCCGTTTTAGTGGCGAAGCCGAACGGCAGTCATGAATACCTGGGTGAGGAGAAGCTCAGCGTGAGAAGAGAAGCTGGTATTGGACCGGTGGGGTGGAAGAACGTGATGGAAGAGCTTATTCTCAGGAGCTGAGACGTGCGTTTCCTTATCCCGTGTGCAACGAGTGAACCGACGGTTTATATTAAAGAAAGGCACATGGTACAGTGGGGTGCGAGAGTTTCACTCATGATAAAAGTAACGATACCCGAATTGTCTTTTATCGTTGGCATGCTGGAATTAACTAACCTCTCGGGGTCTGAGAGCCTCTACGAGTGGTTGAAGAAGATCGGAGAGCGAATAGCTGAGTTAGAAGGGAAAGGAATCGAGGGTAAAAAGATGGACGATGTGTATTATTTACCGATCTGTCCGCTTGCTTCGGCCTATCACTATGCCTCTCACCACGATGAGTTGTCAAAAGCAGGTTTGCTTTCTGCGCATGTGGAAGCACTTAAACATGAGCAAACAGCCGGGGATGCTGCTCTCGGAAGCATGTTATGTGTCATGCATCATGCGTACCGAAAGAAAAGGGCTGAGCTTGCCGGTAAGAGCATTTTCCATCTCGCAGCCAGGTCACATCTGACCAATGAGCCGGTTTTCAATGAGGAAGCGATAGAACGGTGTGGTAAGAAGAAGGAAGAGGTAGAGAAGTTTTTGGATAGCGGGGTATGCATATTCGCCTATGAACCAGAGTAAAGCGAGGAGATTGTACGAGCGAAGTATCGCATTGATAAAAGAGAATCAACATCCCAACGGAGGGTTCTACGCCAGCCCGCCGGGTACGCGATACGCGTACATCTACCCGAGGGATCATTCTGTTATCGTATTAGGAGCGCTCAGTGCCGATTTGATACAAGAGGCTCGGCTCGGTTTACAATTCATTTTGGACGCCCAGAAGCCTAATGGTGAATTCTCACAGCGGTACGATGTGGACGGGGTAGACCGGAGTTATAAGGAGCTGCAGATCGATAGCACGGGCCTGGTTCTCTTCGCGCTGGGCAAATATCATGAGAGGACAGAGGATGATGCCTTCATCGCTGAGTATTGGGAGAAGATACAGAAGAGCGTGACCTTCATTTTGCACAATAAGAATGACGAGATCGATTTGATCCATACAATCAACAGCATTCACGAGTACCCGGCTTATGAACATGGCTTTGAGATCTATGCTAATTCCGCATGCTGCTCGGGCATATTGAAGGCGGTTCAGATGGGTAATGCGGTCGGAAGAGCGAACGAGGTATCTGACCGGGAAAAGGAAGCGAAAAAGGTAAGAGAGAGCATTTTGACACGGCTCTGGTCCCCGTTTCTTCGCTCGTTCATAAAGACGATACGGATAAAGAGCATTGATAGCAAGCCACTGGGATACGACCCCTTCTCTTCAGTGGTTACTGACCCTGATGCCTCTGAATATGCACCGGCGTACTTTGAACTGATAGAAGATAGTGACTGGCGGGTAATTTCCACAGTAAAGAGACTGAATGCAGAGCTGTGGGATCCGAACCTCGGTGGGTTGAACCGGTATCCCGAGTATTGGGACCGTAATAATGGCGGGTACGGGCCGTGGCCTCATTTCACGGCTCAGCTCGTAAGACATTTCTTGAAGATTGACGACCGTGATATGGCAGAAAAGTATCTGGGCTGGTGTGTCGAAATCGCGCATAATGATGAATTACCCGAGCATATCGCACCGCTCATGAATTTTATGGTCTGGGAGGAGAATTATAAGCGGGTCGGGATACTGCGGGATGATAAGGTGAGACTGGTCGAGCAGATCAAGAAGCATGGGAAATGGGAAGAAGGCTTAGCCTATTCGGTCGTCCCTCTCTTATGGCCCCACGCAGAGTATATTTGCCGCTATAATGACTACAAGAGGAAGTACCTATAAATCACGTGACTGTTCCACATCCCGCGCTCACGAGCCGTCCTCATCAGGATATTTATGTTATGAAGCATATGTTAATGTAAGTACGCTGAGGGAGAAGGAATGCCACACTCACATGGCGAGCGGCGGAACACGAGGAAGAAGTTAAGTAAGAAGAAGCGGGAACGAGGATTATCGCCAATTAGCAGAGCCATCCAGAGCTTTGAACCCGGGGAGAAGGTGCACATCCATATCGACCCGAGTATTCACCGGGGTATGCCGCACCACCGATTTCACGGCAAGACCGGCGAGGTAAAAGGAGCACGCGGACGAGCGTATATCGTGGAGATATCAGACGGCCCACGGCAGCGGAAGAAGGAATTGTTTATACGCGCTGAGCATTTGAGCCCCCAGCGCTGATATGCCGAGCCTCTACTCACCGGAGAGGGCTCGTACGGCTTGTTTGGAGATCGGTTGCCACTCGAAAGCCCCGGAGAGATTTACTCAAAAGTCCACGTTATGTACCTCTGAATCTGACTTCAAACAGTTCAGTGAAAGGCTTGAAAAAAGGAGAAACGAGAATGCGGAAAGGGCAAAGATGGGAAAGTAACCACATTTCTCGATTATAAATCCTCCGGCAAAGACCGTGGCGAATTCCGCAAGTCGCATGGGGATATGTAAAATTCCAATATCGGTGGATGTGGAAATGAGTCCCTTCGTGGTGGTCGCAATGAGCGCTTCAAAAATGACATGGGAAAGCCCCTCTCCTAATGCTAAAATAGTGAAGAGGAAGGGAAAGCTGACGTGACTCCCAACTGATAGCATTAAAACCGCGGGCAGGAAAAAAAGAAGTTGAAGAACAAGAATTCCGGGATACGGGACTTTTAATTTGAGCGTTAAAAAGGTTGCAAGCGAACTGATTAAATAGAATAAAGCCATAAATTCTCCTATCTGGGCATAGGAAAGCAAAAGCTGAGTTTTCATGAAGATAGGAAAAACGAAGTCGAGCAGCGAGAACAACGCCATTCCATTGAAGAGAATGGCACTTGAAACAAGCCAGAAATGAGCTGATTTTTTCCTGAAATCGAGCAGGTGAAGAGTTTGGTGGACGGTTACCCTTCCCGGTGTGCTCTTCAGCAGGAGAGTGGGGACGAACAGAACCAGGGCGCAGAAGAAGAGGCTGAGAAGGGTCAACGAGAAGGAGAAATGCGTCAAACTCCAGCCCGCCGCGAGCGTTCCCACGCAGGTTCCCATCGCTCTTATGCCGTAGAGGTAGGCAGCATTCTTCTCCTCCTCTCCCTTTCTTGATGAGAGGTAGGTTTCTGTCCGTATGACAGCCCAAAAAGAACTGCTTTTTATTCCTTCAAAGACCTTTCCCAACGCGAAGATAGGGAGCGAAGCGGCTATACAATAGATTGCCGGGCAGAATGCATTCGTAACCGCATTAATTAAGAAAAAAAAGCTTCGTCCCCCGCTGATCAGCAATCGCGGAAAAAAAGAGCCGAAGTACTAAAAAGACGAGGGGTAATAGAGAAAAGAGGACGCCAATTTTGTAAATTGCAATGCCACGCGCTAAAAGGAGCAGGGGTATGGTAATCATTAAGGCGGCGGTGACGAAATGGTCAATAAAATTGATCGCAATTAATTTCTTCACAGAGATAACAAGGCGATTGCATTAAAAAATCAGTTAGAAACCGCCCATCCGCCCTCGCTCTATGATGCTCAGGCACCTGCCCTGCAAGCCATCACTTCCCGCACGTACGTCTTCGCTCATAAGAGGGCGACACACTTCTTGATGCAAGCCCCGGGAGGGATTTGAACCCTCGACCTATTGATCTCTTGCTCCTTTTTCTGACCACGCTTTTTTGAGCGTTGCGAGAAAAAGGATTGTTACAAGTCAATCGCTCATCCGGGCTAAGCTACCGAGGCGAGTCTGTTACTCTTACTTCTAGCCCTTTTATTAAAATAAACCTTAGCGTTTAAAGGAGGAGGAGGAGGAGGAGGAGGAGAGAACCACGAGCGAGAGAACGATAGCCGGCATACTTGTCATACTAGCACTTGGAGCAGTGCTGATAGGTGCGGGCTGTGTACAGGAGGAAGAGCCTGGCCCTTTATCTCCGCTAATACCCCCGATAGGTCCATCGCCCGTGGTAACGCCCACACGAGCCTTAGAAAACGTTTCTACAGTCATATCGAGCGTAGTGGATGGCGATACCGTCATACTGCAGAACGGCGAACAGGTCAGATTGCTCGGCATTAATAGTCCTGAACAGGGGCACCCATACTACGAGGAAGCGAGGACCAGATTGAAGGAGTTAATAGAGGGGAAGACCGTTAGGTTAGAGCGGGATGTTGAGGATAAGGACCAGTATGGCAGACTGCTGAGGTATATCTACTGTGATGATACCATGGTTAACGTGGAAATGGTCAGAGGAGGATATGCTAACGTGTACATCAGCCCACCAAACACTAAATATTCAAACAAGTTTGAAGAAGCTGAACAAGAGGCTAAAAATGCTCACCGTGGTCTATGGAAGCCATCAGAAGATGTTTCTAACTGTATCACTATTCTCCAGTTCCACTGGAATGCGGCAGGAGATGACTGCTCCAATCTCAACGATGAGTATATTACCTTCAAAAACACCTGTACGGCATCCATTACTATGACGGGCTGGACGGTTAAAGACGACGCGAATCATATCTACCATTTTCCTGATTTCCGTCTGGCAGGTGGTGCGACGGTTACGCTCTATACCGGTTCTGGTCAAGATACCGCACGAGCGTTATATTGGAAGAGCAGTGGTCATACCTGTAACGCAGTATGGAACAATGATGGTGATACGCTTTATCTCCGGGATATAACAGGTAATTTGGTAATGAGCTACAGGTATAGCGGATTTAACTGATCGAACGGGCGCGCATCATCTCCGGGTTCCTATTTCAACTGCCTCAACTGCTCCTTCATGTTGCGCCAGTGGCTTCCTTCCCAGTAGACCCTCCCGCATGCTTCACAGATCCAGAAATCCCAGGTGCCTATCATGTCCACGGGCACGTAAGGTTTCATCCTCAACAAATCCTCTTCCGCTTTCGCCACTTTCCGGATCCTCGCATTACACTCACTACACCGGACGGTGTGGGGTTCGCGGTTTATGGTAAGGCCATGGCGCTGTAACTCTTTCAACTGCTCCATAACCTCGTCGCTTTGCAGGTACAGGCAGCGTACCCCTTTTTTAGCTGCCAACGAGGCAAGCTCTTTGTCGCGTGTGAGTATGATCCGGGCATCCTCTGCTGCACAGACGATGAGCGCGTTATCCTCGTCTTCCACTTCCTCACCCCTGCGTAGGTCGTCTGCATAGAGAGTATCATGGCCGAGAATACGAAGCCACGTGCTGAGCTTTCCTAACATCCGGTCGGTGACGAATCGGTATGCATCCTCGGTGAATCGAAAAAGCCTTTCCTCGAAATTCACCACCCTGCTGCCCTCTATCACGATCCCTTCCTCGCTCAGCAATCTCATCTTGGTATCCACCCCCAGCCGATAACCGCCTACCTCGCCATTGCTTCGCACAACACGATGGCAGGGGATCTGGATGGGATACGGATTTCTTGCCACTGCCTGTCCCACTGCACGCGCGGCACGAACCGAGCCGCTCAATACTCGCGCGATCTCGCCATAGGTGGTGATTTTACCCCTCGGTATCTGCTTTACCAGCTCCAATACCTCCTCCGGGAAATTAGTGCTCATCTCATCTCCTTCCTGAGTGCAGAGGCCGGGATCGACCCGTCATGGAGCGCAGTCGCGACCAGTGCACCTTTTACGCCGATCTCTTCCAGCGCATAGATATCCTCGCAACTCCTCACGCCACCACCGCAGAGAATATCATGCTCTGATGCTTCAACGGCACGGACGAGAAAATCAAAGTCAATTCCGGTCTTCGTCCCGATTCGATCCAGTTCCAGCAGGATGACCTCCTCCAGGTGATATTGATTCAACGCGTGCAGTAACTTCAGCGGTTCTATCTTCAGTCTCTTATCGCTCGTTACCACTTCCTTCTTGAAGAGATCGATACTCACCCCAATGCTGATACCCCTATCCTCAGAAATAGCAGCTCGAGATGCAGTCTCAATGATATTCAGGGACGCGGTCTCTGTTCCTAAGACGAAGGTATCAGCTATTCCAGCTTCGACAGCTTCTCTCAGGTCCTCAACTCCTCGTACACCATACTCCACCATCAGCCTCAATCCCCTCGCTCGATATCTTAACTCCTTGAGTACTGCTCGATTATCGCCCGTCTCCATGAGTCGATTGAGATCCGCGATATACACTTCCTCAGGTTGGAGCTCCTCGATGACGCGAAGAGGGTCCGCGGAACTGACGATGGTGCTGATCGAGGTAATTGGTCTGTACTGCGCTCGTTCACCGCGTTTCGCATGCACGACCAGCCCATCAAGCACATCCACTGCCAGGATCAGTCTGAAGTTCATGGTTAGGCAACTTCTACTCATCTATCAATACTAATAAAGAGTGTAGGGGAGAATACTAGGCTCAGTATGTCTACTAATCACATAAGCAGTTTCCTAATAATTGCCTCCACCTTCGGTGCTTCCGCCACTACATCCCCCATAGCGAGAAATTTATGGTAAAAATTTGCATGGAGGCGCTCAGCATCCTTAAAAGCTGTGGAGAGTTGAGAGTCTCTACGCTCCAATGATAATTCTCTCATGAATGTCTTTAGCTCTTTATGCTCCCTCACTATGATCCCTTTGCATTTAAGAGCGAAAGCGTTTATTGCCGCAGTTAAAGCACCCCAGAGAGTTTCAACTGTTACGAACCATATCTCCCCCTCGAGCTTAGCAGTCGTAGCAGAGGGAAATGCCCATCCCGCTTTCCTGATAGCATTAAGCGCTATCTCTACTGCCTTATCAGCTGAATGTACTTCTTCCATCTTAGATTATATTATGAACAGGTATATAAGAAAAGTAATATAACAGTGATGAAGAATGCGAATTGAAAGAGCACGCGGCACGAGGGATTTTCTGCCCCGGGAGATGCGCAAGAGGCGGATAATGGAGGCACGCATGCGAGAGATCGCTGAGCGCTGGGGTTATGAAGAGATCAGTACGCCCACCTTCGAACTGGCCGAACTCTTCACCCTGAAATCAGGCGACGCAATCCTGAAGGAGATGTATGAATTCGAGGATAAGGGGGGCAGGCATCTCGCACTCAGACCAGAATTGACCGCACCGGTGATACGGATGTATGTCAACGAACTGAAGATGGCGTCAAAGCCCACAAAAGTGTATTATATTGGTAATTGTTTCAGGTATGAAGAGCCCCAAAAGGCCCGGTATAGAGAATTCTGGCAGTTTGGTGCTGAAATAATTGGCTCTGACAGTCCAGAGGCTCAGGCAGAAATAATCGCGCTTGCTCATGCTATCCTGCAGTCAGTGGGCATAACCGCAGAAGTTCACGTCGGCCATGTCGGCCTACTAAGAGAGCGATTGCGGGCTGCAAAGGTGGAAGAGGAGAGGATCAATACCGTGATGAGGCTGATTGACAAGGGCGAGCGAGAAGAGCTGATCCACTTTATGAACGAAATAGGCGTGGAGCATCACGTGGTCGATGAGCTCCTGCGTTTGATCGATGTACAGGGAGAGGACGCCTTACAGGCGGCACAGGCAGATAACCTCATCGCTTCGGCTAGCCCGGCGTTTAAGGAACTGGAGATGCTCTTAGAACTGCTTACCTATTACAACGTGGCATACACGTTAAACTTAGGAATAGCACGGGGATTGGATTATTACACGGGTATGGTATTCGAGATCTACGAAGTTGATGGCTCGTTAGGCGCACAGAATCAGATCTGTGGCGGTGGGTCTTATCGGCTGGCTGCGCTCTTCGGTGGCGATGATGTTCCTTCAACAGGGTTTGCTTTCGGGTTTGACCGATTGGCAGAGATATTCCGTCTGGATGAGCATGCTATGCCGAGAGGGGACGTTGTGGTTGTCCCAGTCCGGGAACGGGATCAGGATAACCGTGAGGTGGTCAAGGAGGCGATACAAGTAGCGTCCACGCTGCGGGAATTCGTCCGCACGCAGGTCGATGTGATGAACCGGAGTCTGAGCGCACAGTTATCTTATGCCAATGCCATTCGCGCTTCATTTGCCGTACTCGTCGGTAAAAATGAACTCAAAGAAGGAAAAGTAACCGTGCGAGATCTTACTACCGGAATGCAAGAGCGAATGAGCCTGGAGGACTGTGTGGGAAGAATCAGGGCTACGTTGCGGTAGTCAGAAACTGAGATAAGAATAACCAACAAGGAGAAGAGAATGGGTGAAGAAGACGAAACCTCGAAGTTTGATAAACTGATAAAGAAGCTTGAAGAAGCGATAAGGAAGGAGGAGCGGAAACTATACGGTGAGAAGACGATTGTGGAAGCACTTAATCCAAAGAACGTTGGCGAGTTGGAGAATCCTGATGGCGCAGCCAGACTAACTGATCCTCACGGCGATACTATGGAGATACAGCTCAAAATTGAGGGCGATATCATCATGGATAGCAAATTCACCACGGACGGTCGTGGTGCGACCATGGCATGTGGCAGTGTCATCACCGAACTGGTGAAGGGTAAGAGCATCGAGGACGCGGCTATGATAGAGGATAGTGCCATCTTGTCCGTTCTCGGTGGTTTACCCGAGGAAGATCTGTACAGTCCGGTGCTCGCGGTGAATACCCTGAGGGCGGCTCTGAAAGCTTACCAAACGAAGCAGTGAGAGCATTAAGGTGACGGATAAGCTCTGATACCCGCTCACCTGGTGTGGAGGGCTGACACCCTGGGCACGCAGTCCGCTGCACGTGATTCGTCGTTGCTATACCGTTACGCGCATCCACCGACCCCTAGCAAAAACGGCGTATATCACGAGTGCCCTGAAAAACGTCTCCAGGGCCATCCCCAACCATACGCCAAAGAGGCCCAGACCCCATACAAATCCCAAGCTGTATGAGAGCGATAATCGTGCCACGATAAGCCCCATGAAATTAATGAGCAGTGGCACCTTCGTATAGCCTGCGCCCCGCATACCCCCGACGAGCGTGAAGAATGCCCCTAAAGCGGGTTCTGAAAACCCAAAAATAAAGAGATAGAGGGCAGCGAGGGCCACCACGCCCTCCTCTCCGGTAAATACCCGCGCAATAGAGCCGGGGAAGAGGATGAAGATGGCCCCCACAAGGGTCATGAAGATCAGACAGAGGTAGGTGGCGGCAAGTACCGCCTTTTTGGCTTGATCCTCTTTTCTCGCGCCCATGTATTGGCCTGAGAGTGTGGTAGCCGCGATCCCGAACCCAAATGCGGGCATATACGCAAGACTTTCAGCCCTCAGACCAATCTGGAAGGCGGAATAGCCCGTCGTCCCGAAGTGGAGTATCAATGCGGTAAAGATGATGGACGCAAAACTCCACATCCCCACATCAATGCCTGCGGGAATACCAATGCTGAACATTTTCTTAACGGTATCCAGCCGATATCGCACATTCAGATTATACACGGGGTGGATCACGAGTTTGTTACCCGCCTGAAGTGCTGCATAGACCGCAAAAGCGACGACGTAGGAGGTGCCAGTCGCGATGCCGGCCCCCAGGACACCGAGTTCAGGAAAGCCGAATTTGCCAAATATAAGTACGTAATTCATCAGGACATTGTAGAGGTTTGAGATGATATCCACGTACATTGGCGTTTTGGTATCACCCGCCGCTCTCAAGATTCCATGGTAAACGATAACAATGGCAGTAAAGGAATAAAAGGCGAAAATTGCACGTGTGTATTTCGCACCCTCGGTTATGACCGTACCCCGTGCACCAAGATGGTAGAAGACCTCGGGGCTCACCAAAACGCCAAAGAGGACCACGGGAATTGAGAGCACTGCAAGGGTTAGCACGGAATCGGTTGCAACTCTCTGCGCCTCATCGTAATTCTCCTCTCCCCATCTCCGTGCAATGATCGCTATCGTGCCGGTGACCAGCCCCATCGTGAGGGGGAAGAACATATGATATAACACGAATCCCAGACCCACCGCACTGAGGCTAATGTCCGCCGGTGGGTACCGACCAAGCATTATGGTATCCGCTACGATCTGAAACGTGAAGAGGATATTTGATATAATCGCGGGATACGCAAGGGTCATTACCCGGCGATAGACGCCTCTGTCCATATCACACTATATAACCCGGGTGTATATTTACATTGTGACGGTACTCAACGCTCCCCATGCATGACGAGGTGTTGAGGATGAAATCGTGAAAGGAAGGAATGGAAAGAGAGAATAATCAATTCGTCCGCGAGACGGCGCTACGAAGTTCAACCGCCCTTTTGCTGCTACCCGATAAACTGAGCGTTGAGAAGCAGCGCGGATAAAAATCACCCTTCCACCATCTTCGAAGCCAGATGGGAGGATAAAAAAGTCATGGCCTTACCAGCAAGGTTCGCCTTTGTTTATCTTTCTCCCTGACTCGATCTTCTTGCTTATAGCGGTCTCCGTACTTCTTTTTATCATTTTCTTATATAAAAACTTTTTATTTTACAATGTATTTATATCTCCACTTCCAAACAATAACCCATGATGAAAATCAAAGATCAGTTAGTAGAGGAAGCACATGTACTCTTGCATCCCATTCGGTTCCGGATAGTCGAGCTGCTCAATGAGAAGCCGATGCACATCAACGGGTTAAGCAAAGCGCTCGGGGCAGAGCGGCGACTTGTCTCTTACCATCTGCTCGCTCTGGAGGACTATGGATTTGTGAACAGCAAGTATGAGATATCTGAAGAGCCGAAGTCGAAGGGTAAAGCGATCAGGAAATACTGGGTCACGGATAAAGTAAAGGATGTGGTTTCTCAGATCAAAAGGGAGATTTAGCACGATCATTTGACACTTCCACTCCCATCTTCGCAATCGAGTTTTTTTTTCACCCCCTTTTCCCGTTTTTTCACGCGTGAGCCCTCAGGGCGCATCTCCCGTTCCGCGATCCTGCTCTCTCTTTTTAAACAAGAGCCAGTTCTTTTCGCCCCGGTATTTTCCGCCGGATTTCAATTTGAGTAACACGTAGGTCCCCTTCAGTCTTCTGCCCTCGAGCTCAACGACGATCTTCTGCTCCTCGATCTTTTCCGGCACGAAGGTCCCCTTGTCCCATATCTCAACCTTGCCCGCGCCATAAAGCCCTTCCGCTATGGTTCCCTCAAAGTCCGCATACGAGAGTGGATGATCCTCTGTTTCCACCGCGAGTCGTTTAACCGTGGCATCTGTTGGCGGGGCCTTTGGAACTGCCCAGCTTTTAAGTACATTCTCGAGCTCCAATCTGAAATCATAGTGCAGATGAGATGCATAATGCTTCTGGACCACAAATATGCCCCGTTGTACCATTGCTCAGACCCCGTTTAGTTCACATAAGGTGCGGATATTTCTTTAAAATTGCCGGTTATAAACGCGGGTTCAGTACGGTCAGATCAAACGGAGGGCGAGGCGTTGAAAAAAGGACCCCAGGTCAGAACCTCAAATCCCTACGTCTTTAAATCGTTCTCGAAATAACCTTCGTCTACAGCTCGAAGACGAGTTGAGGATTGATAGCCATACTGATAATGATCGAAAGAAGGCGGAAGGCGATAAAGACGCATAAATATTTGGGACGCGGTCACGAAGAACTACGGGCTGTGGTCATTATACCCTACGACACAATTACAACTGCTGAAGCCCTGAACCTCTTGAGCAAAACTGAGATCGAAGGTTACTTTGATGCTGATCGAGCGGCATTGATATATTGGAGAAGAGGTTTTCGGGAATTCCTGATGCGTGGTGCGTGAGGGGACACCATCGTTTCTGCGTGGTTCCTGGTTCTGTGTGATGCGGGAGCGCATGTGTACTTCGTTTAGGGATTCAAAAGACCGCCTACCGCACCGCCAATAAGACCGAGTATCGCATAGATCAGAGACGCGGCTATCAGAATAACCCCGATCGCGGTGCCGATTAAACCCCCACGCCAGCCCCACAGAAGTCCGCCGGCACCTGCAAGCAATCCAGCCGCGAGAAGCGCACCGATAATCCCGCTGAGAAATCCCGCGCTCGCACCTCGCTCGACACCGCCGCCCGCGAGAATCCCTGCTGCAAAGCCCGCCAGGATCGGGCCTAAAATCGGTATAAAATGTAACATCACCATTGCAACGAATCCCACCACTACCGCAATGACGAACGATACCGCACCCTTTTTCTTCTTCGCCATAGTATGCTTATAGGTAGTAGGAACGGTATAATCAACGTTACCCTCGTTCCTCGGTCAAGGGGATGGTGTATGCACATTTTTATTATCGCCGAGGCTTTAGTCATAGGTAAAACAAAGGTTCTGACTGGAGACGTGTAAAGGAGCATGTTCGAACGTAGCAGACGGGTTGTCCGGATCACCCGTATCGTACTGAAGTATCACCTCATCTCATCCCTTCTGGGATTTTACCGCAGTTTCTCGAAAGGCGGCATGCTCATAGAACCAATCTGCGCACCTTCTGAGGGATGGGAGGTGGAAGGTGAACGGTTGAGGCTCGCACTGACCGAACTCGGCCCGACCTTCATCAAGTTGGGCCAGCTCCTGAGTCAGCGTCCGGATATCGTCCCGCCTCCAATCATTGCAGAGCTTCAGAAGTTGCAATCCGGGGTAGCGCCTCTGCCCTTCGAGGAGATAAGCCGCTCGGTGACCTTTCCCTGCGAGTGCATCTCCGAGACCGGGGAGAAATATTCGACCTGCAAACGGTTGGAAGATGTATTCGAGGAGATCAAAAAAGAGCCGCTCGCAAGTGGCTCGATCGCGCAGATTTATCGTGCGAAGCTCAATGGACACGAGGTCGCGGTCAAGGTCTTAAAGCCGGGTATTGAACGGGTTATTGATGCGGACCTCAAGCTGCTCTCGTTACTGCTCCCCATCGGTGCGAAGCTCTTGCGAGTCAAAGGCTTCAATCCAGACGTCCTCGTTGATGAGCTCTCCATCATGTTGAAGAACGAGATCGATATGCGACTCGAGGCACTGCATATCGAGCGATTTTTACGAAACTTCGAGGATTGGGACAACATAGTGATTCCCCGTGTGTACTGGGAGTACACGAACAACCGGGTGATTGTCATGGATTTTATTAAAGGTTCTACCGTCTCGTCCCGTCCCCCACTTGAGGAAGAGCAGGCGAGATATTACGCAAACCTCATCACGAAGGCCTTTTTAAAGATGGTGTACATCGACGGCTTTTTTCATGCTGATCCCCACAGCGGCAATATCGTGTTACTCGGGGATGGTAAGATCGCGTTACTCGATTTTGGAGCGGTCGGCAGGCTGAGAGAGGAGGTGAAGCTCGATGCGCTTGAAGTCTTTTATGCCTTTTATCAGGGTGATGTGAGCAAAGCGCTCAAGGGGTTCATGAGACTCGTGGGGGTAACGGAGAAGGACCTTGATGTTGATGCCTTCTATGCCGATCTCGATGAATTGATCGAGAAATTTCAAGCTGGTCGCTTTGAGAAGGGTCAAGGCGACAACCTCGCGCGGCTCGCCCTCAAGTACGGGCTCCCGACGCCCCGCGCATTTGTGGTTCTCGAGCGGGCAATATTACTCGTTGAGGGCGTGTGCAATGACCTGTATCGCTATTTTGATATACGGGAGACGATAGCGGAGCAGTTCAGTGTGTATGAGCTTCTGAGGGCGGAGATAAAACGCGGAGCCAAGCGTCTCACTGACGCTTCCGTGAAGCTTATCCGTAACCTTCCGGATATCGTCGATCGCTACGTGGAAGACCGCCCACCGCTTATACCCGGGGCGAACAAACAGTATTCTCACTCGAAGGCACCCTATGTGATAGCGGCGTTCATTGCGAGCATTGGCTTGCTTTTCTCGCTCGGCACATGGCTGAACGTGTTCAAGGTTCAGGAGCTGTCTGTGGTCTACGTGCCGATCGCAGCTCTGGTCCTGGCAGCCGTTATCACTATCATCGCGACCCTCAAGTGACCAGAGGGGGCTTACCTTCTCGTCCACAGCAGCCCGCCCGGAGCCGCATAAGATTTTAATAAGGAGAAAGGAGTATAACATCTTCAGCCTTACGCGCCGGATACCGGGCAGATCCACCGCACGGTGACCGTCCGCAGTTCGCTGTATCAAAACCACGGGTGTGAAGAGTACCATGGAAGAGCTATACAGGTTGCTCAAAGATATTGGCTGTGAAGCGCAGAAGAAGGTGAAGGAAGAGCTTTCAGGCCCGACGGGCGGTATAAAAGCTCTTGTTTATAATCTTATCACGCCAATGGTGCTTAATTTCCAAACAGAACTCGAAAGCTACCATTTTATATTCCACAAAGGTGGTTCGATCTCCCTGCACCAGGGCTTGCATATGACCCCGGACGTTACTGTTTCCAGTGAGCAGGCGGAATTGGTCTGTATACTGCGGGATCATGATAAAAAGAGATTTGAGAGGGATGAACAAGTAGGGAAGATAAAGATCCACACACGCTCTCTAAAAGGGAGGCAGGCCGTCACGAAATTACGAGAACTGTTTTTATGAGCGATAAGCTGCGAACTCGGGTTTCTTGTTCTTCTTTTCATACCTTGTGCTCGACCACGTCTCCACCGGTTGTGCCAGCTAAAAAAAAATGACCCGTTACATTTTAGGAACGCGCTGTTACAATACTCACAAGCTTTTTATCATGCATGGAGCGTATCACTAACAGGAGGAACCATGGATGCCTTCGAGGGAAAAAATTGCTGCATGGATTCGACTTTCACGGTGCCCCTTGGTCATCCTATCATTTATATCCTACGGTCTTGGAGCTGCCATCGCCTACTCAACCGCTCAGCGATTTGACCCCCGAGTCTATGCACTTGGCTATATCTGTCTCCTGCTCATCGAGCTGAATACGGTCTTTCTCAACGAGTATTTTGATTATCCGACGGATCGCCTCAACCAGAATATCAGCCCGTTCAATGCGGGCTCGCGAGTACTTGTAGAAGGCAAGCTGGGATTTGATGACGTACGAAGAGCTGTTCTTCTCATCTGCGGTCTGATAGTCGTTTTTGGGTATCTGCTCATACGAGCCGCTCCTCATGTTCCTCTCCGGTATATGTTGTCATTAGCCGTGGTGAGCATATTCTTCTGTTGGGGCTATACAACTCCGCCGATCAAATTGAGCTATCGCACGCTGGGAGAGGCGACTGACGGACTCATGCACGGACCCGCGGCTATTCTTGCAGGTTTTATGCTTCAAACTGGTGATTGGGCGAATCCTGTACCCTGGCTCTTGAGTATTCCCACGTTCCTTACCACGTTCGTTGCAGCAACGTTAGGAGCAACTCCGGATTATCGCGCGGACGCAGCCGTCGCTCGAAGGACCATTCCTGTGGTCTTCGGCCCCCGGAGGGCAGTAATACTCTCGATCTGGGTTAATGCGCTTGCGGCAGTAGCCTGCGTAACGCTCTGGTTTTTTACGCTCATCCCAAACCCGGTAGGGATTGCGATAGGCATAGTCGTCCCGTTCATGGTAATTTTTAACCGCGAGCTGCTCAAACTGATAAAAACCGACGATTATGACCATCCAATCGACGCGCTCCTGCGATTATCCCTCGTCTACATGGTTCTGGTTGGACTTATTCCGTTGCTAGCTTTTATCTGGGGCTAGAAAAATCGCGGGCTGCAGATAATCTCGAGCAAAGGAACCACTACCAACGAACCTGTTAGCTTACAGAACATATGGCTCCATTCCGTCCGGGATACGAGCACCGTCCGCGGTAGTATGCTCAGAATCAGTCCTGGCTCCAAGCTGTTTAGCCGCTTTGACTAACCGTTTAATCTCACGACTATTAAAATTGCTCAACGCATCAGCCTCTATGGTCCTTATTTTCTCTTCGTCGGCATTTAAATACCAAGAAAGAGGAAGGAGCGCACCTCGGTCTGTTAACGCGCCCAGTATATAGATGATCCAGCCCCTTGTCTCTGCGTCCGCCTCATCAAATGCTTCGATCAATGGCTCAACGGCTACTTCTCCAAGCTGTATGAGTTTCTCAATTGCTTTCGACTTCTTTGGATGGATTAATTCGAACTCCCGTTCCTTTAAACTCAAATCTCGAATGAACCCTTTGAGCTCCTCTGATCGTGGCGTTTCACGCGTGGACTCCGAACTCTTACAGTACCCAAATTCTCGATTCGAGCAACTCATATTCATCATCCCCCGAGCGTATATGCCGCATGCAACCCGGGACATCACCCGTATCTCCGCCAGGTGATCCCTCTACCGTGGTATCCCCCACGACAAGTATCAGGTCAAAATCAGGGCCTATATATAATGAACGAGTACAAATATTGCCCGACGAAAGCAGTAAAAAACTGGGTAGTATGCCATATTTTTGCCATTACGGCTAGAGGAGCGCGAGGATGAGGGGGATAGAAATCGTGCTGAGCAGTGTGGTCATTAAGACCACCGAGGCTACTAAGGTTGCATCTCGGTTGTACTTTGCTGCTAAGATCATTGACATAACGGCGGATGGCATAGCTGCCTGGAGCAGAATGATATCTCGTCCCAATCCG
Organism: Candidatus Methanophagales archaeon ANME-1-THS; assembly: GCA_004212135.1. Lineage (GTDB taxonomy): Archaea > Halobacteriota > Syntropharchaeia > Alkanophagales > Methanospirareceae > ANME-1-THS. Next base: position 3,143 of record RXIE01000173.1, on the reverse strand, counting down.
TCTATGGAGAAGAGCGTGATTATCACGAACGCAACCATTAACCCACCGAGAATCCGGTAGGCAGACGCGAGGAGCGCGATTGTCGTGGCTCGGATCGGTACATCCCGCAGTTGATAGCCGAGCACGAGCAGTGCTGCCGGGATGGTAATCATTCCGATCATCTCAATTGGCTCGAAGAGCACCTGCGGGACAGGAATGTTGAAAAGATTAACTCCGAGACCGATCACGACCGCGTAGAGTAAAGGAAGCCTGAATGCCTCCTTGAACTCGTGTTCTTGATGGACGATAGAAATGCCGAGGCTGAAGATCAGCAACGAATTGAACATATCATACACCACCGCGCGTGACAGGCCCTCCATGCCAAAGGCGAGCAATGCAACCGGATAGCCCAGGTAACTCGTATTGCCAAATACCAGGGGTAGATACAATCCCCTCTTGTCCGAGTGGGTTAATTTCAAGACGAAAAAAACGAAGAGCGTCATAATGAGAATGATTGCTAATGCTGCACCCGCGATTGTGGTAAAATCGGTCAGGTTTATCTCACTTCGTGCAACCGAGGAGAAGATCAAACAGGGAGCGGCCAGATAGACGATGAGATCCACCACGGTTTGCATATCAAATCGTTTGATTCGTCCAAGCGCATACCCCACCAAAATAATTGAGAAGACGGGGATAACGACCTCGACGAATGCATGCATAGAGAATGAGAATGAGGAGGCTGCTTAAAAACTTGTTTGTTCTCCCCATTTGTTCTCTTCGATATACCGGTTTGCGTGCCGGAGATCGATCGCCACTCCGCTCCAAGTAGTGACCGACTCGCTCACGCTGCACGTTAAATTCTTTTTACTGGCTACTCTTTTCTCTAGTTTGATGCCCACCTTCTTCGACCTCAACGTGCATGCATACCCTGAAACCGATGTACAGGCGGAGGATCTGCTCAGAGTCGCCCGACGATATGGCTTTGCAGGCATCGCGATTACCAACCACGATCTGGTGGTGCATGAGGAGTTGAAATCACCCTTTATCGTCCGGGGAGTGGAGATACGAGCTCATTCGGTTCTTGAATTAAAAAGAAAAGTAACGCACTACTGGGGAAAAGTGCCCCTCTTAGCGGTCCATGGTGGTCCTGATAAGCTCAATAGGGCAGCGGTAGAGGATGCTCGCGTAGATATCCTGGCTCATCCGTGCGGAGAACGAGGAGAAGGCGGGCTCAACCACGTCTCGATGCGATACGCGGCCGAAAATGGCGTTGCAATCGACTTTAATGTGGGTGCGCTCATTCACACCCGAGGAGGTGAGAGGGCGCGGATCCTGAGTAGCATGCAGGAGCAGTTGAAGCTGGTGCGAAAGTACAAAGCCCCCATGATATTGACCAGCAATGCGTACTCGATCTACGATATCCGGGCACCACGAGAGATGATCGCCCTCGCCACGCTCTTCGGGATGAGTAAGGACGAGGCGACGCGTGCATTATCCGAGATCCCACGCGGTCTCCTTGAGAAGAGGTGGAAACGGGAAAGGGAGGTGGAGCGTCTGTGAAGAGCATGAAGGTGATGCGGTATGTGCCACCCTCTCTTCGTGAACGGAGAAGGTATCTTCTTTTCGAGCTGATGGGTGAACGGGAGATAGATAAAAGGGCTTTGTTGAAAGAGCTCGGGGATTCGATCCATTCATTGTATGGTGATGTGGGAGCAAGTGAAATCAAGTTACGGCTGATCAGGTATCATACGAGGAAGGAGGGAGAGGGGGTCGTGGGAGTTCTCAGGTGCGCACATGACAGAGTTGAGGAAGTAAGAGCGTCTTTAGCGTGTATCCATTCGATAACCGACGCACGGGTTAGCATACGAGTAATCAAAACCTCGGGGACGATACGAGGTGCGACTCGCCATGGTGGTAATGCTGCATCACGGTGAGTCTCGAGCTGCTCTCAGGTATTCCCTTTCAACAGTTCGACATGCATGCTAAGATCCCTCTTCGTGATGATCCCCGCAATTCGACCACTTCCCTCTTCGACCACGGCCAGGCTGTTCTTCTTATTCCCCAGCATTCGCTTAAGTGCTTCGATCGCCTCTTCGCCTTCTGAGATGGTATCGCGCATCGGATCAAGTGGATTCATGAGTGCCGAGACGGTTAACGAGTGCCGTTGCTCGACTGAGAGCTTCTTAAGCTCATTGAAGGTAATAAGCCCTTTCAAATCACCACTTTCATTCACCACTGCATACTCCGCGTTTTTCTCTCTCCGCATCTTCTCTTCGAGCTCCGCAATGCGGATACTCTGCGGTACCACGGTATTCTCAGCTCTCATAACCGCTCTCACCTTCGTTCCCTCGAGCGCGGCATAGATGATCGTCGCACTTTCCTCTTCCGTCGCCGCTATGAATAAAAAGGCCGCAATGAGCGTGAGCCACGGGCTAAATAGTATTCTTACTTCCCCGGTCGAATAGAGCAGAAAGGGGTCGGGCATAAACCCGATAATGCCCAGTACCACGGCAAAGGTCTTGCCGACGAATACCGCTCTCCTTGTCGCCTTAAGGAATTGCATCCGTTGAGCAAGAAGAGCTCGTAATACTCGTCCTCCATCCATGGGAAACGCGGGTAAGAGGTTAAATGTGGCCAATACGAGATTAAGAAGCCCGATGCTGGAGATTAAGATCCTGAAGGGCTCGTAAATGACCACATTTACTGCCCTTATACCAAGATATGTGAAAAGAAAGAGCCCACCCAGTGCGAAACTCATTAAAGGCCCCGCAATGGCGATCCTCCACTCCTTCTCCGGGTCCCTCGGTAGATCCTCCATCAGGGCTAAGCCGCCAAAGATGAAGAGTGTAATGCTCTTGATTTTTGTCCCGTATTTCATCGCCACATAGGAATGAGACATCTCGTGGAGTAGTAACGAGAGAAAAAAGAGCGAGGCAGCTATGCCCGCTACTGAATAACGAAGGAACCGGGAGAGCTCCTCAGCCTCGCCCAGGCCCATCGGTCCGGGACCTTCCGCAAACGTCACGAGAATGAGCGGCAGTATGAAGAGAAAGGTGAAATGCAATCGGATGGGTATGCCGATAATGCGGCCAATCTGTATCGATGTGCGCATCTTTTCTACTCGGTGAAGTCGTTAGTTTTATATATCGCCGTTACCCATCGGC
>RXIE01000172.1 GCA_004212135.1 Candidatus Methanophagales archaeon ANME-1-THS | reverse complement strand
CGCTTTGTTCTTCTTTAATTTCTCCCCCACTAACTTCACCAGTTTATCCGGTGGTACATCGTATACCGTCGTCATTTTGTTTTATCCATTTATATTCCCTCAAGACATAAAAATCTATACGCTTAAATCAAATGGGTGCTTCACGGGTGGAGAACGCGGAAAAGGATGTGAAAATCGGGTTAGAATGTCATGCGCAGCTTCTCACCAAATCAAAATTGTTCTGCTCGTGCTCGACAGATTATCATGATGCTCCGCCCAATACGCATGTCTGTGCAACGTGTTTGGGTCTACCTGGAGCTCTGCCGGTGATAAATGAGCGTGCCATACGCTATGGAATAAAAGTCGCACTCGCACTCGGTTGCACCATCCAGCCTATGGTAATCTTCTACCGGAAGAATTATTATTATCCAGACCTTCCGAGGGGTTTCCAGATTACGCAGTATGAGTTCCCCATTGCATTCAATGGTATGGTGCGAATGGAGGGCGACGGTGAGCACGAGCGGGAGATACGGATAAAGCGGGTGCACATGGAGGAGGACCCGGGTCGACTGGTCTATCGAGGTACGATAGACACCGCACCCTATTCGCTGGTTGATTATAACCGATCCGGAATACCGCTCGTGGAGATCGTGACCGAGCCGGATCTCAGGTCGCCGAAGGAGGCGCGTATCTTCTTAGGGAAGTTGAGAAGTGTTCTGGAGTATTTAGGCGTCTTCGACGGCGATTTGGAGGGAGCACTGCGCGTGGATGCGAACGTATCGGTGCAGGGTGGAAATCGAGCGGAAGTTAAGAACATCTCCTCGTACAAAGGAGTGGAGAAGGCGTTGCTGTTCGAGATCACGCGGCAGAAGAATTTAGTGCGCAGGGGTCTTACCGTTCAGCAGGAGACGAGACACTACGATGAAGTGCGCGGTGTAACGCTCTCGCTGCGGACAAAGGAGTTTGAGCATGACTATCGCTACTTTCCGGAGCCCGATCTCGTGCCTCTTCTGATTTCTAACCGTATTGAGGAGATAAAGCAGGAGATACCAGAACTGCCGGACGAAAAGAAGGCTCGATTCCTCGCACAGTATTCGCTCACGAGGGAGCATGCGAATGCGCTCACCTTCGATATCCACATTGCGGATTTTTATGAAGCCGTTGCCGCACAGATAGATCCCCGATTGAGCGCTACGTGGATTGCAGATGTCCTGAAAGGGGAATTGAATTACCGCTCTAGCTCGATGCGAGAGGCGTCAAAACGAATATCCCCTGATGATTTCGTGGTGATTTTGACATACCTGAAGAAGGGTGTGATCACCGAACGAGGCGCAACGGAGATACTACGGGAGATGCTCGACCTCGGTGGTAAGCCCGAGGAGATCCTCAGGAGCAAAGGATTGGCAAGTATCGCTTCCGCAGAGATTGAAAAGGCGATACAGGTGGTGATCACAGAGAACGAAGCTGCGGTCGAGGATTACAAAGCGGGCAAAACGGAAGCGATGCATTTCCTCATCGGGCAGGTCATGAAGCATACCAGAGGTAGATCAGAGCCGAAAGAAGTTCGCAGGATGCTCGAAGAGAAACTGAAGGGCAACCACCTGAATGAATGAACTGATGAGCGTAAGGTATGACCTGACCCTCAAAAACGCTCAATTCCATCGTGCCTCCTCAGCCCCTCCTCATCTGCATACCGCGCTATCAGGGGGCTGAGTAACTCGCTGTACCATCTCTTTTTAATAAATCGGGGATAGATGGGCAACCTCTCCCGGAGTTCAAAGGGCGCTATTCTTCGTCTGAGCTCCTCTTCAGTCGGCCACGGTGCTTCTGGATTTATATAATCCACGGTTCGTTCCGAAATTCCACCGAGGTCTGACGCGCCCAGTTCGATTAGTTCCTTCGGCGAGGTTAAATTTGGCGGGACCTGTATCGCTATCTCGTCCGGCAGTAATGCACGCGCTGCACGGACAATTTCTCTCATCTCCTCTACGCGGGGCGATTTCCGGTTCCACATCGGCGTGAGCGGCTTGGGCCAGAACGGCTGAATGATCACTTCTTGTATATGCCCATACCGCGCATGTAACGATTGTATCGCTTCTAATGAGCGGATGTGATCTTCCCTTCCTTCTCCTATACCCACCAGGATGCCGGTCGTGAACGGAATGCTCAGCTTTCCTGCCTCTTCGATCATAGTTAAGCGCACTTTAGGATCCTTGCCGGGCGAGTTGGTATGTGCTTCGAGCTTTGCAGTGGTTTCGAGCATCAAGCCCATCGAGGCATTCACGTCTCGTAACTCCTCGAGCTCTTCCGTACTCACTATGCCTAAATTACAGTGCGGGAGTAATCCATGCGCTATGGCAAGCGTGCAGAGCTTCTTCGTATACTCGACGAGTGTGCTACAACCTGCTTCTTCTTTCACGCGGTCGTTAAAGAACGAAGAAAAATAAGCATCTTCTGGACTCTCGCCGGTGGTAAAAAGCGCTTCGGTTGCCGCTCCTCTGGATTGGAGAAGCTGCAGGAATTCTTTCATACCAATAACATACGCATCTTCAGGGCGACGAGCTCGAAATCCGCAATAGCTGCATGCGTTCCTGCATACGTTCGTCACGGGTATAAAAATGTTCTTGGAGAAGGTGATGTAGTTCCTCTTCATCCTCTTGACTAACCTTGTTAAAGTATAAATGAAACCAAGGAAATAAACTAAAGTAGGTGAGCGTATGAAGATAATACCGGGCGTCTCCTCGCAGGTCCTGGCGACACGGATTGCAGCTGAACTGGGCGGTGAAGCGTGCTTATGCGAGTACAAGAAGTTCCCTGATGGCGAGTTATATACGCGTGTCTTCGACGGATTAAAAGATGAAGAAGCGATCGTCGTGCAGAGCCTTATGGCTGATACGGGGTTAATATCCCTGCTGCAACTGATCGATGCGGTTGAAGAAGCACATAAGACAACGGTGGTTATCCCCTACCTGGGGTATGCACGCCAGGATAAGCGATTTAAACCCGGTGAAGCAATCAGTTCACGCGCCATCGCACGAGGTATAAGCTTTGCGGGCATCGTTGATAAGATTTACGTGGTGAATGTGCATAACCGAGCGGTTTTGGAGTATTTTGATGTCGAGACGAGACCCCTGGATGCCGCTCCTTTGATCGGTGATTACATTGCGAAGCGAAGAATAGCACGGCCGGTGATCATCGGGCCGGACGAAGGTGCGAGAGAATTAGTGAAAGCTGTTGCCGCCCCTCACAGGTTCGAGTACGATGTGCTGGAGAAGAAACGGATAAGCGGCGATGAGGTCATTATACAGCCGAAAGAGCTCAGCGTTGAGGCAAAGAACGTGGTCATTGTGGACGATATCATCTCCACGGGTGGCACGATCGCCGAAGCGGCTGCTATGATCAAAGCGCGGGAGGCGAACGAGATTTATGTCGCCTGCATTCACGGCCTCTTTGTACAAAATGCCACACTCCGCATACTCAATGCAGGCGTCAAAGAGATCATCGCAACAGACACCATCGAATCGATCTTCAGTACGATAAGCGTGGCGAAGATGATTGCGGACGAATTGACCAGGTGAAGGCACAGCAAGCATCAACGAGAAAGAGGATTTAGAAATCTCTCAAACCTACATTCTTTTGTCTCTTCATACAGCCCATAGATAATACTCACCGCCAGGATAAGATATACTACACTTACTGCACCGAGTGTGCCGAAGATATTCGTAATCACCAGCAAAGCACCGAGAAGACCACAGCCCACCACCGCAATCTTCACCGTGTATCTATCTACCGCCCTCTTTATCGCTTTTATACCCCTCCTATAATCGCGAATCGAGTTACCAGAATCACGAACCAACCTTCGTCTATCCCTTGTTCCCATGCCCGTGATAATTTCAATCATATCCAAGCGGATAACAGTGAACCGGCGAACATTATTAAGAGCTCAGCTGAGATTCGTGCCGCAATTTGCCAACCCGCAACGTTCGGATAAGCGCTATGCACAAGTGTCGGGAACCAGTCCCAGGGGCTGTAAATAGGGTCAGGATAAAACATCAAGCCTGATGTTGCACTCCCAAACACATGGTATGTCCCAGAGATAGTAATTCCATGGAAATAAAGCAACCTCCCGAGAGCTTGTATGCTTGATTGCAGTATCCGTCCAAAATTCAAAAATACCAGTGGAATGGCGATCGCCCAGGTAATGTGCACAAACCTGATTGGAAATCTAATTCTACCAGGTCTCTTTTTTGAATAATCTGGTATTTTTAGCTCTATACAAGCACACGCCAGGTAAATCACGAGGAAGAACAGTGCGACAGTGCTAATAAGCGCGATTACATGATGCTGGAAGAGGAAAACAATTACACCTTCTGCTCCCCTGTATGGCTCTACTTGCCCCGCTATTTCTAGCCATCTCGGTATTACACCCACTGCAAAGCCACTTCCATCTGATACCCAATTTACAAGCCCGTTAATTATCTGCTGTGAGACACCAGCAACGATAAAAAGACCCACTCCGGAACCTAATCCCCATCGTGACACTACTTCCTCCAGGTAATATATGAGCACGCGAGTTTAGTCTGAAGAGGAACATGCTTCTTAGGGCGCTCAACCATCGAGAATTTACTTAAAAATGGCGCCACAGCATCCCCTACTTTGCTTCCTTCCAATCCCATTTCGTCTTCGTGTTTTGGTTATTCACCACCGAAGAAGCGCCTCATCATCGGATACATCTCCATCATCTGCTCGGATGCGATATCTTCATAGAGGTGGTACGCGATGCTCACTGCGAGAAGCAAGCCAGTCCCGGAAGCCTGTCCAAGTGTGCCAAACATATTAGCAAGCACTGCAAGCACACCCAGGATAGCGCCTCCCATGATCGCAATCTTTGGTATATATCCCTCCATCATCCGTTCGATCGTTGCGGGATTCCTCCGGTGTCCCGGGATCTGGAGCCCGGACCGGTAGATCTGCGCCGCCACGTCCTTTGAACCCATTCCCGTCGTATTGATCCAGAAGAGAGCGAATATCATCCCGCCGATGATCATGAACGCGAGATCAACACATAATCTCAGCGCGATCTGCCAGCCCGCAATGTTCGGATACGCAATGTGCACCAGTGAAGGGAACCAGTCCCAGGGACTATAAATAGGGTCGAGATAATACATCAAGCCGGAGACCGCATTGTTACCCTCATACGTGCCGAAAATAGTAATGCCACGCGCGTAAAAGAGTCGTCCAAAGCCCTGTATGCTCGCTTGCAATGCCCTTACCAGAATCATCGGCAGGACACTCGCGTACAAGAGCTTGATGGGGAACCTGCCTCGTGCGCCTCGTGCCATTGAATGTGCCAGCGGGATCTCCAACCGTGTACTTTCAAGGTACACCACGAGGAAGAAGATACCGATCGTTGAGATGAGCGCGATTAAGTGATGCTGGAAAAGGAATGTTATGCCCCCTTCCACGATCTCGTAGGCCGGAACCTGCCGTGTTATCTCGATCCAGCGAGGGATCACACCCACTGCCCAGCCCGTTTCGTCCGGAACCCAGTTGATCAGCCCGGTTATTATTTGTTGGGAGACACCCGCGATGATGAACAATGAAACGCCTGAACCGATCCCCCACTTTGAGACCACCTCGTCCATGAAGTAGATGAGCATGCCGCCGATGAAGATCTGGATGAAGAGCAGGAATCGGATGAATCCCAGGGATACACCCAGTTGGTCCGCTATGGCCTGGCTCGGCAGATAAAAGCCGACCACATACGTCAGGCTGATGAGCGCGGCAAAGGCCAGAACGAGCAGTTTCTGGATATTTTGATAAAATGCCTGGTCTCTCGCCTCGCTCAAATTCAATTTTATGATACCCGCACCGACCAAAAGCTGTAAGACAATCGAAGCATCAACAATAGGCATGATGCCCAGCGCGGTCAGCGAGAATCGTTCTCCGGCGAAGATCGCACGCCACCTGCCAAAAAGGTCCAGCGATTCCGGCGAGAGCCCGAAAAGGGGGACATTGCCGAGTGCAAAAAAGAGCACGAGGATCGCAACAGTCCATCCTAACTTCGCTTTAAAATGAACGTGCCAACTCGGCCGTTCGACCATCGGGAATTTACTTAAAATCGGGGTTAGTGCATCTCTCAAGCGTATCTCACTCATCGTATCTTCGCACTCATCACACGCCGCTTTCCATTTCTACCACGCCGCCCACCTGCTCGATCTTCTTCCTCGCCGTCTTTGATATCTTATTCGCCTTGAGTATCAGCTTCTTCGTTACGGTCCCCTTGCCCAGCAGTTTCTCTATGCCGAGTGCGTGGGCATCGAGATAGATGCTCTCACCCTTTGGTTCAGCCTTTCCCTGCATGACCAGTTCTTCGAGCCGGTCTTCCAACTCACCGATATTCATCACGGTATCCTCACGGTGACCGCGTGGATGGAGAGCAGAGCCACGCTTCCCTTTGACTATACCCATCTTCAATGATCGCACCACGTGGACATCATATGCACCCGCATTACCAACACCACCTTTGCTGCCCTTACCTCGCCGCTTCTTATGTGAGCCGCCGCCGCAGGTTCTTGTTCCTCGTATCCTTTTTATTCTCTTCTTCATACGGTACACAGACTCCTCATCCGCTCTTACCAGCACTTTTAATAAGATATCTTATATATCTTTCTTTTTATACCACAACCATAGTATAGGGTACGCGATATTATAAATTGGAGGCAAGGAGGGAGATGGTAAAGGTAGATATAAAGATAGAAAATGTGGTAGCGAATGCACGGATCGCTGATAGTTTAGATCTCGAATATATCGAATCGAAGTTGGAAGATGCGATGTTCACCAAGAAAAAATTCCCTGGTCTGGTCTACCGGACAAAGGATCCGAAATCCGCTTTTCTTATCTTTCGGTCTGGAAAAGTGGTCTGCACGGGATCGAAGACTGAGGAGGGTGTTCGTGAGGTCATCGACAAGCTTGCTGCTGACCTCAGAAATATCGGGATCAAAGTGGAAGAGCATCCTGAGTTTAAAGTGCAGAATATCGTCGCTTCTGCTAATATAGGAAAAGAACTCAACCTCGGGGCTATCGTGGTTGGATTGGAACTCGAGGGCATGGAGTACGAGCCTGAGGTCTTTCCGGGATTGGTGTACCGAATCAACGATCCGAAGAGCGCAATCTTGATCTTCAGCTCTGGCAGGCTGGTGATCACCGGTGGAAAGACCATGGAGGATTGTGAAAGGTCAGTAAAGGTATTACTCGATAAATTAACCGAATTGGAGCTCATTTAACCGGTGCAGGAGGCAAGAGCCCCGGGTCATAAAAGGAGAAGCGGTGCGTCACCGGGGAGGAGAAACGAGATCCGACAGATCCGTTTAGCATAAAGCTGCTCGTTTACGTTAAAGCTTCCTTGAGACTCTCAAGATTAAATGTAACCACTGCACACCCGTTTTTGGTTAATGGAATCCCTCTAACGGCCAATCCTTGCGATTCTGCAACGCTTATTCCTAATTTTATCTCCTCAGGGCATGCGATTCCTGAAACCGCATCGCACTTGATGAGTTCAAAGATCTTCTTGATACATGAACCGCCCGGCAGAATGAATACGGTGTAGCCGCTCGCTTCGGCAAGCTCGGTCGCGTGGTTCGCGAAACAATCGGGTGAGCAGTGGTTACAGAAGAAAGAAGACAAATCAGGGTCAAATTCCGCTTTACAACGCCAATCCATGTATTTCCTGCAGCAATGTGGCACGAAGAGTATTTTCACCTTCGCTTTTTTGTAATCCTCCTCGTGTACCAGGTTTTTAATTTGGAGATCCACCAGGTCCTCGACGATCGAAATCGCGTCTTCTAACTGTATCCCGAGCAGTTTATCCACGCCAAATTTTCGCACGCTGAGCTCAAGGAACCCGCTGAGCTTCCTGTGCAGGTTTCGTTTGTCCACCAGCTTCGCCAGATCTTTGAAGAATTCGCGGGGAAGTTTGGTCAAATCGTAGGTGAACGAATAGGGCATACTTTCATAGTAGCGGTGAGTGGTATTAAAAGAATTACGATTTGTTGCTATCCGCTTCCAGATCATTACTAGTAAAATGACCAATATCTGAAAATTCGTTATGATCTCACCAGGATAGCCGCCCCACAAGCGGGACAGGTATGCGCTCCGGTAAGGCGATAACTCGTTACGGTAAATCCATAACGTTCAATGATCAGTTCACCGCAATCCGGGCAATAGGTATTTTCATAGGGGTGACCCGGGACATTTCCGAGGTACACGTACTGCAACCCTTCTTCTTTTCCTAGCCTCCAGGCCCGTTCCAGGGTCTCAACCGGTGTCCTTCCCCGGTAAAGGCCGAGTTCGAGCGACCGGTAAGCAGGATAGTACTGCGTTAGATGCCAGGGTGTCTTCTCACCCGTCTCTTTCCTGATCCTCGACGCGATGCTTCTCAAGCAGTCTGCGGTATCATTCACCCCGGGTATAACGAGCGTGGTGATCTCGATATGAACCCCCCTGTGCTTCGCCTCTCTGATATTCCGCCATACCTTCTCGATATCTGCGCCACAATAGTGCAGCACCGCATCCTTGCAGCCTTTTACATCCACATTCATCGCATCCAATCCGCACTCCACCAGCACGTTGAGCGCGTCCGCACTCATATAGCCATTGGTCACGAAGGTATTGTAGTAGCCCTGCTTCCTGGCGAGTGCAAAGACATCGAGTGAGTATTCAAGGAGCAGTGTGGGCTCGTTGAATGATATCGAAGTTCCCTGGCATCCCCTTTCCTTGACCAGTCGAACGAATCTCTCGGGCGAGATGTAATTACACACTCTGTGGGGAAACGTTTGATCGAACAAATCACGTGAAGGAGCAGATTTGCTGATATCCCAGTTCTGGCACCAGGGGCAGGAGAAATTACAGCCGTAGCTCCCAGCCGTTAATGCTTTACTTCCCGGGAAGAAATGGAAGAACGGTTTCTTTTCTATCGGATTGGCACTCAGCGAGGAGATATCGCCGTATTCAAGGGTATAGAGTTTCCCATCTCTATTCATTCGCGTTTTACAGAACCCCAGCGTGCCGACTGCAATCTCGCAGAACCGTTCACAGGTCTTGCATCGCACCTTCTGCCCTTCTGGCTCATACAGCAAAGCCTCTCTCACGCAGGTCGTTGTTTTCATCCCCATGTTAACGCTTCTTTCAGTTTGTAGTTCCGAGGTACGTTCACACGATAATTCAACGAAGGAACGTTTCGAGCAGGAAAAATACTCGTATTCAGAGCAAGAATAAAACCACGAGTGGATACGTTTATACTCTCAAAAGAACTCCTTTCTCACTGCTTCTTTCACATCCCCTTCCCAAGACTTGCCTTTTTGGCGTCCCACCCTTCTCACATAGAGTACGGTGATCAGGACTATTAAGAGGAAAAATGTGAGGAACATCTGAAAAAGGAGTCCCCAGAGGTAGATCACGGCGAATATAAACAGTACTAGTACCAAACCTATAAGAAAGCTCAGGGCTAAATAAAAGGTTGTATGAGCCTCTTTACTTTCCGCGCTGTCACCTCGTTCACCGGGTGGGGTACTCACTAAGCCGCGTATCGCGGCTATTAAGGCTAAAAAGGCAATAATATACAACAATATCATCCATGCAATAAATAGTCGCCCCAATTCTGAGCCAATCGGTGATTCTCTGGTCACTACAAAAATCGTAAGCGGTAACATAAATGCCAGCAATGCGGTGAAAATGTGGATGACATTCTTATAGAATTCGGGCAAGTTAATCGCGTGACTACCCAATATCACCCTCCAGAGCGTGGAAATGGGCGTGATCCCAAAGTTTGAGCGTCTAATGAGAACCAAAAGCAACACCACTCCAAAAAAATAGGGTAAGGCTATCCATTTATAACTGTAACGGACTGCGCGCTCCGCAAAGAGCTCTCGTGAGGTAAGAATAGGCGGTGCCCCCAGCGGATCAGCATCTATAGGGTCCCAGATACCATCGCCATCAGTATCAACACGGTAGGGATCTGTTCCGGCTCTCCTCTCCTGAACATCAGTCCATCCATCACCGTCTGTGTCAGGTACCGGAGTGGGTGTAGGAGCGAGGATTGGATTCGGGTCGTTCGGGTCCCAGGCACCATCGCCATCGGTATCGACGTTGTAGGGATCAGTCCCCGCTCTCCTCTCCTGAACATCAGTCCATCCATCACCGTCAGAATCAGGAGGAGGCTCAACTCGTAAGGTTCGTGTATACGATATCAGTTTGTAGTGCGTGCTGTACACCGTTATTTTATAATAGCCAACCTCACTCGGGGCAGACAGGGATATGCTATATGCTCCACTCTCATTTACGACCCCACGACCAGATGGCGGAATCTTCAAATCATCTTTAACAATATCTGCATCAACACGTAATCCAACCGGATAAACATACACGCTGTTATCATTCTTGGTGAGTCTACATTTCACATCATCACCCTCAATGTAAAAATAGGTCTCGGCGGGAGTGGTAATAAGATTCTCACTATACGAACCAGTCCAATCATCGAGTGTCCAACCTTCTTTTAGTAAGATATCAATTTGCTCTATGGTCATTGCTACCGGTTTAGGTTCAGTAAGTCCAGTTGCGTTCAGGGTAACGAACGAATAAGAGCTGAATAAAGCAACCACAAGCACGAGCATTTCCAGCTTTGTCTTCATTTTTTACCTCTCTTACGTTGCACCTTACTTCTCCTTCCCATTATACCGGCACCAAACGTCTCTTATTCCCTTTTAATACTTCGCTTAAAGCGTTATTCTGTTCTTATAAATAAAGGTTTTGGTATAAAAATTGTTTTGCTATAGGTGATGATCTTTTTAAATGCCTACCAAAAACCCGCAGGGGCAGCGTTACTGGTTAGCCAGGTTGCCTCGAATAGAGTTCGCTTGAATATTCTTTACCGACCCACGCATTAACTATAACTACTTGTATTGCAGTACCCAGAGATGAACGAGGTGTGATGGAGATGATAAAGCGAATCATTCCCTGCCTGGATACCACGCTCGATGAGCAGGGGCGGGCAGTGGTGGTTAAGGGGATCGAATTTGAGAATCTCAAATATGCGGGCGATCCGGTGGAACTCGCGAAGCGATACGATGCGCAGGGCGCTGACGAGCTCGTTTTTCTCGATATTTCTGCGTCCTACGAGCGAAGGGAAACCATGACCTCGGTTGTGGAGCAGATAGCAGAGCAGATCTCCATCCCGCTCAGTGTGGGTGGCGGGATAAAGAGCATTGAGGATTTTGAACGAGTCTTTGAAGCCGGCGCTGATAAGGTAGGGGTAAATACCGCTGGTGTGAAGAATCCCGGGCTCATAAAAGAAGCCGCGGAACGATTTGGCACTGATCGCATCGTGGTTGCTATAGATTGCAAACGAAGATTAGAAACGATAGATCAGGCTATGGAGAGAACAGAACGAATGCCAGTGCGCCTGGAGGACGGTCGAATGGCCTGGTACGAAGTGGTCATTTATGGCGGACGCCAACCAGTGGGAATTGATGCGATACAATGGGCGAAACAGGTGGAGGCGCTCGGTGCTGCTGAAATCCTGCTGACCTCAAAAGACAGGGATGGTACCACTGCAGGCTATGATATTCCGATCACCAGAGCACTTGCTGAAGCGGTGGACATCCCGGTGATTGCCTCTGGTGGTGCGGGGGATGTCGAGCATATGTATGAGGCGTTTGTGAATGGTGCGGATGCATGCCTCGCGGCGAGTATCTTCCATTACGGCAGGTATACCGTTGCTGAAGTAAAGGCTTATTTGGGGAAAAAGGGGATCCACGTACGGCAATGAGCTTCTAGTAACCTGTTCTAATCCCTTCAGGGCAGGTGCCATGCCAGACGGTCACGAGAAACCTTTTTATCCTTGTCACATGGTATTTCTTTTCGAGGGCTACAACCCGTTCGATCACCTACACGGCTTAACCAACCTCGGACTAAAATTAAACCATGAGTTCATTCGCGTGCAGGGAAATTGAGGAGCATATGACATGTTAGAGAAGTTAAGTAGCTCGCTGAAAGAAACGATTCGGAAGATCGCGATGGCGAACCGGATAGACAGGCAGATGGTTGACGAGCTCGTGCGCGACATCCAGCGGGCACTGATACAGGCAGATGTCAAGATCTCACTGGTGAAGGAGATCTCGGATCGCATACGAGAACGGAGTTTAAAGGAGAAGCTGGTCTTGAACCCGCGCGAACATGTGATCAAGGTGGTCTATGAGGAGCTGGTGAACATTATCGGGAAGGGTGTGGAAGTTCCATTAGCGCCACAGAAGATCATGATGGTCGGGTTGCACGGCTCAGGAAAGACCTCATCGTGTGCGAAACTTGCGCGCTACGTTCAAAAGAAGGGCTTGAAGCCTGCGGTTATCAGTGCCGATGTGTATAGACCGGCAGCATCTGATCAGCTCCGCCAGTTGTGTGATAAGATCGGCGTCCCCTTTTATGATGGTGGCGATCTACCAGCAGGGAAGCGTGTGATCGACATCGTAAAGGCAGGAGTAAGAGGGTTCGAGAGGTATGATGTGAAGATCATCGATACGGCAGGGCGGCACGCTCTGGAGGAAGCCATGATCGATGAGATAAGGGAGATCGAAGAGCTGATAAAGCCCGAACAGCGGTTCCTCGTTCTTGATGCGAGCATAGGGCAGCAGGCATCGGTGCAGGCGAGGGCGTTTGATGACGCAATCGGCATCACCGGCATTATTATCACCAAGATGGACGGAACTGCCAAAGGAGGCGGTGCGCTATCCGCAGTCGCTGAGACGAAGTCAGGCGTTGCATTCATTGGGATTGGGGAGAAGGTGGATGATTTCGAGAAATTTGAATCTAACAGTTTCATCTCCCGGCTGCTCGGGATGGGCGATATAAAATCCTTAATCGAGATGGCGCAAGAGAGCCTGACGGAGGAGGATGTTGATCTCGACCTCTTGAAGGGGAAGTTCACGTTAAAGGATTTGTACAAGCAGTTGGAGGCGTTGAAGAAGGTGGGCCCCTTTAAAAAGTTGATACAGATGCTGCCGTTAGGCGGTATGGGCATTGATCTCGATGAACAGATGTATCAACTGACCGAGGATAAATTGAAGAAATTCAAGGTGATGATGGATTCAATGACCGAGGAGGAGCTGAACGAGCCGAAGATCATCGGCGGTTCGAGGCTCAAACGAATCGCGCGGGGTTCTGGCACGACGACGGCAGAGGTGAACGGGTTGCTCAAGTACCATCGGATGATGCAGAAGATGGTTAAAAGTCTGGGTTCGGGACGCCTGAAAATGCCGATGCTGAAAGGGATGCCGCTCGGTAAGATGATGAAGAAGTTGAAATAGGGGGAAGCGAGGTAAAAAGATGAGTGGAGGATGTTTTGATGTTTAGGGGGTGCATCTGCATCCAGAGGTAGGTATATACGATGGACTTCAGATATATCACGGTGAAAAAATATATGAGATATTGGTGCATTTCAACTTCGACCGAAAATTGGGAAATATGCAAGCGAAATAGTGTCTGAGGAATGGACGCTCGATATTATGTAACGTTAGAGAAATTTTTGAAAGCTGGCGACAGAGCTGTGGTTTACAATCATGGTAAAAGTTCGTCGCGGTTGTTGAATTTGTTGAAGTGTATTTTTATAGTGAAGAGGACATCGGCTGGACCAAGGGACGTAACAAATTCCTTTTTCCTTATAGAATTAGATTCAAAATAATCCACGAAAGTAAAAAGCCAAATCCGATTTACTTTTCTACTGAAAAAATAGGAAATAAAGCCCAATGGAATAGACCCAATCTATTAGATGACATTGTATTCATTGCAGACAAAGGGAGAACATGGAACCAATATCTCCAGGTTTCTATAATAGGTATCACTGAGGAGGATTTCAATACCATATGCAAAGACATTGTGGAGAGCTGACTTGCCGACACGCTCAATCGCATTCGCTTTCATATAACAGGCTGTAGGCAGTTCGCTCACGATCACCAAAATGCTTGGCTTCGCCTCGCACTTTCCATACACCGGAATCGTTAGGCGACATGACTTTAATATATTGGTCTTGTATATGAAAATTGGAGGTATCAGAAATGGAAAAATTACATCTACCCATAATTATTGAGATGGATGAGGACGGGTATTACATTGTAAGTTGCCCACTGTTCAGGAGTTGTCACTCATATGGTGAAACCATCGATGAGGCACTGGAGAATATAAGGGAAGTCATAGAGATGTGCCTTGAGGAGACAAAGGTCGAGGAGCTTAATAAGTTTGTAGGATTTAGAGAACTGGAAGTAGCTCAGAATGTCTAAACTTCCCGTAATCAAAGGGAGGGAACTCGTAAAGTTTTTGGAATCGATGGGCTTCAGGGTTATAAGAACAAAAGGTTCTCATGTAAGGTTGAGAGCAGAAGACGGGAGGTTAACCACCGTTCCTGTACATGGAAACAAGGATATACCCAAAGGGCTTCTTCGTAAGATAATCAGAGAAGACTTGGAAATGAGTTTAGACGAATTTTCAGAGTCATATTTGGGATACACAGGAAAACGGAAAGATGATTGACGCGTCGCCTGTCAGAGCGTATCTGGCTTCGTGCCTTCGGCACTCCGTCCAAATTCCCCGAAGGGGAACTTCAGATACGCTCGGAAACGTTATCGGTAATTCGGCTTGGGCGCTTGGTGTATCGATGTGGATAATTTAAGTAATAGAAATACCACTTTTATATAAACAGGTGATAATAAGATGCAGACATTTACGGCTGTGTTGCATAAGGAGGAGGATATGTATGTGGCCGAATGTCCGGAAGTGGGAACAGTTAGTCAAGGGAGGACATTAGAAGAGGCCATAAATAATCTCAAAGAAGCCACTGAGCTGTATTTAGAAGAGTTCCCACTGGAAGAGACGAGAAAATCTATTATAACTACTTTTGAGGTGGCTTCCATTGGCAAGGCTTAGGAAAGTCTCCGGGGAAACTGCTGTTAAGATTCTTTGCAACAAATTTGGATTCGAAATAAGTGGGCGCTCTGGAAGCCATGTTAGACTCTCAAAAATGACACCAGAGGGAAAGGTTGGTACTGTGATACCCATGCACAGAGAGTTAAAAATAGGCACGCTGAAAGGGGTGCTAAAATTGGCAAAGGTCGATCCATATGAATTCGCTAAATATTTATAAACACCCAAGCCGAACTCTTCACAATTTTTGGAATTGCTCGGTGCTATAGCACGTACTTTACAGAGCGTATCTGGCTATATGACCTCTCCGCCCTGCCTAAATTTGCTCCGCTGTCGCTCCACAAAACTTCAGATATGCTCGAACTGTTCTAAGAAAGCCACACGAACCATTCCGCTCAAAAATACCTGAGAGAGGATCATCCTGGAGAAAATGAGGTATCGCATAAAATAATAAAATACGCAAAAAATAACGCCCATGCCAGAATCGCCGATCAAGGGCAGGAGATTCATGTAGTCAGAACAGATCGTACAGCGACTACAGGGCGTACGGCGATCGCTGCCGATGTGGGAAGAACGAGTATCAACCTTTATAGAGATCGAGCGACCGTGACGGTGCAGCCACCGTCAATTTGAGAAGGACGAACAGTGAACTTTTGGATTGACGTAGGTTTGAGTGCCTCTGGCACGGGCAATTATATAGAGAATTTTATACTATAAAAACTTTTCTGAATTTATTGCTATGGCAAATTTATTAGCATTTTAAGAATGGCCCGGGTGTACCGGTCCTATGCGACCTTCACCTCACCCACCGTTATCCCTCTCCCCTCCTCCACGACTTCGCCTACAATCTGACCTCCGGTTATCCTGCGTGCTTCACGCTCCTCGCTGCGCGGGATCACAACCGCAAAACCCATTCCCATATTGAAGGTCTTATACAGCTCTTCAGGCGCGATGTTACCGAGTTCCTGGAGGAACACAAAGATCTCCTGCGGCTCCAGTGGATCAGAGATCTCGAAGCCGAGGTCCGTGATTCTTCTCAGTTTTAATAACCCGCTGCCGGTTATATGCGCCAGACCGTGTACTTCACAGTGGTTCAAGAGCTCTAATACCCCGGTATAGATCCGTGTTGGGGTGAGTAACTCCTCGCCGATACTTCTCGCAGGGTCAGGTGGGAACGGTTCAGAATAGTCCAAGCCCGCTCCCTCGATCACTTTCCGCGCCAGGGTCAATCCATTGCTGTGTACTCCAGAACTTTTCAGTCCCAGCACGAGGTCGCCCACTTCGATATCTTCGCCTCTTATCACCCTGTCTTTTCGCACATAGCCCACACAGGTTCCCGAAAGGTCTAAACCATTCACCAGGTCCGGTAGTATCGCGGTTTCACCGCTTACAATATAAATATCCGCAACCTTCGCGCCTTCTTCCAATCCTTTACCGATCTCCGCAGCGATTCGCTCGTCGGGCTTTTGCACTGCGAGATAATCGACGAAAGCGAGAGGTGTCGCACCCACGCAGTACAGATCGTTGACATTCATGGCGATGCAGTCTATGCCGATCGTATCCCATTTATTGAGCCGGGCGGCAATGAGTATCTTCGTGCCCACGCCATCGGTGGAAATCGCGAGGAGATGGTCGGTATCAAACGGTACTTCAAAGAGCCCGGCGAAACCTTTTAAGTCCTTCTTTCTCCGGAGCTCGGCTGATAATGCTTTGATCATCCCGGTCTCCTTTGTTATATCCACGCCCGCCTTTGCGTATGTCCAGTGCATAGAAAAGAAGAGAGCGTTCTGCTAAGTTAAATTTTATCGAGCTCGAGCACCGATAAGAAGGAGCATGCTTTCAGAGGACTAGCTCAACGGAAGGTCGAAAGCCTTACCTGCGGTTCTCGGCATGGTGTGTGGTGTGGCTGCAACGCGGTCGTTCGCAGCTCACGAATCAGATCTATATTCTTCCCCCGGAACCTCTATCCCCATGTTGATCGTCACCTCGGCGATATCCTCGCAATATTTCGCGATTTTGCCCAGGCTCTCGAAGATAGAGAGCGCGTGTATCTTGTCAGTAACAATCCAGTCTTCTGCTAAAATGCGCTCATTCAGGTCCTTAACCGTGTCAATGAGCATATTCGCGTCCCGTATTGCTTCATTCGCCTTCTCTATGTTCATGCTTGAGAGTGAAGCCAGGGTCTTCGTGAAGAGATTTTTCGCCGTACCGCCGAGCTCTTTGAGACCAGTGATCCTTATTGAGGGCGTAATTGCCGTCGCATTCTTCGCGATGTTCTCTAAATGGTCACCTATCCGCTCCATGTTCTTCACGATGATGCGGTATCCCAGACTATCGCGATGTCTGCCCACCCCTATCTTCTTTGCAAGCTCCGGATCACGCATTGCGGCTTTAAGCTGCCGAACAATGAGCAAATAAAATCGATCGACCTCGTTATCCCGTTCTATAACATCCGTGGCGAGGTTCCGGTCGCCTGCATCGAGCGCAGCAATCGCGTCTTCCTGCATGGAGAGGATGATCTTCGACATGCTCCGTAACGCATCCTGGAGCGTAAAGTCCTCATATTTCAAGAAACTTTTGAGCACCATCTCCTTTGAGGATTCTCCAACCACCTCCATGCCGATCAGTCGCTTTCTCACCTCTTCTTTGATCCATTTTCTTTTCTCAGCACCAAAACCCGCGGGGGATAACAGCCGGATAACATCATAGCCCACGAGATAATGCGCGATAAGATACCTGAAGCTGTCTTCAATGCTCTCCTTTTCAGAGAGAACAAATTCAGCGCTTTTTAACTCCTCTTTCTTCACCCTCACCGGCCTCATGAGGAGCGCTTCATCACTTTGCTGAATTAACGAGAGTTCATCTCCTTGTTTTACACCCACCTCTCGCGCCCATTTTATCGGAAGTGAGATCGTTAACGTCGAACCACCCGTCAATTGTACTTTCCTCCGCTCTATCCTCATGTTCGGTCCCTCTTTATGCATCTATATATTGCGAGGCTAATATATATAAAAGTACAGCCCGGGCATTGGATTTTTATAAAATCACGTGCTACGGTATAGTAAAGGGGATAAGAATGGAAGGAGAGGATTATATTCCGCGCTACGAGTACGAGCGGTTAGAGAGCGAGTATCGGAGATTGAGAAGGAAATACGAGGAGACCGAAGCATATAAAGAGGATTTAGAGAAGCTGGTTTCAAAGTCAAGATCCCCACCTTTAGATTGCGGGTTCGTGGTTGAGAAGCTTGAGGATAGTGCGATTGTGAATTTGAATGGTGCTTTAAAGGCTCTTCCCTATGGGACACTGACCGAAGCAGAGGTAGCGGCGCTGCACGAGGGGAAATATGTCTTCGTAGGCCGCATCCCGGATAGGAGCAATCCCAGTGGGTTTACCATGGGCATCACGAAGGTCTATGACCGGATTGTGGATTTAGAGGTTGGCGAGGTGGAAGAGCTGAGAAAAGAAGATGCGGAAGGAGGGTGGATCGCGGAGATATCCACGGGAAAGGGACGCGGCAGGTTCTATAAGCGGCTCAAAGAGAACGAGGAGCGGACAGTACGAGAGGGGATGAAGGTTGGGCTCCTTCCCGGTACTTTTGATATCCTGAAGTGTTATAAAGCAAAGGAATATTCACGCTATGAGGTCACGAAGAGCCCCGGTGTGAGCTTCAATGATATTGGGGGCTTGAGAGAGGTAAAACAGGAATTAATTAAGAGTATTATTCTGCCCATGATCAATCCTGAGGATTATTCGCGATTCGGGGAGTGTTCACGCAGAATACTGATGTACGGACCGCCGGGATGCGGCAAGACGATGTGCGCGAAGGCATTAGCCTCAGCACTGCCCAATTGTGAGTTTGTGAAGGTCGGTGCGGGAGAGCTCTTCAGCATGTGGCTTGGCGAGTCAGAGAAGAATGTGCGGATGGTCTTCAAGGCTTCAAATGATAAATTAGAGGAAGGGGAGAACGACTATGGGGTCATCTTTTTTGACGAGATTGATGCATTAGCGCAAGAACGAGGCATGTATACCGGCTCTTCGGGTGCTCCTGAACGAGTCACGGGACAACTGCTGGATATCCTCGATGGGTTTTATGCCCTGCATCCTCACCTCACCGTGATCGGTGCCACCAACCGGTTACACCTCATTGATTCCGCGTTCAGGTCGCGATTTGACAAGATCATAGAGGTCCCCAAGCCGGATCGAGAAGCGGCGTATTCTATCGCCTCCATTTATGCTAAAAAGATCCCCCTCGACTCCTACCTGCTGCAAGAGAAAGCGGGTGAAGAAGAGGCGAGGAACTATCTCGTGAGTGAGATTGTCAATTACCTGTACAGTGATCAGTACGTCGAGACTGAAATAGGACGGATAAAGCGAGAGGATACAATCACCGGGCGGTTCATCGCGCAGATATTTGGCTATGCACGGGACAAGGCATTAGAGGAGCGCACCATGCTGATGTTGCGAACGGGTGCGATCAGCAACGAAGAGTTGAAGAAGATGTGGGACAAGGAAGGCATTGCGGAGATCCTGGATGCGAGCCATAGAGCCGATGATTTGCTCAAGCGATACAAGCAGGTGGAGGAGATCGGTGTGACCCTGAGGCACTTGAAGGAGGGGTTTGATAAGTTTGTGCAGCGGAGGGCTGAGGAGATGCTCGCATCGGGCTATGAAGAGATGCCAGACGAAGAGACGGGCATGCATTACTAAAAAACCCTCCTTTTTCAAAAGAAAGCGTTGCGAAAGAGAAGATTAACGGTAGAAAAATGGAACGGGTGGATTTGAACAGATGGCAGGGCCTCGAGCATGAATTCAGGGTAGGGATAAGTTCAGAATCACCGGGCTTGTATCGATACGCGCGATTTTATCATGTGGATGAGGTCATTCACGCGCTCGAGCATTATACCTTCTTTGATGGTGCGAGTGCGATCTGCTCGAAGATGCACCGGA
This sequence comes from Candidatus Methanophagales archaeon ANME-1-THS, assembly GCA_004212135.1. Lineage (GTDB taxonomy): Archaea > Halobacteriota > Syntropharchaeia > Alkanophagales > Methanospirareceae > ANME-1-THS. The sequence continues at coordinate 2,280 of RXIE01000172.1, read as the reverse complement.
GGAACGATGGCTTTTTGCGAAACGGTTCTCGGATCTATATCTGCACGGGTGGACACCTGGAGATCGCGACCCCGGAATGCCGGAATGCCTTTGAGGTGCTCAAGTATGACAAGGCAGCCGAGCTGTATATGCAGTTAGGGGTCGAGAAGGCGAACGAACGGTATCGTGAGAAATTGAGGAAGAGGGGGAGTAATTTCGCCTATATCCAGTGCTGGAAAGCAAACGTGGAGATTGATAAGCGGTATAGCCGGGGCACGCATGAATCATATATCGTGGAACGGAAGAATTTTGTCGGTAAAGAGAATCTGCTCATCCCCTTTTTGATTCTTCGTAAGATATTTTTCGGCGCGGGTGGCTATGTGGCGGATAAAGATGGGATTAAGTATGTGATCTCGCCGAAGGCAATGGTTTCCAGGCGGCTCCTTACTGAATCACCCTCTCAATGGCCGATTTTATCCACGAGGGACGAACCATTGAGCACGAAAGACACGTATCGCGTGCATGTTACCTCGGGCGAAGGTGTTCGTTCTGAGGTTGCACGGCTGCTTAACAATGCGATTACCTCATATGTAATCGATGCGATCGAATCGGGAAAGATCACGCACGTCGAGGATATCTGGAATCCGTTGCAGACCTTTAAAGATATCTCAGAGAACACCGAGGGAGATTGGCGCATCAAGTTGATGAATGGGAGGACTGAATCCGCGCTCGATTATCTCACGAGTCAATATCTTGAGGCGATCGAGGAGTTATTTGAGGAGCGGGAGGTCTCTTACTGGGACAACTATGCGCTTGATACCTTTAAGCGAGTCAGCGCGAAGTTTGATCAGGGATTACTTGAAGACCCTTACCTCTTCCGGCGCATCGAATGGATCATGAAGCTATGGGTGATAAAGCACGGAATCGCGGATTTCGAATACAAGTATATGCCAAAGGGGAAGTTTGATTATCGGAGCATGTATCTGATGGATGAGCATCTGGAGAAGAAGATAGCAGCCTCATTTGACTTTACCAATCTCTGTGATTACGACCTATACGAGTCCATTGCTGATAAGATGGGGGTGGAGCGACTGCTCACCGAAGAGGATGTAGGCGAGGCACTACTCTTTCCGCCGAAGAATTCACGAGCCGAGCTCAGGGTACGGCTTGCAGCTCAATTTGAAAATGCGGTGCTCAGCTGGAATAAGATCACAATCAACAAGGAGCCCAATGTGAAGATCGATGTGAGCAGGCCGAGCAATGAGGAATATGCGAGGCTCTTTGAGCGGTATCCGGAGCTGGCGCGAATGCCCAGTGCGGTCGTCGTATTCTTCCGTGAACGTGGGCGGGGAGAAGGAGCACGACAGGTCCTTGTTCGTCTGCTCGCCGAGGAGGAGGACATACGGGGTTGGGAGGAGGAGATCAGCAGAGAGATACGAAATCGAATTGTGAGAAACCCCTACTTAGACTATTTGTTGTATTCGAACAGTAAAACCTTCCGGTTTGATGAACTGGATGGCTGGAATGAAGAGACAATAGACCGGAAAGTAGAAGAGATCAGCAGAGAAGAGAATAAGGAAAAGGACGAGTAGGAAGATTCAGCAGTGATTTGAGAACCCGCGAGGATGAAGTGGAGAGATAAATAAGTGCCAGGGGTAGGGACGCAAGATAAGATAAGAGGAATAGAGCAGGAATATCCAGTGAGTTCGAGAGCAAGTATACATCCTTCCGTGCTCGTGAACGCGGCGATTCAAGGCCTGAAGCGGCGGGGTCTTTCGCGCGAGGTGCAGTGGGACCTTATTACCGAAGTATCACAAGAACAGCACGAATCGAAGATAGCCTCTTCGTACGGTGATAACGGCTCTCGAATTTATAATGACATGGGCCACCTTGAAATCGCGACACCCTCTTACAACAACCCGTTCGATGCGGTGGCGTACGATAAAGCATCTGAGATCTACGCATTTGTGGGCTCGAAGGAGGCGAGTGTAGCAGTAAAGAAGAAAGTAATCGTCCACAAGAATAACGTGGCCAATTTCTTCACCACCACGGGAACAGGTGCGTGGAAAGGTAAGGGGAGGACAATAAAGACCAATACCTATGCCACGCATGGGAATATACTCACTACACGGGCAGCATGCACCGATTGGAGTCAGGTCGAAAAAGCGCTCATACCGTGGATCGTCACGCGAATATTGTTCACCGGGTCGGGGGATGTGGTATCCGGGGCGAGCGTCGGGAAGGAAGGTGTGAAGTTTGTTATATCGCCGCGCGCGATCTTTGTCGTTCAGCGATCAAAAA
>RXIE01000171.1 GCA_004212135.1 Candidatus Methanophagales archaeon ANME-1-THS | reverse complement strand
ATTCTTTATCTTCTCAAGCTCCCTATCCAAGGATAGAGCCATTCATATCATCCCCAATTTGTTACGTCTTACCGTTAATCTCCTTATCCCATCTTCCAGTATTATTCTAATCATATTCTTGTCTTCTACTTCCATTTCCCATCCAACACCATTTCTTTATTTAAGATGTCTGATATAAAAGCTTGCGTGTTCTTTTAGCCGGTAAAATCCCCTCTGGCGAGGATGCTCTACTTCTTGTCCCCCTTTCGTACTCGCGTTTCAGCGTGGCCCCTTATGATCTATCGCATATACCCGAGCACGTTTCATAGTATCTCGACCATCTCGGGCTTTTTAGACGAAATCGCCACTTTATTGAGTGAGGTTATAAAATCGCTGGCATCTAATATCTCTATCAAAATAGGTCTGTCGTCTTTGGTGAAATGGATTATTATACCATCCATCTCCTCGGCGTATTCTATCTTCTCGTCCCCCACTTGAATCATCAGGATATCTACATCCCGATCATAACTAATCTTCATACCTTTCCCTCCTTGTAGGATACAACGTGATTACTACAATTTCTTTGTTTCCCTCTTCAAATATAACCCTGAGCATATGGTGCCGTGAAATTGATTTTTGAGCTACTTTTCTACCTTTCTTACCTTCAACTGTAGATTCGGCATTCTTAACCGCATCGACCACCTCTTCCTCCTTTACTTCAAATCCCAGGTCCTTCAACACCTTAATCTTGTTCTGGGCGTGATTTGATAGTTTAATACTCTTCTCCTTTTTCATCCTATCTAAAATTATCTCTACCATTTTCCAGTTGAGTCATTCTTCTGTTAAATCGCTGAAGAACAGCTCTATCTCTTCCTCTGTTTTGAGCGTATAATATCGCCCTTCCTTGAAATCCCTCTTGCTTTCTTCTCTATCTTTTATCAATTCCTCATCACTTATAAGCTCTAACTCCTCGATCAATTCCTCGATCTCCCCTTGAATGCGCCTCGCTTGGCTTGATTAGATTTTCTATCTTATGAGCTAAAAACTCATCCACCTTGACTTTTAGTACCGTCTCCATCTTTCCTTTTTTATATCTACTATCGCTCCTTGAGATATATATCATATCTTTCATCAATTCCATCGTTCGTTTAATTCCTTCTTCCGGCGCGACCTTGGGATTATGTCTTAAATCGCTAACATCGGGCTTCTCCTCTTGTAAGATCTCCTACCCCGGTTGTATTTTGCCTCTCTGTTCCCCGTGTGTGCCCGAACCCACATCCAGATTGTACCTCGCCTCTGGTAATTCCAATTGCTCGAAGAAGACGCGATCCATAGTATCCGAATAATGCTGTAATTGTGCTCAGTCTTCCTTATACCGCTTCATTATCTCTTTTATCTCTCTGATCAACGCTCTTTCACGTCCATTACTCAGGACATGCTCACTCATCTGTGCTTCTCGTTTCTTCTCCTCGGCGATCGCACTCACGACAAACCTCGTCAGCGAATTGAGGATCAAGCCGGTAAGCACAATAAAAACACCGATAACGAGAAATAGTACCGCGACGAGCGCAGACCCGAGCGCAACCCCGCCTCGTTCGGTAAAATACGCGATATACAATACCCGTACACCCATTATCGCGCCTAGTACCGCGAGCAGAGCGCCAGAAACGCCGAAGAAGAGCAACGGCCGCTTCTCCGATATATAAATAATCACCTGCCCTAAATTGCCAAACCCGTGCTTGAGCGGGCTGAGCGTCGAGCCACCCTCGGTATAAATCTCGGTAATCGGTACTTCAATCACCTTCAAGCCCTTCTTCACGGCTAAATAGATCATCTCGCTCTCGACAAAAAAACCGCTCTTCTCAAATTTCATCGCCTCCATCGCCTTTCTCGAAAGCGCCCTGAACCCGCATTCAGGATCGCTAAACTTCGCTCGAGAAAGCAGATGTGAACCCACGGTCAATACATACTGACCCCAGGGGCGATAAAAGGGGGCTTTACCCGAACGCTCCTTTTTTGCCTCCTTTAACTTCCGTGAGCCGAGCACCAAGTCATAGCCCTCTGCCCGAATCGGGTTTATGAGCATGGGTATTTCATCCGGGTCGTGCTGGAAGTCCGCATCCAACAGCACGAGCACATCCGCATCCATCTTGAGCGCTTCATTGATCAGCACTTGAACTGCTGCAGCCTTACCCAGGTTCTTTTCATGTCTGATGACTGTTGCATTCGTTCGCAGTGCAAACGTTGACGTTCGGTCAGTACTGCCATCGTCCACGACGATCACCTCATCGACATACTCCTCCGCACCATGGATGAGGCTCCCGATCGTCTGCTCTTTGTTATACGCGGGTATCCCGGCAATCGTCTTCTTCACGTTCCGGGTGAGCTGCGAAGGGTCAAATTTCATGACCACCTCGGTTCTCTCTGCGCTCATGGTGCGCTCAAACTTGCACGGTACCCAGCCAGAAGATATAATCCCGGTCTCTCAGCCAGGACCGCAATGAAGGTGCCCAGACAAACACACCGCGCTCATCACCATGTTCTAACAGCTCACGCGCTTTCGCATAACCTCGCTTCAAAACCCGCGTCACACGCGTCTCCAGCAGCTTTTCTATCAGTGCCAGCAATTTATCCACCACCATTCTGTTCACAATCTCACCAAGCTTCCTTTGCCTCGGCACAGGCACTGGCTTGGTATATGCCAGAGCTGCACGATAGAGCGCCTTCTCATCTCGGCTTAGCCACCTCCAATTACCGTTCCGTAATCCTTTCTTGAAGTGCGCCCGCAGGTCTCCATACCCTAAAGCTACCATTGCTCGGGTCACAACGATCTTATTTATCGCTCACTGGTATATCACGCGTCTCGCTATAAAAAGTTATCCTCTCTTCCAATTTTTTTATCTGAATGCGGGAAATGCCCGAAATAACCATCCCTCCAAAAAAAACGCTTTGTTCTGCTCGAGCAATTCGTGAATGCTACACATCGCTGGCGCGTTCCTTCGTCGTTCTCACGAGGTCTGCAGCATACCAGCTCGGTACCAGAGCACGGTCATCCCTCAAGCCTGTCCAGAGCACCAGCATCCTGACGCATAAGTCCTGAGTTACTGCGGTACGACGGTAAACAATCTTTAAGTCGCTCGATACCCACCAGAACGCCGCAGATGCCGAGCAGTACTTCGGTGATCCAGATGATCTTGTTCGGCTCATAATAATAGATGAGCGCACCCTGGGAGAGAATAGAAATGGATATAATCACCGAGGTGAACGATACAAGGCTTGCAAGCCCCAGAAATTCCATAATGTCTCGCAGCATTGCTTCCCGTGGCACGTCCTTCTCAATCCACAATGCACCAGCAGGTTACTTAAACGTTCGGTATAATGAAAAAAATATCCCACACATTTGTAATTATCAATGCCAATATATGCATAAAGAATGATGAATATTTGAAATAATAATGACATCTCCTGATAAAATACGTAATTATCCATGCGGGCTGAGACCTGCGAACGGGGAATGAGAACTGAGAGAAAAGATCGGTATCGTATCTGGGTGGGGGTGGCTTGGTATACTATCGTGTCTTCAGCATCATGTAGGCGACCGCTGCGATGATCACGACCGCGACTATCGCGATGATGATGACCAGTGGTACCATGGGGAATGGCGGTGGTGGCGTCGGCGTTGCTACGGGCGTTGGCGTTATGGGTGGTGTCACTTCTGGTGTCGGCGGTGGTGTAGGCACCACACTCTCGGCAAAGAGCACGAAGATGGAGAAATGGTCAACTTTCGCACATGCTTTGTTGCCCACGACCGTTGTCTCAAGAGCCTTCCATCCCTCAGCAGCACTGTAGGTGTAGATCACGGGTATCTTCCCCGCCAACTCTGCGGGATCGAAGGTTATGCACACTTCGATGGGTGGGCTGAATGTGGCACCCTCGGGACCGAGTTGAATCGCTAAAACGAGGACTCCCGGTGGCAATGGAGTCGGTAGGTCCGGAGGCACACTGAACGTGATCTCTTTGAGCGGCTGACCCTTAGCATCCTGGGCAGTGGTTCCCGTGTGCATGCTTGCACATGCTCTCCCATCATCCGAACATAGGGTAAGCGATGTTGTTACTATGCCCATAAAGTCCGTGGGAATTGTGGGTTTATATGATCTTCCTAATGGTACTCGTGGTGGTGTTGGTGAGGGTGTTGACGGTGGTTCCGTCTCTATCTTCACCCGCTCCTGCGAGAATGCAACGACCCGCTGTGCCGGATTGGTTACGTTCCATGCCGCCACGTATAAGAAATAATCGCCGTCAGGCAAGCCTCCAACTGGCAGTTCGAACTCATAGGTATTTCCGGTCTTCGTTCCTTTCTCTACGGATGCAGCGGTAGAGGCACCCGTTATCCAATTGTAAACAGTACTTGAATTAACCTTGTTCACTCCCACGCCGCCAATCTTGAAACCATCAACGAGCAGTGCATTATTCACCATCAGATCTGTTCCTGCCTTTGTGCCGTCGCATTCTAGCCTCACGGTGTATGGCTCATCCTTTATTAACGCCGCGATGAAGGTGTACTTGGCATTAGCACTACCGTCCGTTATAGTAAATTCGCCGTCTACAGATCCTTCGCTTTCGGATGGTCTTGTAACTTCTGTGGGGACATCAAGCGTTGAGTCATGTTCGAGAATCGTGAACGCACTTACCGAGATCAACGTTATATCAGGTGCGGTATAGGGATCCAGGGTCGCGGCAACGCCATAATCACCGGGTTCAAGTCCACAGAACGTTTCACTTATTGATGTATCTTCTATTGGGATCGTTTTATTAATTGCTGTGGAAAACAAATTTCTTATGGGCGTTGTATTACCATGAATTCCTGCATTAAGGGCATCCATGAGCTCCGCAGGTCCTGTTTTCACCAGGTAAATATAACACTCGTATCCATTTTCGACTACTAACTCACTTTGCACTTGCACTTCAACTGTTACACAATCGTTTTGGTGGTAAAATGGATGGCTGTTAAACGGATAAGCCACAGGGTAATCCACGTACGGTACAATTTTCGTCGACGTAACTGTTATAGTCCTGCCGTCTTCCACGTGCGTGACACTGTTAACCCCGTTGTACACCAGAGCTACGGGAGGGATCGCAACACCTTCTCCTCCCTGCAGCTCAATCCAATTTCCTTCTGCGGGATCCAGAACCGTAAGGCTCTCGTCTGTCTCATCTCCGGAATGCTTAATATCGACCCGGGCGAGCGGGTCCAGGCCATTCGCGGAGACACTCAAAATCAAGCATGATGAGAACAAGACTGATAATACAAATGTCACTATTATAAGTTTCTTCATAGTCCCTATTCCATCATAACACTTCTATTACTTTTACCGCGACAATAGTCAGAAATACGAACAGAAGCGGATAGATTGCGATACCCGTAATCCTCCCCAAAAGGATCGCCTTCTTATTCTCGCTCGCGCTTAACAGCTCCTTCGCGATAAGCAGCGCAATTAAGATGACTACACCAATCGCGCCGTATACCGCCGCCTGACTCATCGCTACGACCGTCGTTGTGGTAGTCGTGGTCGTCGTGAGCATGGTTAACATGACAAATCCACACCTCCTAACATCTTTCCGATACCCCTCTTCATCGCTTCATCTCCATATCGTACGAGGGATAAGAACTACAAAGGATTACTTAAGACTTTCGGTTTTGAGGTTCTGACCTAAAGTCCTTTTTTCGCCATTACCAAAGTGTCTAGGCGATTAAAATGCTGGCTAAAACACCCAAACGGGCCTCTTCCTTTCCTTATCTCCAGTTATTACCTCCCTCTTTTCTCTTGTGTCGTGTCTCGTACTATAATATTTAATTTTGATTGATGCTGTAGTACTAACAAGTGCCGAGGAGCAACATTACTGGTCATCGGTCAAGGACGGTGAAAAAACCATGCAAAAAAGAGATCTGTATCTCGTTGTGACCGCTTATCTGCTCGTGATAGCCAGTGCTGAGCTATTGACAACGTACCTGACAAAAGCGGGTATCGCACTCCACGCAGTCATCTTATTCACGCTGCTCGTCCATGCTGCTTTTGAAGCGGATAGAAATAAACACTTATCACATTTTCTGATGGCGCTCGTGCTCGCTCCGCTCATTCGCATCCTCAGCCTCTCAATGCCAGCCACGATCTTCAGTCGAATATCCTGGTTCCTGATCGTTTCAATTCCTCTCTTCATCGCAACCGTTACATGTGTATGGCTCCAGGCACTTCGGCCAGAAGATATCGGGCTCTCCTTATCCCATCGTAAGGACTTACCAATTGAAGCAAGTGTGCTTATCCTCGCCGTGCCTTTTGGACTACTTGAATATTACATTTTGAAACCTGCTCCCTTGCCACTGGGGTCAGGGATCGCGAATTTCATTGTGGCATCGCTCATTCTCGTGCTATGCACCGGCTTTTTGGAAGAACTGGCATTTAGAGGAGTAATTCAGACTAATGCAACAAGATTGATGAGCAAATGGAGTGGAATTCTGATAGTCTCGACGATCTTCGGGGTGCTTCACATCGGTAATTTAGCTCTCCTGGATTGTCTGCTCGCCTTTGCAATCGGGTTTATCTGGTCCGTAGTACGGGAAAAAACCGGCTCGATATACGGGATCAGTATTTCGCATGGAGTTATTAATATTATCCTCTTCCTTCTTGCGCCTGGTTATTTCTGAAGCAGGGATACGCATGTTGAATCACTCCCGGTTTGCGACCGGTAAGGAGCGGTTGGAGTGGTTGCGGAAAGATAGTGGTCATTACTTCCTTGGTTCCAGCATCACACAACTGATAATTGAAAACCCTTTTTTTAATCCTTGAATTGAGCTCTCCAGCCCTTTATTCTCCTTATCCGTAATCCTCCTTATTTGTGGATAGAGGATGAGAGTCAGAGGCGCGAGAACTAACAATACGAGCGCCAGCTTGCTGAGGATAGATCCGGAGAGGAGTATCATAAAGAGAGGCGGCTCCTTCCTCTGGAGCTCAAACAGATAGGGGATCGTCTCACCCATGAACTCCTTGGTGATATTGCGAATCCCATCGTATGAGCCCTCAAGCGGCGCAAGCGCTTCGACCCGGATCATGGTAACGGCATCTGAGGTGAAGGGGTTATCCTTTACGTAGAAATAGAGTACTACCCGTCGCTCAGTGAGCCTCCCATCTTCCTTTGATTTCCTGGCAACAATGAGCTCCTTGACCGCTATCGTCCCCTTAAACGAAACATCTCCTTCGGACAGCCAGGGTCCCTCAGCCCAGCTTGTGTTCGGCACGATGATCTCTTCAGTCGATTCGCCTTCAATGGTATAGCCCAACGCGGGGTAGCAGACCGGTGGTGGATGAAAGCTTGACCGATTGCTTGATTGCATGATGAGCAAGAAGACCGGCTGATACAGTTTCGGATGCGAATATGCACGCATGAGCAACACCTCGGCACCTAACCGTTCGGAGATATTCGTCGTATTGTATTCAGCCAGAACAGAGGATTCCCAATCGCCAATTTCATAGGAAAATGCACGCATATGCTCGCTGTTCCCGAAATCCAGCAGGGTCCGAACAGGGGTTTCTGAACCTGATGCATGGGAGAGCTCGGTGTCAATCGTGGTAACCGATTTGGCAATGAGCATGGACGGTGTAGAAACGAGCAGGATAATCACGATGGTAAGCAGCACAAAACCGATGATCCTCAGATAGTGCTCCGGCAGTTTCATGGCCTTTCTTCTTCTTACCGTGCCCTTACCTCAGACAGAGTCCCAATATAGTCCCAATATATTAGAATAAATAGAGACAAGTAATTAAATTAAAATTAAAATAAAAGGTATGTGATGGAAATAACTGCCATATGGTAAGTTAATTGAATTGTCCAATTCCTTATGCCCCCGAGCATCTTTTTATGCACCCTCCAGAGTTCACTCTAACGACGCATACCTGGGTATCGAGCAAGACATGAAGGAAGGGATGAATCTCGGCGCAAAGGTATTTATTAAAAGGAAGACTAAGTAAGCTGAGAATGAATGATAGTATTTAGGGATGATTAGTATGAGCGAAAAGAACGAAAAGTTCGGATTGCTCCTGGCATTCGGCAGCGTGGTTCTTGCACTGGCCTTGCTTTGTGGCGGAACCTCATCGGCAACGACGATCTACGTCAATACGAGCGGGTGGTGGATTGATACCGCTCACTTCAATGCGAGTTCAACGCCGATACAGTCGGGTATCACGAATGCAGCCGCTGGCGATTCTATCGTTGTATATGCAGGCTCTTACATCGAGAACATAATCGTGAACAAATCAGTGATACTGGAAGCCGAAGGTCCAGACATCGTGCGGGTGACCGCGGCAGATCCATCAAGGCACGTCTTCAATCTGACCGCGAACTGGGTGAATATCTCCGGGTTCAATATAACCGGGGCATCACAGTGGGGCAAGGCTGGAATCTCCGTTGAGAGCGCGGATTGCTGTAATATTTCGGCTATCAAAGCATCGGGAAACAACTACGGCATCTATCTCTCCTCATCGAGTAACAATATACTCCAGAAGAACGTGCTCTGGAATAATAGCTATGGCATCCAGCTCGCCTCATCGAGCGACTACAACCTGATAACCACGAATATCGTAGAATTAAACCCCTCAGGCAGCATCTCCTTGTCCTCGTCGAGCAATAATAGACTGGAGAAGAACAGGGCTCATTCGAGCACCGATCGCGGCATCAGCCTGTATGATTCGAACAATAACACACTGACAAATAACAGCGCTCACCAGAATAGCTGCGGCATTTATCTCTCTTCTTCGAGTAATAATACGCTTCATAACAACACTGCAACATCGAACTATTGCGGCATCTACCTGAACTGGGGAAACGAGAACAACAGACTCACAAATAATACACTCATGGATAACACGAATGGCATCGAACTACGCGTTTCGAGTAACAACACCTTGGAGAATAATACCGCGTCGAACAATTCTATACGGGGTATTTATCTCTGGGCGTCAAGCAACAACAACACGCTCGAGCATAATAATGCAAGTTCGAACGGATGGTTTGGGATCGACCTCTATGACAGTTCATGGAACAATCGGATACTCAACAATACTGCGAATTTCAACAAAGAGTATATTGGGATATATGTTCATGAGTCAGATAATACCACGCTGATCAATAACACGGCCATTTATAATAACTGGGAAGGCATTCGGCTCGAATATTCAGATAACTGTACCGTTCTCAATAATAATCTCTCGAGCAATAACTTCACCGATCTCGGCACAGGACTGTTAGTATGGACCTCACGGAATGCCATAATACGAAACAATACCGTGTATGACAATGATTATGGCATTTATCTCCTTGTCGGATCCAATAACAATACGATCATTGATAACCGTGCATCGTACTGTGAGGTGCATGGCATCGTGGTATACCAGAGCAGTGACGCCATGGTTTACCATAACACCGCGAACCACAGCGGCTATCACGGCATTTTTGTTTACGATACACCAACCAGGAACATCACGATTTGGAATAACACGGCATGCCACAACTATTATAACGGGATATTCGCTGCTAAGGACCCCGCATCTGCCTCGGGCCCCTCGAACCTGACGATTATCGGGAATATTCTGCGAGATAACGGTGCGGGTGACGATTTTGGCTATGGCATTTACATGGGGCAAGGGTCTGACGCGATCATCGCCGATAACTACATCGCTGATAATGCCGCTCCAAATCACGCGTACGGCATGAAAATCTTCTCCTTCACGAATGCGACGATTCACCATAATACCATTGTGAAGAACAATGACTATGGCATCCTGCTCGATGATCTCTCTGGTTCTGGCACGTCCGGGAGTTTCGGGACCACGTCAACGCGCGGAGCAGCAACCATACAGACCAAAACGAGAGGGGACACCATCTCGCCTCCCGCGCGATTGGAAGAGAAGGACTTCTATCCTGATTACTATGAGGGTGCGCCGAGGTCATTGAGCGGCGCGGTGGGCCCGAGTACACCGAGCACTATCAACGTTGCCGAAAATTGGATCGCGAATAATCTCGGTGGGATCAGCCTGAACAGCTCTGACAGCATTACGATCGCGGGCAACACTATCACCGGTAATAGCATCGGTATCCATCTCACCTCGTCGAATGATAATCTCATGTACAACAACTACTTCAACAACACGAACAATGCGGATGACGATGGAATGAACAAATGGAACATTACGAAAGCAGAAGGAATAAATATCATCGGCGGACCTAACTTGGGTGGCAATTACTGGCACGATTACACGGGAACTGATGCGGATGGTGACGGACTCGGAGATACGCCTTACGATATTCCGGGAGGCACGAACAAGGATCATCTGCCATTGGTTAAAGCAAACCTCTGCGGCGATGTGAACTGTAACGGTGCGGTGAACATGGGCGATGTCGGCGCGCTGCACAATCACGTGCAGTACGGGTATGCAATCTGCGATACATGGATCGGCGACGTGAACTGCGATGAGAAAGTGAACATGGGCGACGTCGGCCTACTCCACAACCACGTGCAATATGGTCACCAAATCTGCAGCGACTGGGCGGGCGATGTGAACTGCGATACCAAGATCAATATGGGTGACGTCGGCGCGCTGCACAACCACGTGCAGTACGGGTATGCACTGAAGTGCTGTCCGAGCTGAAAAGGGTAAAATAGAGGAGTTGATATTTTTCCTTTCCTCTTTTATTTTTTGGGGAATTTTTGGTTGCAGTTAAAAACCGAAAGATTCTTGAATCGATGTAACCAAACCTGTCTTCAACCACTCACCCAAGAGGTGAAAAAGGGGATGAGTTAAAAGAAGAGGAGGGGGATGACATGAATACAAAATATGGACTTGTAGTGATTGGTGTTGCTCTTTTGGTATTGTGCGCGTTCGTTGGAGTCGTTTCCGCTGATGATGCGACAGGTGATATTATCATTGACGATTCCGTTGGCGATGTGCCCTATGATTTTATCGACCTCACGCAAGGGACGATTTCCGCAAACGATTCCAGTCTCTTGGTGAAGATAAATCTTACGAATATCCCAGATCAATTATTATTTGATAAAACCAACGTAACCAATAATACCGTTGAATACGAGTGGTCTTTGTACATCGATATGGATAGTAACCCGTTCACTGGTAGTCCTTATAAACCTTTTAGTGGAGCAGGTCCAACCGTCGGAACGGAATATGCAATCAGTTGTATGCATTTCAAAAATCCGGGAAACATACCACATTATGATTCATTAATACATGGGACACAACATAACGTGTGGGAATATAATTCCACAACTAACGGGTGGCGTAGTAACCAATCGTTCAGTGTTAACGCATCCGTTGACTTTGATTCGAACACGTTAACCATGATAGCCACCCCATTATCAAGCACTATGCTCAACTCATCAAGGTTTTATCTGGTAACCGGCTACAATACCGGAGGTCAATCGTTCAAATGTGATTGGGCATATCCCCCAACCTACACACCCTACCTCACCATTCGCTCATACCAAGATTTTGAGGAACGGAAATATGTGGCAAATGGCAGTTTTTCTTCGACTCCTTCAGATCTGACATACCGCATGAGGCTCAAAATAGATGTTATTAGTGGGCAATTCATTGTCCCCAAAGTCCTTATTTTTAATACCACTCTGATTGCCTTTAACCGGACATATTATCACGTCGATAGCTATCGTAGTAGCCCAGGAAACTCAGTACGATTTCCAGATCATCTCGAGTGGACGGGAAACAATGAGACGGTATCATCCTTTTTTGAACTGGGTATAAATGAACTCAACACGCATGAGCTAACCCCACCGTTTTCATCGTCCAGATCGGTAGATAAAGAGGTCTTCTCGGGAAATGAAACAATAACCATGACTTTTAATGCCACACCTACCGCTAATCTTAACCAATTACGAATTACGGCATTTGCAGAAGAAACCGATGATGCGAATTCTGAGCTATTAGGGGAGACTGCGACCCATCCTGAACTCATTAGCTCGAGTCCTGAAGGAGGGTTACTCTGGCGAATTAACAATCCTGTCATTGGGCAGAGCTATTCAGCATCGGTAAACTTGACCGTCATTCCAAAGACCGATTTGAGAACCCGATACTGGCCATACCTCAGAGTCGAAGGAGATTATGGGTCCTTTATCAATTCCAGCAGTGGTCGTAATCAATCAGCAGTGGAATACACAGACCCATTACTTGGAGCTGTGCGAGTTTATTTTGAAACACCCATTGATTACTCCTTTAATGCCAATGGCAGGGGTTCATATTATGAGCGGTTTAAAGAGTTTTCAGAAATCGTTGCAGATGGCGAGCCACATACCATTGGAATCAATAATAATGCTTATGAACCGGGTGTAAGAACCGTTCCCCTAGGAACTACGGTTGAATGGACTAATCAAGAAGGGTTAGTACACACGGTGACGAGTGATACCGGGCTGTGGGATTCTGGTAACCTTTCAAAAGGGCAGTCGTTCTCCTATAAGTTCACCGAGCTCGGAACGTATCCGTATCACGATGCACTGCACCCCTCTGTCACGGGTGTGGTAATCGTGCAAAAGCTGAAGCTGATTGTGTGCGGCGACGTGAACTGTAACGGCGCTGTGAACATGGGCGATGTCGGCGCGCTGCACAATCACGTGCAGTACGGGTATGCAATCTGCGATACATGGATCGGCGATGTGAACTGCGATACCAAGATTAATATGGGCGACGTCGGGCTGCTCCATAACCACGTGCAGTACGGACATGCACTGAGCTGCTGTGCGAGCTGAGAAGGGTAAAATAGAGGAGTATATGGCATATTCTCTCATTATTTTTAACGATAGGCAACCACAGTAACGGCAAAATGCACTACCACACTGTTTCATATTCGTCATGAAGATCACCGAGGCTTAGATAGACCATATCCGGACCTCAAGTGTACGGACGATAAGTTCTTATACCTTGCACCTTCGAGCTTTCCTCTTCATCTACAGATCTGGACGATGCAGTCAAAGAGAGAAGACCAAAGATAGTCTGGCCAGCGAGTATAAAGGAGTTTGATTTCATATTGCCCGATTGGTACGAACCGTGAACAACCGAGTACGTGGGACGGAGGGGAATTCACAACGATAAGGTGCGGTGACTGCAATAAACGCTGGATGGGGAAGAAGAGATGCACGATGTTATTCTCCTTTTGAAACGATGAGTTTGCATCTGAAGATCGTAGCGAGAATGAGCAATCCCAAAAGCGCTACAAGAAAGAGCAGTATGCTCGAGAAATCATGGAAGAACCTGATCGCCGCTTCTGCGCCATACGCATTCGCAACGAGCAGTATCGAGACGATCCTCAGGATGTTCGCACCGAGCGCAATCGGAACTGCTGCGCAGAAGAGAGCTGCTTTTTTGACCAAGGGGCATCGCAAAAGGTAAATGAGGATCGCGGCCAGTGTCAGGAGCGAGATCAAGGTGTTCATGCCGCTGCAGGGCAATCCGATGGTGAATGCGGCGTTTTGCAGTTCTATTTCCGCCCCTGTTCGTTCAACCGGGATCCCCAGGAGTCCAATAATGAAAGCGGAAGAGCGTGCCGAGAACGATTGCAGACCATACGTGATTTCTTCCAGGAATAAGAGTGGCAAGGGGATCGCGAAGATGAGGAATACAAGCGGGAAGAGGAGCGAACGCATCAGGGGCTTGCCATAAAAAGAGAGGATCAACCCGCTTACCGTAAACAGGAACGAAAGCGCAGCTAAAAACGGAAAGAGCGTGATAAACCCGATCGTGTAAAGCAGAAGCCCGAAACCGAAGATATAGATGCCTGGTTTAAACGTTTCCGGCTCGACCTTTTGCGCCCTCCTGTAGCTCCGGATCTCTCTCCACGTGATAAAACCAGAGATGAGTAAGACCAAAAAGCCGTGTGAATAATAAGGGTCAGTGAGCCATGCCCTGGCAAGCCAGATGAAACTCCGCAGATATAAAATGGTGAGGAGGAGTGCAAGCACGACCGTGATCTTCTTCATTTACACCCTCCTACCCCCTCTTCTCAACGCTACGGTCGCGATGGATGAGATGAATCCTATGGGTTCGTGTGTAAGCCTAATACCAATCAACCCCCGCGCCGTGAAACGGTGGCTGCAGCGTCACGTACTACACTACTTCTTAGCCCTTTCTTCTCAGTACCACGTAGCTCACGAGTGCGAGCAAGCCGACACTCATTAGAACAAGCGCTGGTAGCTCGGGGATTGGATAACCTGGATCACTACGTGGAGACCTGAGCAAGGAATATCTTCCGGCATGAACGGTGTGTGCCGCCTCATCCTCATTTGTAATCTTCAATGCCAGATAATCACCTTGCTTTATCGTTGCGGGATCCGCTTGTAGTGCGATATCCAGGACATAAATGTTCCATGACCATGAACGATCCTTGGTAGGAATCTCATACCAGCCTGATGTTGGATTAAATCCCCCCAAGCTCACACGGCATTTATCGCCCCAATTCCTGTCGGTCCTTACTCCCACCACCCAGAAACCTCCAGGAAACGTGACGTCGATGAGAGCCGCACTATCCGCGAGCCAAACCTCCTCCTCTCCTCCTGCAATAGTTACTGAGCCGCTTTGCGTCCCGGTCTTCTCCATGAGTTTACCCGCTACGGGGTGATCCTCACTATCCAGATACCATCTCTGCGAACCGGGAGAATCTTCTGACATTGACGCCGTGCTGCATATTCCAACTATCGAGAAGAACAGAGCTACTATCACTACTCCTGCAAGCTTCTTCTTCCTCATCCCCTCCGCGCCCTTTTTTATCGTCATCTATCCTATCCTCTATCACTTCATGATAAGAAGAGTATAAAGGCTTTTCGGTTTTGAGGTCCGTACCAAGAGTCCTTTTATCGCCACTATGATCGCTTCTGAACGATCAAACTGCAATTTAAACTACTGCCTTTTATGAACCCCTTTGAGCATACGACTGATAATCAGCGCCACTAAACCTCCAACCAACTCAAAGCCGGGTATACGTGAAGGTTTGGCTGTCTGTGGTGATGGCGTCATCGAATGCTGAGGGATGGGACTCGGTGTCCCAGTGCTCGCGTTATTCGTGATCGGTGTCGTTTGTGGTGTTGCGGTGGACGCTGGCGTTGGCGTAGGGCTTATTGGAGGACTTGATGACGGCGTGGGGCTTGATGAAGGAGTTGGGCTTGATGGAGTTGGTGTAACACCTCCACCGGCGCCTCCGGTAGGGGTTGGTGGTGGTGTTGGCTCTCGAAGTTCAACGGTCTTCGTGAGACCTCCCGCCGTCACAACAAATTGCCCCGTGGGAATCGAACGTGTATCGTAGCTATATTCGAAATTACCGTTTGCGTCAGCAGTTAAAAACGTCTTCGCTTCTACACGTATGCGCACGGCATTCGAGTTTGAATCACCTTTTATTAACACGTCATAAGTTGCTGCTGGAACATTTGCTTGAACTATTGTGGCAACACCATTCTCAGCATCTGCACTTCTGGTAATCCATATCCCCCAAAATTTCAATGAAACCCTTAAATTATTCACAACTCGTGCTGTTACGCTAAATTGATTATTGCCGTCCTGGATTTCGACTGATTTCAATTCCCATTTGTATTCTCTCCCGGTTACACTCAAAACCTGCTCAAACGAGATCGTAACCGGAACTTCTTCAGAAGGGGACGCTATGCCCGTTATCCTAACAACCTCACCTTGAACAGGACTCGATGGAGTTATCTCAAAGGCGCTCACCGATGCCGACGATAGTGATACCGGCAGTGTCAGTGCTGCAGCCACGAAACTACAAAGGAGTAAACTGATCACCAGTAACTTCCGTCCCTTCAAGCTCATGGTAATCCACACCCTCCTTTTCATCTTACTACCTCTATCACGTTCACCCTATATAAAAATGACGAGGTGTTCAGCTCGAACTCAGCTATCTCACATGTTATTATATTCACGAATCACCATATTTATGAAATTCCATGCGAAAACGGGGTCAGTATCGCATCGGTGCCGCGTACGTGCTCGTGATAACCGCGGCAGAGCTTTTGATGGCCTATGCGATAAAAGCGGGTATTGCCGTACATGTACTCATCATCTTCGCATTGCTTCTGCATGCTACACGGGCAGTAGACAAGGACAGGAGCTTATCACAATTTCTTATAACACTTATCCTCGCTCCTCTTATCCGAATCCTGAGCTTATCAATGCCGCTCACGCAGTTCAGCCGAATCTCATGGTTCATGATCATTTCCGTCCCGATATTCATCGCAGCATTTACCTGCATGGCGCTCCTCGAGCTTCGACCGAAGGATATCGGTCTTTCTTTACCTGCTCGAAGGTACGCGCCAGTCGAAGCAACCGTGATCCTCCTCGCCTTACCTTTTGGGATCGCGGAATACCTGATTTTGAAGCCCGCTCCGTTGCCCGAACTCGAGCAGAGCATAACAAGTTTGTTCGCCGCATCGCTCATGTTCCTCGTATGCACCGGGTTCCTGGAGGAGCTGATATTCCGGGGCGTGATGCAATGCAGCGCGGTTCGATGGATGGGTACCTGTATCGGGATTCTGTTTGTGTCCATGATCTTCGGCGTGCTTCATGTCGGTAATTTAGCTCTCCTGGATTGTCTGCTCGCCTTTGCTATCGGGCTTATCTGGTCCGTGGTCCGGGAAAAAACCGGCTCGATATACGGGATCAGTATTTCACATGGTATTACGAATATTATCCTCTTCATCCTGGGACCTGCTTATTCCACTCTTTTGGTATAAAAGGTACTCACCTTCGCGGCGAACTCAGGATAGAAGATCAGGGCGAGGGGAACAAGAAGGAGTAATACCAGCGCCAATTTACCAATGCCAGAACCAGTAATGAGGATGATAATAAACGGAGGCTCATCCTTTTGCAGCTCAAACATGCAGGGGATTGTATCACCCATAAACTCCTGCATTACCATGAGCACGCTCTCGTAAGAGCCATCAAGGGGTGCAAGCGCTTCTGCTCGTATCATGGTCACGGTATCTGAGGTGAACGGATTATCCTTCACGTAGAAATAGAGAACTACCCGCCGCTCCGCGACTCTTCCATCTCCGTTCGATTTCTTTGCAACTATGAGCCTCTTTACCGCTATCGTCCCATTAAAAGTCGCTTCCTGTTCAGAGCGCCAGCGTCCTTGAACCCAGCTCAGGTTCTGCACCACGATATCCTCAGTCCCCTCCTCCTCTATGGAATAACCCAACGCAGCATAGCAGACCGGTGGTGGGTGAAAGCTTGAGCGATTGCTTGATTGTAAGATGAGGAAGAAGACTGGCTGATATACTCGTGGACGAAAATAAGCACGCATGAGCAGCGTCTCAGCTCCTAATTGCTCCCCTATCTTCGTCGTGTTGTACTCTGAGCTTCTCCAATCACCGATCTGACCAGGAAATGCACGCATCTGCTCTTTGTTCTTGAAATCCACCAGGGTTCGAACAGGCGTTTCAGTACCCGAGGCATATGAGAGTTCGGTACCAATCGTCGTGATGGATTTCGTCATGAGCATCGAAGGGGTTGAAAAGAGCAGGATAAGTACAAACGTAAGCAAGAGGAATCCAATTACCCGCGCATATTCTTCAAAGAATCTCATGCCCCTATCGCTTTTCCTATCCTTCTCGATTTCTTTACGCTAATCCTACCTCTTGTATCTATAAATTTCGATTTTATTATAAAAGATATCAGAAAATCATAAATCTGTGCGCTATCTTCAGAAAAAAATGGCCCGTTAAAAATGGTAGGATAGTATCAAATGAATTGAAACATGTAGTAGCAAATTAGCACTATCCATAAGGTTAACATAGAACTGAGAACTACTAACCATCAGGCATGTTGAAAACGGGACTCTTAGTAGTGGCTGTTGCCGCTACTATCGCAATTGTTCTCGGGGCTGCGTTATCGCTCCATTACTCGCAGCAGGAGCAAACGACTATCTGCAAGCTCGCACAGAAGGAGAGTTGTGAGCTCAAGAAGGTCGAACCTTCGATCTCCGCAGGCTGCGACCAGGTGGTCTGGCAGGGTACTGAGGTGGAACTGCATGCATCCACGAAGAACCTCAAAGATCCTGTCTTTGTCTGGCGTTCCGGAGACGAGGTAATAGGGGCCCAGAAAGATCTCAGGCAGGTATTCGAGGTAGGCGAACACACCATCAAGCTCGAGGTGAGCTTCTGGGATAATAGCAGCACTGAGAACAGAACACTGAGCGATAGTGCACAAGTGATTGTGATTGACCGCGTGGAAGCTATCTCAGTTGACGTTTCGGCTGGTGGAACGCTTACCGAACGTATCTTCCAAACCACATACCGCGGCACGAGCATGCTGATTACGGGTGTCTGTGTCACGGTCGATGGCATTGTATATGACAAAATATCCGGGTGCGGACGAATCTCTGTAACGGGGCTGAGTCCCGGTGAACATAGCTGGTCTGCAACGTATCATGGTGAGCTTGTTACGAACGGAACTTTTACCGTGAACGGGATAACCGAATTGAAGATCAAGGGAGTTACGATCGCATCAGTGTATCATGTTGGGGACATGGTGGATGCGAAGCTCGTGGTCCAGAACACGGGCACTGATCCCATTAACAAATTCGCCGTCAACGTACTCATTGTCAACCACAAGTATGAGTGGATGGGCGATATCGCCAAATATGAATACCGTAACGAGTATTCCGATGAGCTGCGACCCGGCCAAACGAGGGAGATCCCGGTGCGAGCGAGGATACCGGAGAAGGTCGGCATGGTTAAGCCCATGGGCGATTATTCGATCACGATAAGCCTCCTGCTCAACGGTCAGGTCATCGATCGTAAAACGGTCAATACCGAGATAATCTGAAATTTATTTGTACCTTCCGCGCATTATTGATTGCTCTAGCTTCTCTTGCCTCGCATTACAATACCTGCAGCCACAACAGTTAAACCCGCAGCCAGTAAGATGAGGCTTGGCAGTTCGGGAATCGGTGGTAACGGGCCAAAATTACTATTTTGCGGATTCGGCGAATCTCGAACGAAGAAATCAGCACTGTTGTTATCGGAATCCCAGGCAGGACCATGTATCCCATCTTCAGTTATCGTAGCATTGACTTTGCGCTGGAGGCTTTTAGTTGGAGGTGGATTATCCGGATACGCTGCGGTCTCATTCATGGTTGCTGAACCCCACCCCACGGTATCAATAACAGCTCCGGTCGAATTTTTCAACTGAATCCATCCATTGGTGTTCGTTAAGGTTATCTCCTCTCCAGCATAGTCCGGTATTGGCCAGGTGCTGTTGTCAGGGGCCCACCCTGCATCGCCAATGAGGTAAAATCCGTGAGCAGAGATCCTTGCACCTGGCGGTAGAGTTACATCAGGTCGATAGGCTGTGGTATCAATCACCCACCCACTAATATCAATCTCCAAACCAGTAGGATTATACAGCTCGAGCCATTCACTGTCCCCCTCATTTACCGCATCTGCATACAGCTCACTGATCACCACATGGTCTGCTATCCCTAACGGATAGATGCAGTTGTATCCTTCGAACGCATCTGCACGCCCAGATCCAAAGACGTAATCGAATCCAGGAACTCCCAGGTCAACTGACGCTGAAGATAAACAACTTCGGATCTCACTTGGAGTTGCACTTGGAATCGTACCCCAGAGCTGGGCGGCAATCGCAGCAATGTGCGGTGCCGATGCACTGGTTCCATAAAAAGGACTGGGGAACCCCCCTGCGCCCGTTACAGTCACACCATCGACGCCGCAAAGGTCAGGTTTAGCTCTGGTTTCAGGTGTAGGATACGTGATGGTTACCGGGCCTTGCGATGAGAAAAACTCTATTTCGTCGTTGTCCGGGTCGCTAGCATCAATCGCTCCTACCGCAATAGCATCAGGCACCGCAGGGTGACCAAAGATCGAATCTGAAGGAACGATGTTATTCGTATAGACCGCGGCACCATAATCCGGGTAAATATAGACTTCCAATGTTTTCGTGGCAGCTAAGCCATTTTTATTGTCTACAATAATAGCAAAATCACCTTTGGTGGCGGCATTGGCGGTATAACTAACCCATTCTAAGGGGTCATCATCGCCATTTTGCGTAGCAGTGCTCTGGGCTACAACATTACCAATCTTATAACTGTATAAATAAAGATTATAGTCATTACCGGACGAACCAAACTGATCATTCCACTGAAGAACGATTCGTACGTTGCTCCCTGCTGAAATATATAAATATAAATAATATCCCTGGAATTCATCCATACCGTGGCTAAAATTATGTTGAGTGGTCCCAGGTATCGGATAATAATCGCCCTGGTAATGTTCATGCGCTGCATTACCAGCAGATGACACATAGATGATATCGTTACCATCGAGCACTGATTGTACATGAGAAGCGACGATACCATCTTCAAAAAAAGGTTCAAGAAGCCAGCCAATATCATCGCAGATGATATCGCATCCAGCAGCCACGAGATCATCAATAGCAGTGTTAAAATCAAGAATGTTGTTTCCGCGATCGTGGAAATAAAGCTCTGCATCGGGCACCATATCATGAACGATCTCGAGCATAGCGGTTCCTTCATCACCGCCTACTGCGTTACTCAGCACCGTCACGGTGGCAGGTAAATCGCCAGAACTTTGAGCGTCAGCCAAATGGTCCACGCCATCTGAGATAATCCCGACCTTAACACCAGCGCCACGCTGAGCATATATGGTGCGCACTTCAGAAGTGCGATGAATAGTGTCCCCTTCAGTCGTTACGGAGCCGGTCCTCACCAACGGCGGCATAACTGTCCTGATGGTTCGTACAGCACTGAGGGAAGCCAGAGATTCCAGCTTCTTTACTTCCACCCATGCCACAGCGAGGTGATTCTCCTCGTCTATATTCGTGACTTCCCAGACGTAAGGCTTGATGATTTGCGGTTTTACCGGCTTTTTAAGGTAGACATACACGTAAACCAAATCATCTGTCGGCCCGCGGCGTAACTGTTTTAAGTTTCTCATCTCCAATTTGAGCGCTTCTTTCTCGCCTCCTGGGGGAAGGTAGCGATCGTCAAGCAATTGAAGAAGATCCGTGCTCAGTTTTTTATGGGCGTCCATGAGATCAAATTTGACACTCTCCATTGGCGAAATATCTTTTAACGTTTTGTCAATACTTGCGGGACTGAATTCCTCTTTAGACAGCGTTGGTCTCCCAGATCCCAGACTTACAAATGACAACGTTGCACATACAATTGCAAATACCCCAATACACACTACGATTTCAGAAGGTACTCTATTCGCGATCATTTTTTTCTCTCCACCGTTTATATTTTAATTTTTCCTTCCTTCAGATCCCGGAGCAGCTCTTTTTATATCCCTCTAGGGGCGTGGCGGCTTTGACTTTGCGGTCGCCACTTCACGCTATACCAAAATGAGATTTACAAAGCCGTATAAATTTTTCGGTCTTATGGTTCTGACCAGTCGTACTGACTTAAAATCACTATACAAGTAGATACAATCTGAAATTTGCATGCATGTATACCTTTTCATCGCTCAGTATCAAATTTTTAGCTTCTCTTCGCCTGCACGACAATAAATACAGCCACCATAGTCAAACCCGCAGCCAGTAAGATGATACTTGGCAGCTCAGGAATCGGTGGTAACGGGCCAAAATTACTATTTTGTGGATTCGGTGAATTTCGAACGAAGAAATTAGCACTGTTGTCATCGGAATCCCGGGCAGAGTCTTGTAGCCTATAGCTTCCATTCCACTACCATTGACTTATCCGGATACGCTGCGGTCCCATTCACGCTTGCCCGAACATCTTCATCCTTTTTAGCTCATTTCTGGTTTTAAAAAGTACCGGTTTTTTACGCTCCTTTCCATAAATGAGCTTGGTATCCCACGTAAACTTCTCCAAATGCAATTGCTATTCTTTATGGAGATTCTTCACTTCCGTGAGTTACTTTGCTGTTAGTGGACTTTACCATTCGTTCTAATTTCATTGGAAGGCGGGGTTAGACGCTCACCTGAGATGGTTATATTAATGGTTAGAACCGGATGTTTAACGTGGTGGCAATGTAGCGGAAAATTCAACTTTGTCGAGCCAACCGCAATCAGCCCCTTCGCTGAAGCTGTTATCCTTCTTAAATCGCCACTTCAACGTGTGCGATCCAGAACTTAGCTC
>RXIE01000099.1 GCA_004212135.1 Candidatus Methanophagales archaeon ANME-1-THS | reverse complement strand
TCGAACGGCTGGGGATCGACCCGCCTAAAGGCGTTCTTCTGCACGGACCGCCGGGAACGGGAAAGACACTGATCGCAAAAGCAGTGGCAAATGAGACCGATGCCAATTTTTATTCGATTTCCGGTCCTGAGATCATGAGTAAATTTTATGGTGAAAGTGAGCGTCACCTGCGTGAGATCTTTGAGGAAGCGGAGAAGACCGCACCTTCGATTATCTTTATTGACGAGCTGGATTCAATAGCGCCCAAGAGAGGAGAGACCACGGGAGAAGTGGAAAGACGAGTGGTGGCACAACTGCTCTCCTTAATGGACGGGCTTGAATCGCGTGGTCAGGTCGTGGTCATCGGTGCCACAAACAGACCGAATGCGCTCGACGAGGCGTTGAGAAGGGGTGGTCGCTTTGATCGCGAGATCGAAATCGGCATCCCTGACCGAAACGGTCGAGAGGAGATCCTGCATGTGCATACCCGTGGCATGCCGCTGGCAGACGATGTGAATCTCAAAGAGATTGCAAATCTGACGCATGGATTTGTCGGCGCTGATCTCGCAACCTTATGTAAAGAGGCGGCTATGCATGCAATCCGTAAAGTAATGCCTGAGATCGATATAGAAAAAGAGATCCCGCCAGAAGTAATCGAAGAGCTCAAGGTTATACGGGAGGATTTCAGTGAAGCGCTAAAGAATACCGAACCTTCTGCACTCCGCGAAGTATTTGTGGAAGTGCCCAATGTGAAGTGGGACGATATAGGCGGTTTAGAGCATGTGAAAGAGGAATTGAAGGAGGTGGTAGAGTGGCCACTCAAATATCCCGAAGCATTCGCTCAGTTGCATACCAAGCCGCCAAAAGGTATTCTTCTGTTTGGACCGCCGGGTACTGGCAAGACGATGCTGGCAAAGGCAGTAGCAAATGAGAGTGAAGCGAATTTCATCTCGATTAAAGGTCCTGAACTCCTCTCCAAATGGGTTGGTGAGTCGGAACGAGCAGTTCGTGAGGTATTCCGAAAGGCGAGACAAGCCGCTCCCTGTATTATCTTCCTCGATGAGATCGATGCAATAGCACCGGTCCGAGGGACGAGTTATGACTCGCATGTAACCGAACGAGTGGTTTCACAGCTCTTGACCGAGATGGACGGCCTGGAGGAACTGAACGATGTGATTGTCATAGCGGCAACCAACAGACCGGATATTGTGGATCCCGCATTACTCAGACCTGGCCGACTTGATCGATTGATCTACATCCAGATCCCGGATAAAGAGGCGAGGAGGAAGATTTTCGAGGTACATCTTACTGGAAAACCCCTCGGAGAGGATGTAAATAGCGAAGAACTCGCGAACCGGACGGACAGGTACGTCGGTGCGGATATCGCAGCCATTGTGAAGGAAGCCGTCATGGCTACGTTACGTGAGTTCATCGCATCGGGCATAGGCGAGGCATACCTGAAAGATGCGGTAAAGAACGTGGTCATAAAGAAGAAACATTTTGATGCTGCTCTTAAGAGTGTGAAACCGACATCAACACCGAGAGCGCAACAGGAGTTTGAAGCAAAAGCAGAAGATTTGGTAAAACATGCATATGCATAAATAAAGGGAGGAGAACGAAAGGAGAAATGGGAAAACATCAAAAACGAATTGCTGCACCTCGGAGCTGGAAGATACCCCGAAAGGTATCACACTGGATTACAAAACCGAGACCAGGCGCGCATCCCGGCGATAGAAGCATACCGTTGCTTGTGGTCGTGCGGGACCTGCTCGAAATGGTCGATAATGCTCGAGAGGCGAAACGGATACTGCACGAAGGTGCCGTACTCGTTAATGGGAAAGTGAGGAGAGACCGGAAGTTCGCGGTGGGTATCTTTGATATTATCGCCATCCCTCGCCTGAAGAGCTATTATATGGTGCTCCTGGACAAGAAAGGGAATTTAGCGCTGGTTGGAATAGACGAAGAAGCGGCCTCCCGGAAACTGTGCAGGGTGGACGATAAGCGAATGTTGAAAGCGGGAAGGATACAATTGAACCTGCATGATGGGAGAAACATCCACCCGGGAGAGCTCGGTAAGGAGATCAGAACGCACGACTCACTCATGATTTCGGTTCCTGGTAATGAGATCGTGCAGCACTTCGCCTATCAAGCGGGGAGTAAAGTGGTAGTGATTGGCGGAAGGCACTCTGCACAGACGGGTGAGATCCAGGAGATTCGGATCATGAGAAGCTCACAGCCAAATGTGGTGAGGATAAAACCGCTTGGAGACGGCGAAGTTTTCGAGACCATCGATGATTCTGTCTTCGTCGTGGGCGAGGAGAAAATCGAAGTCCCGGGGATACGTGCAGCATAAATTCGAGCTCTGCTAAGATCCAGGCAAGAAAGAAAGGAAGGAAGAAAGGAGAGAAAGGAAATGGCAGAAAACCCGATGAGGAGAATAGAAGTCGAAAAAGTAGTGGTCAACATGGGCGTGGGCGAGAGTGGCGAGAAGTTAGCAAAAGCGGAGAAGCTTTTAGATTTTATCACGGGTCAAAAATCGATCAAGCGAAAGACGAAGCGGACCATCCAGCCCTTTGGTATCAAGAAGGGTGAGGCTATTGCGTGTAAAGTCACGTTACGTGGCGAACGAGCCCGTGATTTTCTTAAGCGCTGTTTCAAAATACAGAATAAACTGCTCCAGAGCCAGTTTGACACGTATGGTAATTTTGCCTTTGGCATTGCGGAACATACCGATTTTGGCATCCGCTACGACCCCGCAGTGGGAATATACGGAATGGATGTCTGTGTTTCGTTAAAGAGGCCGGGCTATAGGATCCAGGAGCGGAAGATAGAGAAGAAGAAGCTGCCCCAAAAACAGCGGATAACCCGAGAGGATGTTTTCGCATTCCTCGAGAAGGAATATGGCGTAGAAGTGCTGGAGGAGTAGCTTCAGTTCGCATCTCTCATTATTGTACTCGAATCATGCACATCGGCATTATCACCTGCGAGATTCTACGGAAGGAGATACAGGAGGTGCTCAAGAAATCCGGTGTGAACGAGCTCTTTTTTGTGCTGCCCGAGACCACGAATTCGGTGATAACGGTACAGCATCAGACGCTCATCGACCGATTTTCGAGCGAGTTCGCTGCGGACGGCTTTAGAATAAACGAACAGACACTTGAGAAGATAAAAAGGGAAATCAGAGACCGTCACCTTGAGGATTCCGTCATCGTGAAAGTGCTCGAGTTGAGGATGCATGATTATCCGGATCAATTACGGGCGGAGATCGAGGAGAGTATCACCACAATGAGCTCGGTGGTGGATTGTATTCTGCTGGGATACGGGTTGTGCGGCATCACGGCAGGTGCCATGGAGCGCGTGATCAACGAGGCACCCGTTCCGGTCTTCATACCCCGGCACAGAGACGGAACGATATTGAACAATTGTATCGAAATTGCGCTCGGGAGAGAAAAGGTTCAGTCGCTGCTCGAGGAAGAAGTCGGGACGTTTTTCATGTCTCCGGTCGGCGCGGCACTCATAAAAGAGCCACAGGTCATCTTGGAATCCTCGATCAATATCATAGCGGGAAGGATGAACCGACATGCTGCCACGGATACACCGCGCATCATCAAGCTCATGAAGAACCATTATTACCGCGTCGTGAAGATCTGGTATTCTGAAGCGGATAAGAACGATGAAGAGTACAGGAGAACAGTCGAGAATTTTGCGCGGACGTTTAACCTGGAGATAAAGCTGGTAAACGGGTCGGCGAGGATCATGTGCGAGCTATTGGACGCGGTGAAGTTCACGTAATAAGACACGGGTTAGTTCTGCACCGTTTATCATCGGCATTTTATAAAATCCATACCATTTATTCTTTGAGAAAAATAACTCCTCCTCTTCCTTATACACAGCCACTTCGGGGTTTCGGTTGGATGATAATTTAGATCTTTTATTCCGTAAGGAATGGATTGTAAACATTTTATTTTGATTGATTCCTTTTAAGAAAAGTTTTTAAAACATGATTTACAAGCCTTTCAAAAAAGTGTGGATAGGGTATAAAATCCTTCTGTTCCCATACCCTTTCTCCATACATCATCCTAATTGCACGATCAATTTCCCCATCTACTGGTTGGTAATATATTGAGGGTGGAAATGGTTCTCCATTATGAAGTGTTTTCGAACGTTGATTATAAATTCGCTCAAGAATATCAAGAAGTTCCTTGGGCTTTATTCGTCCATCTTTAGGTTTTTCTTCTGTCCAAAAATCTTCTTCTATGTGGTCGAGTACGAAGGAGACAAAATGACGCTTAATAAATCTTTCTCTTTTCACAGTACTTCCGAAGACCCTTACTTCCGAAAGAGATTTATAGGTACCACATCTTCTCCACAAGAGAGGCCAAATGAACCTGGTTATGTCGAGTTTGGTGAAGTTAGGGATTCGCGAGGGCTCCACCGA
>RXIE01000098.1 GCA_004212135.1 Candidatus Methanophagales archaeon ANME-1-THS | reverse complement strand
CTTCGCCTGCCAGCAGAGCCTTGCAATAAACTTCTGTTTTTCTGCAAATTTACGCTTATCTTCTTCGTTATCGCCTCGACGATGGTGCTCGTGGCGCTTTATACGGGCGTCTCATGATCATTCCGCATCGCAAACACGTTGTCGCGATATACTCGCCCCGGAGACGAACTCGAGCGGTTTTTCCCGGGATTAAGAGCGCATAGCAACCCTTGCAGAGCTGCATCTTGAGCTGCCGCGGTATTCGCACTCGGTATCGCATCCCAATCGTGCGTGCAAGCTGAATGTAGCGTTTGCTTCGCTGGTCTTGATCCTCCTTCTCGGCTGCTTGTGCGAGCTCAAAGAGCCGTTCTATTCGCTGTACGGCGATATCCTCTCTTCTTCTCTTTCCTTTCATCATCCAGCAATCTTCTTAAATAAGAAGAGAAGGTTTAAATAATAAGAAGGGGGGAAATTTGAGCTCCAGCTATACGGTTTGCTTGAGTACAATCATCAGATCGTGAAAACGTGCTGATATGGACCTAAAGGAAAAAGAACGGGTGCTCCAGAAGTCGAGGATCATCGCGGACTTCCAGTTTGGAACGGGTGCAGGCGCGATCTTGTTCCCCGATACCGTTGAGTTTCTACTCTCGCGAACGAACCGAATATCGCAGATAAAAGAGCATGAAAAGCGAATAGCCACACTGAGGAGTATTGACGGGCTGTTCACCTTGAGCATCGAAGGTGCGCGCCGATTACATCGGTTCTTGCCCTATCCACGGCTCCGCGTGATTATGAACGAAGAGGTCAGCGAATTTATACAGAGAGGGGGAACAGCATTTTGTAAGCATGTACGCGATGCGGACCCCGAGATACGAGCGTATGATGAAGTCCTGGTCGTGGATGAAACGGATCGATTGCTCGCAACGGGCAAGGCTATGCTGGCAGGCGAAGAACTGCGAATCTTCAAGCACGGCGTCGCAGTAAAGGTCAGGTCTGGTATCGAGGAGTAACCAATAGCACGGGAGATCCTCTGCTCTTCTCCTTTATTTTCATGGGGCTCTAATGATGCATAGCGAGAGATGATTGAAGAAGAGATCGGCGATGAATTACGAAGAAGAGGACTCACACTCGCGATCGCGGAGTCCTGTACCGGTGGACTGGTCGGCCATCGGATAACCAATATCTCAGGCAGCTCGGACTATTATAAAGGCGGAGTGATCGCCTATGCGAACGATGTGAAAGAAAGGATCTTGCGGGTGGCTAAGAAAACGCTCGAAGACCAGGGTGCGGTCAGTGCGGCATGTGCGGAGGAGATGGCTCAGGGTGTCAGAATCTTACTGGATAGTGACATTGGCATTGCAACGACGGGCATAGCAGGACCCACCGGGGGAACCCCGGAGAAACCGGTTGGATTAGTTTATATAGCACTGGCAACAAAAGATTACGTGTATCACGAGAAGCATCTCTTCCACAAGAATAGGGTGGGGAATAAGCGTGCAGCAGCTCAGGCTGCGCTTCTGATGCTCCGGAAGGAGCTCCTTCATGTGAAGGATGAGAGAAGGGCTCGTAGCTCAGAAAGGTAGAGCAGCGGGCTTTTAACCCGTTGGCCGCGGGTTCAAATCCCGTCGAGCCCGTGGTAAAGGTAGAGCAGATGAAAAAGGGAAAGTTTTCGATACTTGACCATGAGTTGGTGCCCAGGCACGAGGTAATAGGAGCGAACGAAGTGGCAGAGATTCTTGAGAAGTTTGGACTACGAAAGGAACAACTCCCCAAGATCCAAAAATCAGACCCAGTTATACGAGAGATAAAAGCAGAAGCAGGTGACGTCGTGCGGATAACGCGGCGGAGTAGAACAGCAGGAAAATCTTTATCTTATCGATTGGTTATAGAATAAGGGGAGCGTTCGGTATGTTAGACCTGAGTGTTCTTTCAAGAGCATATTTAAAGCGAGAGAAAATAGCACAGCATCAACTTGATTCGTTCAATTACTTCCTGGAAGAGGGCATGCAGCGCGTGATAGAGGAGCAGTCCGAGATCGAGACGTCCATCGGCGGTGAGGATGAACGGGGGAAATATATCCTCAAGGTGAAGTTCGGCAAAATAAGCGTGGGCAGCCCTAAAGCACGGGAAGCGGATGGTTCTTACGAAGAGATCTTCCCTTCGCAAGCGCGGTTAAGAAATCTCAACTATGCTGCTCCGGTCTATTTCCACATGCGACTCGTGAGGAGATACGAAAACGGCGAGGAAGAGGTGGAGAGCGAGGAGAAAGAAGTTGAGATCGGCGAGATACCCATTATGTTGAAATCAAAGCGCTGCAATCTCTCCCGAGAGATTCTCGAGGAGAAGACCGGAAGAACCCTCGCTGACGAGGAGTATGAGGAATGGCTGAAGCGAGAAGCTGGTGAAGATCCGTTCGATCCCGGTGGCTATTTCATTATCAACGGGTCGGAGCACGTGATCATTACACTCGAAGACCTCGCACCGAATCGGATCTTTGTCAATTTCGAGGAGAAATACGGGAGTAAAAACGTAGTTTCCAAAGTCTTTTCCTTTAAACAGGGATTCAGAGTCCCGATAAGGGTCGAGATTAACAAGAGAGATCTGCTCGAGGTGTCCTTCCCTGCCGTGGGGCGAAAGATCGAATTCGTGGCACTCATGCGCGCCTTAGGGCTCGAACGCGAAGATGAGATCCTCAAGGCAGTTTCCGATGATCCCAAGATACAAGAGCATATCAAAGGGAATATCGAAGAGAGCAAGGTGCTTACCCAGGAGGAGGCAATCGATACGCTGGGCCGTAAGATCGCACCAACGCAGGCGAGAGAGTACCGAGAGAAGCGCGTCAATTATATCCTGGATCGTTACTTCCTTCCGCATCTCGAGGATAAGATCGCCAAGGCACATTTCCTCGGTCGAATGGCGGAATCATGCTATGAGCTCTATTTAGGAAAGCGGGGCGAGGATGACAAAGACCATTACGCGAATAAACGATTAAAGCTCGCGGGAGATCTTATGGAAGACCTCTTCAGGGTCTCATTTACCAAACTTATCCGTGATATGCGGTACCAATTGGAACGGGCACATATGCGCAGCAGGGAGCTCAAAATAGGGACTGCAATTCGTTCCGACGTGCTGACGGAGCGAATAATGCATGCGCTCGCAACAGGGAACTGGGTGGGCGGTCGATCGGGTGTCTCGCAACTGCTGGAACGGAGTAACTATGTGGCGACCATGAGCCATCTGAGGAGAATAATCTCGCCACTCTCAAGGTCACAGCCCCATTTTGAAGCTCGGGATCTGCATCCCACGCAATGGGGGAAGATCTGCCCCAGTGAGACACCAGAGGGTCCCAATTGTGGCTTGGTAAAGAATTTCTCTCAACTGGTTGAGATATCCGTGGGGGTGGACGAAGGGAGCTTCAAACACCTTTTATATGAACTCGGTGTTATTCCGCCTGCTCGTGCCCTGGAGATCACTGCAGGGAGAAAGGTTCGCGTCTTCGTGAATGGTGATTTAATCGGGTTCTGCACCGAGCCGGAACGCTTTGTGGAGGAGGTGAGAAGGAAGCGAAGGGGAGGCGAGATATCTCCACAGGTGAACATCGCGTATTATAAGGACGGCAGGGATATCATCGTCAATTCTGATCGGGGTCGAGCACGGAGACCAGTGATCATCGTGAAGAATGGTAAGCCGCTGATCACCGAAACGCATATTACCAAACTGAGAAAAGCTGAGCTCGACTTTGATCGGTTGGTAAAAGAAGGAGTGATCGAGTATCTCGATGCGGAAGAGGAGGAGAATGCACTGATCGCCTTGTACGAAACGGACTTAGCGAAGCCCGGGGGGAATGAATATACCCACCTGGAGATGGATCCTTCATTGATCCTGGGCGTTGTCGCAGGTCTGATACCCTATCCGGATCATAATTCATCACCCCGTAATACGATGGGTGCTGCGATGCTGAAGCAATCCCTGGGCCTTTCGGCTGCGAATTTTAAAACGCGGGCTGATACTCGATTACACCTCCTGCACTCGCCGCAGAAGCCGATCGTAAAAACACGAACTTCTGATCTTATACTCCACGATAAGAGGCCCGCAGGGCAGAACTTCATCGTTGCGGTGTTGAGCTATGAAGGGTATAACATGGAGGACGCCTTGATCCTGAATCGAGCCGCAATCGATCGAGGGCTGGGGAGGAGCCATTTCTTCAGAACGTATGAAGGGGAGGAGATACGGTATCCCGGTGGCGAAGAGGACCGATTTGAGATACCGGATATGGAGATCGTCGGTGTGAGGAATCACGATGCGTATAAACAACTTGACGAGGAGGGGATAATCAATTCTGAGACGGAGGTAGCGCCAAATGATGTTTTAATCGGGAAGACAAGCCCTCCTCGGCTCTTAGAGGAAACGACCGAGCTTTTAAGCCCGTTAGAACGGCGGGATAC
>RXIE01000097.1 GCA_004212135.1 Candidatus Methanophagales archaeon ANME-1-THS | reverse complement strand
AGTACCATAAACTCTTTTGCCGCCGTGCAGTGTGCAGTGAGCAGATCCACTCCTTCTCTTAACTCCTTATTTTTACCCTTATCCAGAATCTTCAGCACAGCGCCCTTTATCCCTGCTGGATAATACGTCCGTTCTGAGGATACAATCGTTTTGATTCCCTGTTTCTTCGCTTCAGTGTACGCTCTATGGCATATGAACGGATAATCCTCTTGCAGTAACGCAAGATCATAATCCTTAATATCCAGTCCATAGACAAGAGGATTATCTCCTAGATTGACGATGGTTCGGAGATAGTCTACCTCGAACGGATACTCACCCGAGAAATCTTCCTTGATCTCGCGCGGTGCCTTTGCTTTTGATGCAATGATCGTGACCTCATAGCCAAGTTTGGTCAGGCTTTCTGCTAAGCCATATTCGTTCCCCCGTACAAACGGCGTGAAATAGGGAACAACAATGCACAGGTTCATCGCTCCACCACTGTTAAACTACACAACAAGATAAAGCTAATGGAGGAAGAAGCGGATGAGGAAGATGATCTGGATAAAAGTGAATCTACATTTCTCTGTATAACTTCTCATACTCCCCTACCACCTCGTCCCACGACTTTATCTTCTCCTCAGGTAACTCTGACCGATTAATATCCCTCTTTGATACCGCTCTAATTTTCTCAGCGAGTTTCTCGACATCCATCGGATAACCTAACCCAAAACAGGTTTTATCATCGACAAATTCCTTTAATGCACCCGTCTCAGCGACGATGCACGGCGTTCCGCTCGCTAGAGCTTCTGCGACGGTTATGCCAAAAGCTTCAAAAGGAGAGAGAAAGACAAAAACCCCTGCCGATTTGTACTGTTCCAAAAGTTCCGCGCTCGTTAAATCCTTGAGCCATTTGATTCTACCATTAACATTAATTCGGGACGCTAATCTTCTCAGCTCTCCTTCGTACGGCCCCTTACCAACTATCACGAGCTGAAAATCATCCAAATATCGTAGTGCTTCAATTATGTGGTGAATGCCTTTATACCTTTCCAGTCTGCCCACATACAAGATCGTCTTCTTATCCTTAACGCTGCTTCCAATACCGAACACCTCCCGGTTTATACCGTTCGGGATAAACACCACTTGCTCGTCCGGGATGGCAAAGTCCCCTTCAATCAGTTCTTGTTCGTAACGGGAGACGCAGATAACTCTGTCCGCAGCTCTCAATATCCTCGAGCCGATGAATTTATACGGCTTATGTAAGAGGTCTCGTAGGACCGTATGCCCTTTTCCATGATAATGCGGGGTAAAAACAAACTTTCTCGTCTTCTTTGCTAACGCGGCAAACAACGCAGGCAACGCATGATAGCTATGCGCATGCATGAGATCGCACTGTGCGTTCTTAAGATAAAAGAAGATCTGTGGTGCGAAGAAGTACGCATCGTTCGGTGCGATTGCCCGAAATCTCCGCACTCTTACCCCATGTATCATCTCTTCACCCTTCTTCTTCTTCTTTAAAAACGGTTGTGTGCAGAGCACTTCAACGTCAAATCCTTTCTTCACTAACCGCTCACTGATCTCCCTCACATGCGTCTCCACACCACCGATATCAGGGTAGTATCGGGGACATACCTGAATGATCTTCATTATAAATCCTCAAGCTCCTCCGCTATCTCCCTCAATCCGAGTTTCCTCGCTAGTCGAGGATTGTCAAATTCGAATTGATTTACATCCCCCAACCTCAATAATTCTTCGAATATCAGCGCAACTAAATAATTCTTCCTATCCCTTCGCTCATATCTCTTCTTCTTTATCTCTATATTCGTGAAATCCACCGCTCTCATTCTTATATCTGGTAGCATCTCCAGAATCCTACTCTTATCTCCAAGAATAAGCAAAGAGAGCTGGATGGATTTGAAGAGTATGCTTGGAACAAGCCCGGTTGGCATTTCCTCATGCTTCTCATAGGATAACCATTCCTTCCCCATCAATAGCACTGAAATCCTCCCCGCGTGAAACAAGATAGGGTTCTCATCATCCTCTGATATCGCAACGACATCCACATCTCTACCCCATCGCACTACCGAACTACCAACCACACCAGCATACAAAATCGTGAAAGGTAAATCCTGAACGAATCTCTTTATCTCTTCTTCCCTTCCAGTATGATACACCATCGTTTCAGGATTGTAAACAATCCCTCTTCTCAGCTTCCCCTTCATTCGTGCTGTTTTTGTTTGTATCGAGAGACAGCCTTCCTGAATTTCTCCTCACATTCCTTCACTGTTTTTCCCTCATAAATTATATCGCTGTCTATCCCCTCAATCTTCCCCACCAACCTATCAGATTCAACTTCTGCGACGAGCGACCCATAAAAGCCTTCGCCGTAGAAGACTCTTCGCTTATCTCCCCTCGTATCTATAAAATCCGCTCTTCTTTTATCCTCCTCTTCTTTCAATTCCTGCTCCATCATCTCCATTGAGACTCCTTCCCCCTCCTCTCGCTCCCTCAGTTCCTTTACCAGTCCTGAACCCTTTGCCTGCTCAAGTTCTATCATCCTCACACCGAATTCATAGCCCTCGCCTCGTAACCACTTTTCTATCGCTTTTTTTATTCCGTCGTCTGAGAATGGCGCATCAACTGCTATTTCCCATTCCGGCAGTTCCTCCTCATTCTCGCCTTCCGCCTCCAGCTCCTTCTTGCTTATCACCGTCCACGTCCAATTCAAGCGACAGCACTCATTAAGCTCATCCTGATAAACATCAACCGACCAGCGCTCTTCTCCCTGACGCATCTCTTCGGGATAATAAATATCGAGCACATCATGACCTTTTTCCTGGAGTTCAGCCAACGCCCTTTTCATACACTTATACGTAAGGAATCTCTCTAGTGACTCCACCGGGTTCACACACCCCTTGAGATGCCTTGAGTTCAGAATGAACCGGAGTCGTTCAATGCCAGAATCAGTTTCCGGTCTTTCATGCCGCCTCTCGCCATACCATTCCCGTAAGTCTTCCAAGAACCCCTATATGAACGCCTCTCATTTCGCTCGTCAATATATCTCTGATAAAGGTCGTGATACCAAAGAATCAGTTTCGCTATCGGCGATGAAACTGTTCGCTGTGTGTTTACGCCTTCACCGACGCGATGAGGTTCAACCAATTCTGAGCAATTTCAGTCCACCTGAGCTCCCGGGGCGGCATGAACTCCTTCCGTTCTGCGAATACCTGTATGAGCGCCTCTGTTAGAGCACCTGCACTTCCCGGTTGAACAAATACTGTTCCATCATACTTCCCCAGACTCTCTTTCAGTCCGCCGACTTCGGATGCAATGATCGGTAGTCCGAAAGCCATTCCTATATGTGCTACACCGCTTTGCGAGGCACGGACATACGGGATCACTAAGACATCCGCAGCAGAGAGATAGAGCGAGAGTTCAGCATCATGCACGTAGCGGTCAACCATTGTGATCTTTTTGCTGAACGCTGATCCGTTCACACGCTTCTTCGATTCTTTATCTTCCCAGGTCTCACCCACAATGAGCAGTCTCGATCTCATCATCACCTCCTCAGGCAAGCATTCAAATGCTTCGATGAGATATTTTAGCCCTTTATAAGGTCTCAGGAGCCCGAAAAAGAGGATTACAAACTCCTCTCCGAGCCCAAGGGTAGCTTTAGCCACCGTTCTCTCTCGCTTCTGGTACTGGTCATACATCCCGTGCGGGATGACCGTTATCCTTTCTCTCGCTATACCATACTGCATGCTTATCAGTTCTTTATCCGCATCCGAGTGTACGACGTACCAGGAGGCAAGTTGTCGTATCAATCTACCCATGAGCTTTGCATACTCTCGTATGGGTACAAGAGAACCTTCAAGCGGGTCGACAACTTCATGAAACTCGATTACGATCGGTCTTCTCCTGAAATTTAACAGCTCGAGCACGAGATACATGTGCGCGACGCTCGAGGTCCACCATTGCAGTATGATGACCTCAGCATCTTTCGCGCGTCTAAACGCGCTCAGCCAGGTGAGTGGATTATACCAATCGAGGATCTCATACACCTTCACCCTCGAATCAAAGGTTTGCGATGTCAGCTCCGCTCCAACTCGTTTCCAGCCCGGGAATAAGCGCCGGGGTAACATCTTCCTGAAAAGGAGGGTCTCAACCTCTGTTACGTCCGCAAGCGCATTTGAAAGTCTGATGGTATAATAGCTCAGTCCGGACAGGAACCTCGTCGAAGGACCTATAATGACCACCTTTATCTTACTTCGCATGCCTTATCTACTTCAAAATTCTCAAGCCCCTCGCTATCCCCCCAGCTTACCCCTCACCTCGCCCCAATTTCTCGAGCGCGACTGCCGCGTTCCTTCTGACTTTCCAATGCGCATCGTTCAAAGCGTGGATGAGTGCCTCTACCGTCCTTTCATCTCTTAGCTCACCTGGCTTAGCGCGTTTA
>RXIE01000096.1 GCA_004212135.1 Candidatus Methanophagales archaeon ANME-1-THS | reverse complement strand
TGCTTAAGGACATCAGATCGGCGATAAAACAGATCTCGATCTTTGTGGAGAACAAGCCGGGCAGGATGGCCCGGGTGGCAAAGACGCTCTCTGATGCGGGCGTGAACATCCGTGCGTTGACGATCGCCGAGGCGGGCGACTTCGGCGTGATCCGGATGGTGGTGGATAATACGGAGAAGGGGTATCGGGTGCTCCGTGATACCGGGTTCACCGTTTCAGAGACAGATGTGCTTGCAGTCGAGCTCAAGGATGTTCCCGGCGGGCTCTACGAGGTGGTGAACACACTCGGTATGAATAATGTCAATGTGGATTATGCCTACGCGTTTGTAACCGCACGAGCCGGACGCGCTATGCTGATACTCAGGGTGGACGACACCATGAGAGCTGAACGGGTGCTGAGCGCGGCAGGGGTGCGGATCGTGACCCGGGAGGAGATCCAGGAGATTTGAGTGCTGCCGAGACTTAGCACGAAACGAAGAGCCAGAAAGCCGGTGATAACCGCGAAGAGGCGCAATCGCTTAAAAAGTGGATCTGTTACAACTTGGTATGCTGGTAAGGTCCGATTATCGGAAATAAATGATGTCGAATAAATAATCCCATCGATGCACTTGTATTCTCAAAGGGGGAACCTATAAAGTTGAAAAGCGAATCATATTACCAATAAGCTGAGCTTGGGGAATCAGGTGAGCATGATGGTTAAGGGATCGCCTTGAAAATCGCATATTATAAATTCAAAAATGTGCATCTCCATCATCTGTCTCTGGTATATTGCTCAGATTACTCTGAGTTGTTGAATGTTCGATCAAATGAATCAATCTATTCAAAATGAAAAGAGCGTGGAAAAAAAAGGTCTCAATTTTATGGGCATAACGTCCTCTAAATTTTCAATATCTTTTTCTGTTAGTTCTACCAGATTCAGCTTATTCTTTAAATAGAAACTCCTTTTTTGTTCCTTTCTTTTCAGATATTTTTCTTCTTCTAAACCCCAAAATTCAATCCATACTTTCTTGCCAATGGGTATAAAAAAATCGCAATAGACTTCTTCTTCAATGGGCACCCTTCTTTCATAAGCATGAACTATTCTTTTGTGATATAACCAGTTATCTATTATCTGTTCCGCTTTTGATCTCACCCTGTGACCGTCTTCAGCTCTAAATTGAATGAGATAAACACTTCTAAAATTATTTTCTTCAGTTTCTATTTCTGAGGATTTATAATTCACTGATTTCTTTTCATAATTCTTTTTATAATAACACTTTTGACAAAGTGGTTTATCACCATTTTTCCATTCTCCACATTCTCCACATTTAGTAACTTTGCCTTCTTCTTTGCGTTTGTTACATTCTCTACACAGAGGATAAAAGCCTGAGTCCTCACCACAAATTTGGCAAGGCATAAAAGCATCCTTAAGTACGGTTATATTCAAATCTTTCCAACAATTGCAAAAAAAAAAATTCCCCAAAATTGAAAAACCTATTAAAGATCCTATTTGAGCTATCGGAAGCCTGTTGGTAATTTTCTACTTTCGGAGCTCCTATATATACCGTGACTACTATCTTCGTTCTACCAGTGCTGTTTCCCATTTAAAAAGTGTAAACTGGAGCGTTGTAGGAAAAGACTTCTAAACGGCCTTTAAGGTATATAAGAAAAATGAATGTGTAACTCACCAAAAATCATTAACCAGCGCCTATCTGCACGTGAATCGCCACTTACAAAAAAGCTCCGCAGGATGAGGATCCGGTGGGGCGAAGATACATTCCACCTCAATCCGAGGATCGATCTCATGGGCAAAATGAACAAACTCCTCGCGATGCATCGTTTTGCAGACATATTCGCCCAGCCCGCGTTTGAGCCTCGCATCCTGTGGTGGGCAATGCGGCACTGAGAGGATCACCTCGTCTTCCCTCTCCTCGAGCTCATAGCCGATGATCGAAGCCCAGGGGAATAATCGCAAAGCCTTTACAAAGCCTTTCAAGCCCTTTTCAGTGATAGCAAACCGTTTCAGCAGGTCGCGGGCTGCCAGCTCGGCGGACTTCGCCCAGACCTGTTCATTGACATCTTCAGCAGCAGCGCGTCCAAACCGTTCCTCGGTGTAAAGAAACCAGAACGCATCGACGACTCGATAATGCCAGAGTAAAAATTCCAGGTACCGTGTGAGGTGCGATCGATCCATCTCTTCAAAGATTTCCAGGTCCATAGTCCTTCTCTCCGTTATTCCATCTCAAGCTTGCCGAACTCAAATGCCCGTCGGTTGACCTCCAGGAACTTCGCAGGCACCATCTCACTGATCGACTCGATTAAAAGCTCTTCTCCAACCGGAATATACCGGGCGAGGGCACCGAGCATGACGACATTCATCGCCTGGCGATTGCCCGCTTTCGCGGCGAGCTTGGTCGCATCGAGCGTTTTCACGAGCCTGCAGGTGCGCTGAAGCGGTGCAAGAATCTCTTCCAGTGGCGGGTACTTCGCTAA
This sequence comes from Candidatus Methanophagales archaeon ANME-1-THS, assembly GCA_004212135.1. Taxonomy (GTDB): domain Archaea; phylum Halobacteriota; class Syntropharchaeia; order Alkanophagales; family Methanospirareceae; genus ANME-1-THS. The sequence goes on along the minus strand of RXIE01000096.1, from coordinate 1,963 downwards.
GCCCGTGGTCACGGTGACCGGGAGTATCGGGTTGAGGTTCACGAGCGCGATACCATCTTTGGATACATAGTGCGCATACCGGAGCGCTTCCGCAGGCTCGAGCGCAAGCAGTATATCCGCACCGCCAACCGGCACCAGAGGACCGAATTCGCAGCCCAACCTGATGTGGCTGATCACGCTCCCGCCGCGCTGCGCCATTCCGTGCGTTTCCGCGCCCCTCACCGCGTAGCCCGCCTTCAGCGCAGCCTTTCCAATTACCGTCGCTATCAGGATCACGCCCTGACCGCCAACACCGACCACCACGAGGTCGCACGCAGAGGTCCTCATTTCACCACCTCGATGGCATCATTGGTACAGATCTGTGCGCAAACGCCACAGCCGGCGCAGAGCGCGTTGATTCGAGCAGTATCCTCCTCAAACTCGATTGCCGGACAGCCAAACTCCACACACCTCCCGCATCCAATGCAATTCTCATTCACCCTGTATGGTCTTCGTCGTACGCCTGCCCGCCTGCTATTCGTCATGCAGGCCTGTTTCGCAATCACGACCGAGAGTCCCGGGCACTCCCGTGCTCTTCTGAAGCTCTCGATGGTCGCATCGAGAGCATAGGGATCCGTCGTCTCAACAAAGTCCGCGCCCAGAGCTTTGGCGAGCGACTCGAGTGATGCCGCCTTGGTCTGCTCACCGGTTGCCGTGATGCCTGTCCCGGGATGGGGCTGATGTCCGGTCATCGCAGTGGTCGAATTGTCCAGTATAGCGACGGTTATTCTCGCTTTATTATAAGCAGCATTGAGCAAGCCCGGGAGTCCAGTATGAAGGAACGTCGAGTCGCCGATGCTGCAGCAGATATCTCGTGCCTCGCCACTGAACCTGATCCCGGTCGAGAGCGTTATGCTGGCGCCCATACAGAGGCAGGTATCAATCGTTCCCATCTGGACCGCCAGCGTATAACAGCCAATATCGCTCGGGAAGATCGCATCTTTTCCGAACGCCTTCCTCATGGCATAGTAGCTCGCCCGGTGGCTGCAGCCCGGGCAGAGTGCAGGCGGGCGGGGTGGTAAGATCTCATCAGCTTCGCGCAACGCTGGCGCTTCCATCACCTGAAGACCCACCATCTCAGCAATCGCATTTCTGACCAGAAGAAAATCCAGTTCCCCCTCACGCGGGATGTGCCCGGTCTTCTTACCAAGGATCTCCAGATCAGGATTGTGGAGTCTCGCTAACCGCTCCACATACTCCTCCAGCACCGGCTCCAGCTCCTCGATCACCATCACCTTGGTGACCTGCTTGAGGAGCGTGGCACATAACGCATCTGGTGGCGGGAAAGTACCGATCCGGAGCATGGAGATATCCGTTTCAAGCTGCTTTATCGCCTCTTCCGCATAGAGGCCCGCTATTCCTGAACTAATGACTCCCAACTCTCCCCGCACGACGAGCCGGTTCCAGGGCGAACTCGCCAGGGCCGCTCTGATCGCATCCTGTTTCTCGAGGAGTTTGGTATGCCGCGGCCGGGCATGCACCGGAAGCATCACCCATCTCGCCGGATCTTTCTGGAATTCAGGGTGCGCTCGGCCTTCTTTAAGGTGGCCTACTTCGACATCGGCTCGCGCATGCGAAACCCGCGTGGTGGGCCTTAAAAGAACTGGTAACTCCAACTCCTCCGAGAGCTCAAACGCATAGACACACATATCTAACGCCTCCTGAGGATCCGCAGGGTCCAGACAGGGGACGCAGGCAAACTGGGCGTATCTTCGTGAGTCCTGCTCATTCTGGGATGAATGGCAATAAGGATCATCAGAGGCGATCACCACCAGCCCTCCCCGGACACCGGTGTACGCAAGTGTCATAAACGGGTCTGCTGCAACGTTCAGCCCGACATGTTTCATCACGGCCACAGCCCTCGCGCCAGCCCAGGATGCTCCGCTAGCAACCTCCAGGGCAACTTTCTCGTTGACTGACCACT
>RXIE01000095.1 GCA_004212135.1 Candidatus Methanophagales archaeon ANME-1-THS | reverse complement strand
CAACGAATCCCAGAGCATTCAGCAGCATGGCAACGACAGCCTCACCGCAGGTCACCTTCTGGCGGGGATCCACGCCCACAATCCTGTCAATCTCTTCAGCCAAGCCTATTTCCTTGCATACCATAGCCACTATGCCGAGGTGGTCCAAGTCTTTACTACTATACTCGGCTGGGTCCATCGAGTCCACCTGCATAGTTGGTATAATCGGAGACATAACCCTCGATAGGAAATACTACCCATTTAAAAATTACGCATCCCCGCATTGTTTCCCATAAATTCGAATTTAGAGATAATTTATATCTACATGTGCGGAATATGGGATAATAAGCTCTTTCATCGTATACAAAAAGGGATCCAGAAGGATGTGAAGTAGCTGGTTCTCCTGAGCGGCTTGCTCGATGCTCTGCTTATCGGCTTGAGCTATCCTTGACGCTTCGATTTGGTATAATTGAGTTGGGTATGTGTGGGCTGCGAGCTCGGGATTGGTGCGATGAATGGGGGTGATGGTGAAACGGGAAGGGTGGGTTTAGGTTAATTTTGTGAAAAGGACAGACGGAGATCGGGTTCACCATTTGTGTATTCAGGGTTTTGCTCTATTTTGGTTTCATTACCCATATAATTCCATCCGAATATATCTTATCAGTGTTTATTATTGTTTATCTCATCCTTGTTTTTCCGATGCCTACCTCGATCTCTCTCACTCACAGAAATATACTGGGCAATCGGAGATACATCTACAGATCCACCTCGAGTACCCGATTATCCGAGATCTCAATATCTCTGATGATTCTCAAAACCCCCTCTTCTGTCGCAACCCCCTTTACTATCAGCCCTTTAAGTATCGCCCCAGCTGTGATGATATTTACCCCAAGCTCAGTTGCTGTTGAGATTGCTCTCTTGTCAAAAGACGAAAATAGATAACCCCTTTTCAAACAAACAATAATGCTTTCCAACTCTCCTCTTCCAATTTTAACGTATTTCACGACGAATTTCAGGTATTCTTTCTGTTCCTCCTCAGAAAGGGTTACCAGATCTGCCGTTGTAAATATCTCCTTTGGATATTCATATCCATGCCTCAACGATGTTAAGAGTTCTTCATAAACACCGGCAGTTATTCCAACGCCTCCAAAAAGCTCTTTCAGAATATTGAAATGTCCTGCCTTGGCGAATGCGCTGGCGATGTCCGTGTCGAGCAAGATCAACGGTATCACCGGATCAATCTTAACCCCTTCTCGGTCTCCTCTTTTGAGCCGATATAACTGCTCACCTTCAAACCCCTCGCTTTCAAGATCTCCTTAAAACCCTCCAGGTCCATGCCTGCAATTTCTGCCGCCTTCAAAAGGGATACTTCCGCCCTCAGATAAAGTTCCACTGCTATTTCCACCTTTAACTCAGACTTCAGATTCAGAAGTGCTCTAAACGCATCCTCAATGAGGGCTTCTTCATTCTTGTAGTATTTCGGCACCAAAACTTTTGGAAGGCTCTCTGTCAGATACATATTCTATTCTTCCCCTTTAAATTATATGGATAGATATACTGTATGCTGGTTTGTGATAAATAGTTTCATCTCCCTCTCCTCATATACCCCAAAAAGACCTTCGCGGACTTAATCATACCCTCCAACTCATGCAACCCATTCTTCCAAAAATTATTCCTCATCGCTCTTTCTAGAAAAGAAGGACTTAAATCGGCGTTCGTGTGATTTTATCATTCTACTGGTAGTTCTTGGCCGCAGTGGGCATCTCCTTTATCCCTGCGACTCGTCATCTCCAAAATTCATTCTCTTCAGTTCTTCTTCTTTCTCTAAAAACCTTTTCGAGGTGACTTGTCCAGCGTGAAAAAGCCTGATTATGACTCTCTTATGAAGCCTCAAGAGAAGAGGCGGAATCAATAATAGAAGATGCCGAGAAGTTTTTGGCGCGGATTAAGAGGGCGATAGAGGAGCTGAAGGGACGGGATTGATCAGATAAACCGAATCCAGAAGGATCTTAAAGGCTGGTTCTCCTGAGCGGCCTGCTCTGTGCTCTGCTTTTCTTTGTTACCTGAGCTTCAGTTCATGGCAGGATATGCGTGGTCTTTCGATTATGGCAGTGGAGCGGTGAGTGGTAGGGTGATGGTGAAAAGGGAAGGGTGGTTTAGGGTGAGTGTTTTGGAAATGCTTTTTAAGTTCGGAGAATAATTTTATATCGGTGATACAATGGGAATAAAGGCTGTGTACAAGAATAATGTTTTGAAGCCCTTGGAGAAATTGGATTTAAAGGAAGGTGAGGAAGTGGAGATAGAAATAAGGGCATCGAAAGTAGATCAGCTCATAGGACTTTTGAAGGATGTGGACTTAAGCTCTCTCGAGCTGCAACACGAACTAAAGGAGATTTGGGTGAAAAAGAGTGTATCTCATTGATACGAACATCTTTTTGGAGGTCCTATTGGAGAGAGAAAATAAAGATGAATGTGTATCTCTCCTTAGAAGGATTGAGCGAGGTGAAATCGAGGCATTCACAACTTCGTTTACCGTTCACTCAATCGAAGTGATAATGGATCATTTCAAGAAGATAAAAGAGCTAAAGATATTCTTAGAGACTATTAAGGGATTCAAGGGGCTTAATATCTATTATACAAGCATAGGAGAGGAGATATCAGCCATTGAGGAAATGATAGAGAGGCTGGACTTCGATGATGCACTTCAATCTTATGTGGCAAAGAAGTTAGGTGCGAAGATAGTTAGCTTCGATAAGCATTTCGATAAAGTTAAAGGATTGAGTAGGTCGAGACCAGAAGAGGTTGTGAAAGGGCGCTAATAAACTATATAATCCAAAAGGATGTTAAAGGGTTAGTTCTTTTAAGCGGCTTGATTTTTGTTCTGCTTATCTTCGTTACCGTGAGCTTCAGCCGGTATCGTGGCAGGATATGCGTGGTCTTTCGATTATGGCAGTGGAGCGGTGCGTGGTGGGGTGATGGTGAGAAAAGAGTATTTCGAGAAACCTGTTTTGTACACGCTCGCCTTCCTTAATACAGCGAGAAATCTTTTTAACTTCGGGATATAATTAATCGTAGTGATAACAAAATGAGAATAATTTTTACTGCGTTGCTAAGGGAGGAAAGAGAAGGTGGATACTCGGTCTTGTGTCCGGAGTTGGGGGTTACGAGTCAGGGTGAATCTATAGAGGAGGCAAAAAAGAATATAGTTGAGGCTGTTGAGCTCTATCTTGAGTCTGCAAGGGATTTAGGAATTTTAGAAGAGATATTAGAAGATGTGGGCGTGGATCTAAAAACTGCCAAAGAGATGGTCATGTTAAGCGCATACATATCTACACCCTTGCAGGCGTGTGTAGAATGAAATTGCCAATTCTATCCGCTAAAGAGATTATTAAAGTACTGGAACGTGCTGGATTTAAGGTCGTCAGGCGAAAGGGGAGTCATATTTCTCTCTATAAAAAGAGTGGTGATAAGATGTATTTAGTTGTCGTCCCGGATAAGAAAGAGGTGAAGAGAGGGACTCTCATGAGCATTTTGAAGCAAGCAGGAATGACAAGGGAGCGATTCTTCGAATTGTTAAAGCAGAGATAGTCGATCGGTATTTAAAAGACAGGAAAGAGCATCATTTATCACATTCGTATCAACGACTATCTCCATCCCAGATTCTCCATGATACCCTTCTTCACCTCATGATCAATCTCATCAACCTCTTTCTCTGTTACTTCACTCGCTTCAAGGACTTTATCAAAGAGCATTGAGAGGAATATATCCTCTTTTATTTCTCTAAAGATTTGCTTCTCTATCTTCCTCTTTACAATTCCCTCAAGCTCCTTATCACTTTTTATCTTCAACTCGATCTCTTTTGGGAGTTTTACTTCTATTGCCATTTTTCCTCCACCTCTTCTCGAATATATACTATACTCATTTAGTTCACTGTCTATTTAAAATCTATCTCATAAACACCTTTGCAGACATCAGCATCCCCTTCAACTCATGCAACCCATTCTTCCTCAAAACATTCTTCATCGCAATCGGTATGTAAGAAGGGCTTAAATAATATTCCCTAAGCCCCCTATCCACATAGTTCTCTATATCCTCCTTGGTAAATTCTGGATATGAAACGATGCATTTCTGAAATCCATTTTCATCTAAGGAAATACCACTGCTGAGCTTTGGTTTTCCGCTATCTCTCTCAGTCTCTGGTCGTGTCCCAATTATGCAGAAAGGTATATATAACCCCTATTTCTATAGGGAATGCTAAGGGCTCGGCGAAATGGGAGAAGCAAACTTAGACGAATTCTTTTGTCCAAACGAGGCGTGTTCGGATTACGGAAAGAAAGGGAAGGGGAATATCGTGCTAAAGGAACACTATGGCAAACAGAATACTGCGCTACTCAGATGCAAGACGTGCAAGAAGACTTTCAGCGAGAACAGGGGCACACCGTTTTTCGGGCTGCACACGCCGAA
>RXIE01000094.1 GCA_004212135.1 Candidatus Methanophagales archaeon ANME-1-THS | reverse complement strand
TCTGGGATACCGAGCTGCTCGTGCGAGCACAACGGAAGGGGTATAAGGTGAAAGAGATACCCGTGATCTGGGAGGATAAAGGTGGTGCTGGGAGCAAAGTGAAAGCGTTCAGTGATAGCACGGCGATGCTCCGTAAGATCATACACTTGCGCTCTACGCTGAGAGGTGAAAAATGAGAGTTATCTTCTACACCGGCAAGGGTGGTGTGGGGAAATCGGTCATCGCAAGTGCAACGGGCTTGAAACTCGCTGAAAAGGGGTACGAGACCCTACTTATCTCCTCTGACCCCGCTCATACGATTGCCAATCTCTTTGAAACCGACGTGTACCACACGCCAACAAGAATCACGGAGAAGTTCTGGGCTCTGCAGGTAGATCCTGTACGAGAGGTGAAGGAGAATTATGGCGTTTTACAGGACTATATGCTCTCACTCTTCAGGTCTGAGGGGCTGGATGAGGTGCTCGTCTACGCAATTGCCGCATTGCCAGTCACGACCGAGTTCGTAGCGCTCTTGAAAGTGGTTGAGTTTATGGAATCACAGACCTATGCTGCTCTTGTGCTGGACACCGTTCCATCAGGTGATGCACTTAAAAACATTTACCTGCCTACACTCCTCGGCTCCAATGCTGAAAAACTCATCAAATTGGTCGCGCCATTTGCACAAGTCGCCAAAGTAGCCGAGCCGATCATTGGTATTCCCACACCGAGCAAGGAGGTTATAAGTGAAGACATCAAGGTAATCGCACTGCTCAGAAAGCTGAAAAAGCTCATACTCGACCAAAGGATCACCAGTTTACGGATCATTGCCACGCCCGAGCCATTCAGCATCCAGAACTTGAAACGGACGTACCTGCTTGCACGTCTCTATGGGATTAACGTTGATCTGGCGATCATGAACAAGGTGATCCCTGAAGCGGTAAGCGATGCGTACGGGACTGGTTGGAAGCACGTACAGGAGCGAGCATTGGCAGACGCAGAAGCGACATTCCAGCCACTGCCAATCAAAAAGCTCAGGCTCTTTCAGACTCCTATCAAGGGCCATGCGCTTCTATCCGCGGTTGGAGATGAGCTCTTCGGTGCTGAAGACCCCGCTCAGGTCTACTTCGAGGGAAAGCCCGTCAAAGTAAAGGAGGAAGATGGCGGCTTAGAAATAAGGGTTTCACTCCCTTCCGCAAGCACCTGTAAGGAGGTATGCGAGGTGGAACGGGTTGGTGAGGATCTATCCGTGGTGATGTCATCGGATGTCGGAGAAGTCCGGAACTTCATTCCACTGCCCCGAAACGCACACACAATGAAGTTGAATAAGGCAAAACTGCTCGATGGTGAACTGCTCATATCCTTTATTAAGGAATAACTAAGAAAGGGTACGTGAGGAGAACGCTCTGCTCCGGAAGATCATTTGGTTGGTAGAGGTGGGGTGCAAAAAAATGCGCGTTATCTTTTATACGGGTAAAGGCGGTGCGGGAAAGTCTGTCATCTCGAGTGCAACCGCATTAAAACTCGCCGAGAAGGGGTATGAGACCCTGGTTATCTCCTCAGATCCCGCGCATACGATCTCGGACGCACTGGAGACCGAGGTGTACCACACACCCACCAGGATCTTAGAGAAGCTCTGGGCTATCCAGGTTGATCCTATCCGAGAAGCTCGAGAAGCCTATGGGGTCATTCAGGAATATATCGTTTCATTATTCAAGGCGAAAGGGGTCGATGAGGTGCTTGCCTATGAGATAGCGGCGTTGCCGAACATGACCGAGTTTATATCCCTGCTCAAGGTCGTCGAGTTTGTGGAATCGAATACCTACGAAGTCCTTGTCCTCGATACTGTTCCCTCGGGCGAAGCGCTGAAGAACATCTATTTGCCGACACTCCTCGGCTCGACTGCCTCGAAGGTCATCAAACTGGTAGCGCCACTTGCGAATATCGCCAAGGTCGTGGAACCCATCGTCGGCTTGCCCACACCGGGCAAAGAGGTCATCAATCAGGACATCAAGCTCCTCGAGATCCTGAGAAAGCTTAAGGATATCATAGTTGACCGAAACGTCACCAGTTTACGATTGATTGCAAATCCCGAGCCATTCAGCATCCAGAACTTGAAGAGAACGTACCTGCTTGCAAATCTCTATGATATAAACGTTGATCTGGCGATTGTGAACAAGGTGATTCCTGAAGGGGTGAGCGATGCGTATTTTACCGAGTGGAAGCACGCGCAGGAGAGATACCTGGCTGATGCGGAAGCGGCATTCCATCCACTCCCGATTAAAAAACTCAAACTCTTTCCGTCCGAGGTCAAGGGCTTGAAGCTCCTATCCGCGGTTGGAGATGAATTATTCGGCGATGAAGATCCTGCTCAGGTCTACTTCGAGGGCAAGGCAATCAAAGTTCGAGAGACCGAGAGCGGGCTCGAAGTCGTCGTGCCACTTCCGTCCGCAGACAAATATAAGGGGGTATGCGAAGTTGAACGGGTAGGTGAGGACCTCTCGGTCGTTATCGCAACTGATATCGGTGAGGTGAGGAACTTTATTCCACTTCCTGCGATCGCGCACCTGATGACGCTGGATAAAGCGAAACTTTTTAATGGCGAACTGTGCATATACTTCATTGATGACCGATGGAAGAAAGAAAAAAAATGAAATGGGAGGAGGAAGATTTAGCAAAGGCGGTGAAGATCCTCGCTGGTACTGCGGCAATCCCTTTGAAGGTGGCTGCTGACATAGCTGGCGATGTCGTTGGTTCTCTTGAGGATTATATTCCTAAACCCTCGAAGCTCGCCTCGAATCTGATCGAGATGCGGATAGGCACGTTGAAGACCATAACCAAGGTTATAGAGAAAGAGATAGCCCTGTTAGAGGATTTTAAGCGTGAGGTCGAGGCTAAGGAAGAGAAGAAAGAGAAAGTTAAGGTCGAATAGGTTCAAATCTGGACAAGAGTATACTCCAGCTCACCCAAGCCCAGGTTATGTGCTTCCCGCACCTGAATCGTCGGATCACCCTCGAATTTATCCGCTCCGATCAGATCTATGGTCGCGCGATCGATGGCAACGATATCCGAAGAGGCCAGGACGCCGATATCCGGGCTTAGATACTCAGGCTCAAACTCAGCGCAGTCGCAGAAGGGCGTGATCTCAATGAGGAAAGTAACGAAGAGGAACGTTGAGTAAGGGAGGTTTCTGAGGACAGCATGAGCGACGTCCGCGATCCGCTTCTGGAGGTTCTCGGACATCCCTTCCGGCGGTTTTATCGCGCCGGTCGTACAGGCAGCGATACAAGACCCACAACTCACACAGTTCTCAAGGATCAGGTCATGATCTTCCCCGATTGCATGATGTTTACAGACCGCTCTACACTTGTCACATGCAGCGCAGAGATCGGGATTCCGCACGGGTCTCGTCACTTCGTGCTGATATTTTTTGGTCTTCTTGGTCACGCAGCCCATAGCGAGATTTTTGAGCGCACCACCGAATGAGGAGGCACAGTGGCCCGTGGCATGCGAAACGAGGAGCATCGCATCACTCTCGTAGATGCTCTTTGCGATCTCCACATGCTCGTTTACCCGCACACCGTCGTCCTTCAGCCCGTCCGCAATGATCACCGGACAGCCCAGATACGAAGGAAGGAAGCCATGAGCAAATGCGGTTCGGTAATAATCCATCGCTGTATAGCGCGCTTCCTTATAGATGGTCGTGGTATCCGTCACGAACGGGTCGCCACCATGCTGCTTCATCACCTCGACCAGTTTCTTGATGTAAAAGGGTTTAACGAAGCTCTTGTTCTTGAGTTCGCCCATGTGCATCTTGAGCGCAACAATTCCAGTCAAGTGATGAACGCCCGCCCGTTCCAGCAGTACCTCGAGCTTCTCGAGAAGAGGGACATACTCATTCGCAGCACAAAAGTAGACCTCGCTCATGATCGCCACACACGTAAAATAAGAGATGGGGAATAAAAAGAACCCCAAATACCCTTCTTTCAGACTTTTACGAAGCGAGTATCTCCTCGAAGAGGTCCGCCTCGATTTCGTGGAGCATTGGTATCCCGGTAACCTCAGACGCGAGCTTGTTGAGCGCGGCAATATCGCTCCGGTTGATCAAATCCAGTTTGAACTTGCGCGTGCCCGCGAGTAACTGCTTCAAGCCGAGACCTATGCGCTCGGTGAGATACGAATAGACGCCCACAGCGGGCCATGTGATCTCAGTTCCGATTTTATCACCGTATTGTGCTCGCAAGTCCTCAGTCGCGATGAAGAACTTCTCCGGGCTGTTGCCGTATTTATTCGCGAAATCGCGTGGCAATCTCCTCTTTTCCGCGAGTTCACAGAAATAGAGCGATTTCATCGCTGCGGTTAATGGCGACCGCGCCATGGTAATTGACTTTACGTACGGTTTGCCATCAAAATTGCTCAGTGCAATCGACTTGAAGATCTGCGTCTCGTTGACAAAGCCGCCCGCCATGCTTATCTCGGGCACATAACTTCCTTTCCGA
>RXIE01000170.1 GCA_004212135.1 Candidatus Methanophagales archaeon ANME-1-THS | reverse complement strand
GAAGCACGCAAAGAGCTTTTGGAGAAGATGGCAGGAATGTATAGCGCGGAATGGTCTATAGATAGTGTTGAATCCTGGGAGCAAATAAGAGGGGTTCCGCTTTTGAACAAACTAGTTTTGATTTTAGAAGAGAGACATGTTAAGAAAACGATTGGTGCACAGGTTATTCCGCTAGATGATGCTTTAAAAGTTCTGAAAATTTGTGAAAATCCTTCGCTACTTCCATGCCTGTGTAGAGAGATTATTGGAAAAGAGGATTATTGTTGTATTAACTTCGGCTTCATTCCTGAGCTATACAAAAAAGCAAATCCAAATAGCTATATGGAAGAAATCTCACTAAATAAGGCGGAAAGATTATTATCAGATTGGGATAAAAAAGGGCTATATCACTTGATTTCTTGGAATAATATCCCTTATGTAACGACACTCTGTAACTGCACTGCCCCTTATTGCACTGTATATAAAATGAGGTTCACATCGGGCTTAAGAAATATAATGCTTAAAGGGGAGTATGTCGCAAAAGTCAATCAAAGGTTATGCGTGGGATGCAAAGAATGTTTGAGTAGATGTCCATTTGGAGCAATATCTTTTAATGTGGATGATGAAACTATTTTTATAGACATAAACAGATGTTTTGGATGTGGGTTATGTGTAAATGGGTGCAAAAATACTGCAATAGCACTCATTGATCGTGGATTGACTCCGGCAAAAAATCGTTGGTAAGTCAAATGAAAATTAAAATATCCAATTGCAGAGATCCAAAAAACTGTATGAAGTGTATAGAGATCTGTCCTGCAAAGATTTTTGTCTTGAAGCCTATGGGCACAAAAAAATTGAGCAATTACGTTAAAAAATGGGAAATCAGAGCTATTTTTAAAGATTTGTGCAATGGGTGTATGGAATGTGTAGAAATATGTCCAGAAAAGTGCATACGTATCGAATTTTGATTCGGAGCGTGTCTATCAAAATGTGATGATAGGGATCTCACAAGTAAGAAAGAGCAATTCTGTATATTCAAAGAAATATTGGTGTAATATAGAATACTTTAATAAGTAGAAAACTTTATATAATAATCAACAACATTATTGCACTCGAGGATGAAGAAACTAAAAAGGTGTAGTATTTTATTTATCTCTTTGTTGCTCTTCTCGGTGGGTATAGGAGGAGCTGTAGCAAGTCCTTTTCAAAACATTACTAGAACCCCCTTGTTTATTCAATTTTTCCTCTTGGTAAATATTTTTCAGCTTTCTGTGGCTATAACAATGATTAGAGAAGTTAAGAAAGCATCTCCCTCTAAAGTTTGGGACAATATATACACAGGTAATTTTTTAAATATGTTAATGGTGGTAGGATTGACGCTGATACTAAACAAACAATATAATATCCTGGCTATAAATATTTTAGTTCCAATCGCGCTCTCTTATTCATTCGCCGTATTTATGCTTAATGTTGTCATATACTTACTTATAAAACCTCTTTTAGGAGAAAAACTGAGTTTGATAAAAAAACAATATATCCTATTTTATATGCTCCTTTCTACTATTATTCTTTATTCCTATACGACTTTTATTCAGGTCGTAAAATTTCCAAGCATTCAATTCATTCTCTCTTTATACTTCTTCTTAGCTATTTCAGCTTTTATAATCCTTTATTGCACCTACTATTTCTTAGTTCTCTCAAAAGAATATTCGAATATAGGGTTTGTAAGCAGACCTGCTCTTTGCACAGGAATCGGCTTAATCTTGATTTTTATTTGTTCCATTATCATCTCCTCTAAAAGTAATTTTTATACGGACTATTATTATCTAGTGGCGTGGTTTATCCCGGTAACATTTGCTGTGCTTTACTATCTCCGCATGGGCATCGAATACCCTTCAGTACTAACTCCCAAATGGAAAGCGTATCTGCCTTATGACGTAATAAAAATTTATGCTGCTGCAACTTTAGCATTTTTATCAATCTCCTTTTTCTTCACCGTTATGGAACACGGAGATTCTTCATTCATATCGTTACTTAAAGATATCCCTCATCCTTTCTTCATTCTTCTAATTTTCCCCTTATCAGCAATCGTTCTGATTTTTGTCTTCACCAAAGCGTTATCATCAAAAACAAAACTCAGATATTGGAATTATCTCAGTTATGGCTTATATATTCATATACTGGCCACGGTTTATGTGCTTTGTCTTGCCTTCCTCCTCTGGAGTGGTTCAAGTCTCGTGGAAAAGCTCATTTTCTCAGCTATTTTCGCCCTTGCATCCGCCTTTTATCTCTTTTACGCTTTGGATATGAGAATCATAAGCAGAGGCGTGGGAATAACACCCGTCTTCGATAAAATTGAGATTGCGACGAATCTTATATCGCTCACTGCTCTCTTCTTTATCATACTCTTCTCCATCTCATTTACCTATAAAAAGGATCTACACTTCTTTGAGAGCATTAACTTCGAAGCATACCCGTTCATGATCCTGTTCATCCTTTCTGCCATTGCCGCCTTCATAACCTTTCTCAAAGTCTCGAAGGAGAGTTTCGAAGAGCTCATGCGGAAGAATATCTGGAGTCGGGTATCATATTTTGCGAGTTTCGCGACCGCGTTTTATGTCTATCTTATCTTCAGAATCAAACCCGAGCTACAGGATTTCCCATTACGCGATTTGTTTTTCATTGCGTATCTTGCTGCTCTCCTGATCGATATACTCTCTGCACGGACCTTAATGAGAGAAAAGGGGCTCGTAAAGGGAGAGATAGAAGGAGCGAAGAAGAAGAAAGTAGATATTAGTGACCTCTTGAATTTATATGCGGACAAATTTTTTAGAGTTGATTACCTGGAGGATTTATGGGAAAAGACCCGGGATACCTATGTCCTTGAGCACGAACGAGCAGCAATCAGGTTTGATCCTGCAGAGCGCACATTTCATCTTGAAAACTTAGACGAGCCGACGAAACTGAAAGTAGCTGTTGGCATGCTCATCGGAATGCATGGGGTCTCGGATATGGAACAGGCGACACTTCTCAAGAAATCGAAGGAAGAAACGAAGGATGAGATCATGCATGCGCTCGAAGAGAAGGTTCTGATGCTTCCTGATGAGCTACGCTGTGAGTTTGATGAAGAAGTATATTATCCACTTCTCTTTAAACGGGTCATCAATGACTTACTAATACCCTTAAAGACCTTCATTCCACTCACGGATCAAGCAGAGATTTTTGAGCGGTTGAAGAAAAGGGATGAGCATTATGGGTGGTTCTGTTTTGAAACAGGAGAGATACAGCTAAAGGAAGGCGCGAGGTTCGATCGGGGCATATTTGTGAAGCTCTTCAGATTGTATCTCGAAGCTGTGGAGGAGCGGTTCCCGTTCAAGCGGTTACTCCTTTACGAAATGCTGAGAGATGAAATAAAGAAGGTATTAGCGCCTTATGCGATTACGATTAGCGAGCTCCTTGATGTGGTTCCAACGGGTATCGAAGAGATGGATGGAATCATGAGCGGTGGATTGCTACGGGGGACTACCACGCTGCTTATCACTGAAGAAACGAAAGCAAAACAGGAATTTCTCTTCTCATTTATCAAAAAGGGACTGATAGAGGGAAATAACGCCATTTATGCGACCTCAAAACTCCCATACCAGCACATATTGGGCGGGCTACTCGTGGATGGTGGGGATTTTAAAAAGCTCATGCTCATTGATCTCTATGAATCTCTGTATACAGAAAATCCTCGTTCGGAACTGGCAGAAGAGGATCATCGATTAATCGTTCCGTTTAGCAAGATCCAATTCCAACGGAGCATTGTAAAAGCGATAAAGAGCCTGCCGAGAGAGAGCGCAAAGATCGTGGTGATTGATATCTATGACGACTTCTCGAAATATTTCGGCTCAAAAGATCCCTTTGAGCTCTTACAACGCCAGGTAGAGGGATTGAAACGGTGGAATTGCACCAGTATAATCGCGATTGATCCCTCTTCCTATTTAATTAAAAAGGAGGGTGTGGATGAAGTGAAGAAGCATTTTGACAATATCCTCATACTATCAGGCGGAGATAAAAATGCCGCGGTCTTCATCGAGAAATTGTATCACGGAACGCCAGCTAAGCCTGTTATTCGTTTAGTCAGCTGAAATGCTCTAGCGGATTCTTCTTCATGTTTCGAACGTCAAATGCTATGGGTAGCATATTCCTTGTCGTGGGAACACTCCCAGCCTCACGCGAGTTCTTCAAGTTGTGTGTGCAAGGTGGACGTTTTCATCCTGGAAACTGATGGTGGCACACTCACCGATCTAAATACTCCCACTGCCTCGTATGTCAGGTCAAATGCTAAAAAGGAGAATAGATAGGACCATGCAAAAAATTGACAGGCACAGAGGGTGAGCATTCCTAGTTTCATTGCGAAACGATGGTGAAAGAAAAAGTTCGTTATGGTGGTGGTTTTATTTTTAGCTGTATATCCCTCCCCTTTTTCGTCCAGTATCCCAAACATCGTGAGCGCGAACAACGGAATCCATAAAAAGGTTAATGTGCCGTTAAACGTATGCGAAGCAAATAAGATAAGCACTAAAAACGCAGCAGAACTCAGCTTAAAGACCACATTATCTACTTTCCCGCTGATTAAAGAAGAAAGGAGGATTGAAACAAGGATTGTTCGTGATGCTGTGTCTGTGACTGCTAACATCCCTGCAAGAATCACCAGGAGAGGAGCTACCACTAAAGCGCCTTTCTTGCTAAACCGGTCTTCATCAAAGGCATCATCAACATATTTGAGCCCCGCACCTAGGAGTGCAAATGCAACATAATATTCATAATATCCAAGGTATGTAACCGGAGTCATAATACCCAAGCAATATTGCCATGGGTTGCTGATATTGACATTAAAAGACAATGTACCAACCTATAAAGCTATATGGTTTTGAGGTTCGAACCTTAGGTTAGAACCTTAAGTACGAACTCCCCGTATCACGGAACGGATCGTGCAAAGCCACTGACGATGACTGAAAGTGTCGGGCCAGATCTTAAAAAAGGAATATGTAAAGCCTAAACCCGATTTTACCTCTGTACCAATTTTTGAAGATAGATTATACCATTGAGAAAGATCCACAGGAGTGTAAAAACAAGTGCTACGGTATTCAGTTCAAGGCCTATAGAGTTGAACAAAATAAAATAGGAGAATAATACTAGTAACAGCGTCACTAAAGAGACTTTTGCATACTCATGTGCCAAAATTCCCCTCATCATCGGTCTGAGTGGAGGAGGCAATTCTTCAGGATTATCATCAATAATCTTCTTCAAAATATTGACCTTTTCTTCACGATCCTCATGGATATAATAACCTAATTTTTTAATATCTTCATAGTTCACTTCCTCGATCGAAGCGGTTCTTAATTTATAAAGCAACCGTTTATGCAGTCTTTTTAATAACTCGTAAAATTCTTCTTGTTTATTAATATCTCTCACAAATAGACGTTTATCCGGGAATTTAAGGGGAAATATACTATGCTTCTTGAGCTGCTTCAGTTCTGATTCCAGATTAATTTCATCCCGATCCTTAATATCGTCAGCAATCTTCGCTAATAAACAGGAGATAAATTCTATTTTATTCATCGGATAGGTTGCAAACTTTAATAATACCAGAAGACTCAGTGTTGCAATTAGGATCGCTACCAGTAGGAGGGCAGCAATATCGACCGAAATCATGAAGAAATCCCATAAGATTTTATTCATCACGAGAGGCACCGCAAAAAGAATTAAGAAAAAGATGAAGATGCTCCAGGACTCGATCATCTCTGCCATTTTATAACGTTGTAATTTCGACTCTCCTCTCCTGCACCATGCTTCAAATTCCGACTCGTCCATAGTTCGAGATTTTTCAGACGTGGTGAGATGATCTCCCTTGCCACCGTTGCGCCATGCTTCACATTCCAGCTCGTCCACAGTTCGAGGTTTTTTAGACGCGGTGAGACAATTTCCATTCGCCTCCTTTTGTGGATCACTATCCAGTATAAGCTGTCTTCTCAATTGGTTACTATTTGATTCCCAATAACGTTCGAGATCCCTAATATCGTCAGCAACCTGGCTTAATAAACACGAGATATATTCAATTTTATGCAGCGGATAAATCGCAAACTTTAATAATACCAGAAGACTCAGTATTGTTATTGGTATCGCACCTAATAAAAGGCCAGCTATTTCTAACGGAATCATGTGAAGAATTGCCTCTTCTTATTCGTGAATATAAGCGATCCTGAAAGAATCAAGAGAAGAATGAGGATACTCCAATACGCAATCATTTCTGCCACGTTGTAACCTGGCAATTTTTGCGCTCCGCTCTTAATCATTCTTCAAATCCGACCCCTCGATGATTGATCTTTGCTTCTCTATCTTTCCCAACCTGGGCAATAGTGCTCAATTTGAGCATACCGTATACCTATATACCGGAGCTATAATAAAAGAGGCTCAGGTCTTGGAGTAAGGACTCAGGGTCAGAAAATGGCTTTGGGACGTCTCTTCTGCCAGACACGTAGTTAAGGTCTTATGTGGTATAGCGAGAGCGCATTTCACCTCATCGCACGCCATCAAATAAGATCAAAGAACGATCGCCTTTGCGAGCTGACGGTAATACTCATGCAATTCCCGCCCCCACGAGAGAGCCCGTTCATCATCACACACGAGCGCCCGGTTAAAGTCATAGAGCCCCCCGGCAGCGAACAAGCCAAGATACAGAATACTATCGGTCAGGGTGAAGAGTATTCTTATTGGTTCGTCTGTCCCCAGGAGCGTGAAGTTAGGTGCGGAAAAGATACTTTTGAACGCTTCACTCGTCTCTAATACGCCCTCTATACTATCCAAGACCTCATTCGATACGATGAGCTCGACATCAATCACTTTTCCCTCCACCAACTCTTCGATCTTCTCGAAATACTCGAGATTGAAGATGGGATAAATCCCTTTCACCTCATTGGCGGTTTCAAGTACCTGAATGAGGGCTTTATGTGATTTTAAGATGTCGGTTGGCGAATCGACGAGCAGGGTAGCATTACTCAACCACCCAATCTTCTCAACCAGGCGCTCTGGAATGCCGCTGAGGTCATGCTCAAGCCAAAATTGCTCGTGCTTCTTCAAGATATCTGCGGTATTAATAAAATCAGTTAATTTCAACGTTAAGATCTCACCGATTTTTGTCAATGCGTAATTTCGCTCACCGTCTTGCAAGACGAGGTTATCCCGTTCAAGTTCTCGTAAGGCATGGATCGCGGTCGTGGAGCTCACGCCCAGCTCATCACGTAATTTGCTCAGCGGCTTCTTACCTTTCTGCAGAGAGATGAGGATATCCTTCCGCAGAGCGGAGCACGCGGCGAGACGAAGTGTATTCAGAGCATCTACACGCTTCTTTTTCTTACCCGCTGTATTCATTGGGCATCACGAATCCTCAAGTTACTCGTCCCTATCTTTCTCTCTGCTATCATTATTTATATAGGTTATGGATGCTTTCAGTTTATCATAACTATTGCTCAAATTATGCAACCGCGAAGAGGCAGGGTCATGGCGCGGTGGTGGTCATCCTGCACGTGAAGCAGGCCGGAGATCATATCCGTGCGAGCGGTGCTCTATGCAACAACTTCTCCCCTCACATACGTGCCCCTCGCCTCCCGTATCCTCGTTCTCTGCGAAGCCCCGAGTGGCACCTCCTCATCCAGCACGACCATCCTGTAGGCCGGGTCCCTACCTATAACACCTCCTTTCGTCCCTTTTTCCGTTATCAGAACCGTAAGCTCCTTTCCTTCCAACGCCTTTTGCGTCTCGAACCCAATCCTGCGCTCGAGCGCAGAGAAGATCCTTGATCTCCTCTTCTTTTCGCGGTCGAGCAGATCCTTGAGCTGAGCTGCGTCCGTCCCGGGTCGCGGAGAGAACCTCGTGATATTCACCTTCTCCGGTTTTACTTCTTCCAAAAGCTTCAAAGAGGCATGGAAATCCTCTTCCGTCTCGGTTGGAAACCCGATGATGAAATCCGTGCAGAGTGTGCAGTCCGCAAATCGCTTTCGTATGCGGGTCACGAGCTCAATGAAGTCAGCAGCTTTATAACCCCGGCGCATATCCCTCAGCACCTTATCCGATCCGGATTGTACCGGCACGTGAAAGAATTTGAAGATCTTCTCGGACTCGAATGCCTCGAGGAGCGCATCTAAAATGTGACTGATCGTGCATGGGTTCATCATGCCCACGCGTACGCTAAAATCACCCTCAACCGAGGTCACCAGTGCTAACAACTCGGGGAGCTTGAAACCATCCCCTCTCTCACAGCCATACGCACTACAGTCCTGGGACGTGATCTGTATCTCCTTCGCACCTCGTTCCACCGCATGTTTCACCGCTTCGCGTATCTTTTCGGGCGCGTAGCTGATCAGCTCTCCCCTCGCCTGCTTCACCACGCAATACGAGCATCTTCCAACGCAGCCCATAGCGATCGGGATTATACTGACCACGCCCTCACGACATGGCTACGATCCGACTTGATACGCATCACCGATATCCCGGGGTGTCACCAGAGGTACCTCCTCGCCTAAACCGCTTTTTATTAACTCCGGCTGTGCCGCAGCCATACAACCCGCGACAATCACCTCTTTACCCGCGCTCTTCAACTCCCGCAGCCGTTTGAGCACGTTCAATTCAGTTCTCTTTGTCACCGTACAGGTATTCACGATAACAAGATCAGCCTCATCTTCCTCTACGAGCTCGTGCCCTTTTCTTCTCAGAAGCGCTCGCAGCTTCAGCGTGTCACCCATGTTTGCCGTGCAGCCGAAGGTTTCAAGATGAATTTTTCGGGGCGTGGAGTAATTGACTAAAGGCATTGCTCTTTTCTTTATGGTTACCAAGAAAAATAACTTAAAGAAGTTTGGATACCCTCTTCTTTGAGTGAGGGCGATCGATCAAGCGAATGAACCAGACATCGAAGAGAAAGATAGAGCAACTCCGGATTTGTGCAGAAAAGGACGTGGAAGTGGCGGAGAATTGCTTCTCCGATGTTAAACTTGTTCATGTGGCGTTACCCGAAGTGGACAAAGAGGAGATCGATTTGAAGACGGAGTTTTTAGGCTTCTCGTTTAAGTATCCGCTCATTATCGCCTCGATGACCGGCGGGCACCCGGAGACGACGCGAATAAATGCGGTTCTTGCGGAAGCTGCCGAAGCGCTCGGCGTGGGTATGGGCGTGGGCTCGCAGCGAGCCGCACTGGAGGGCGCTGAGCACGAGGATTCGTTCCGCGTCGTTCGTGACGCTGCGCCTACTTCGTTCATTTACGCGAACCTGGGTGCTCCTCAGGTGAAGGAATACGGGGTAGAAGGAGTCGAGCGGGTCATCGAGATGATCGATGCCGATGCGGTTGCCATACACCTCAACTTTTTACAGGAAGCTATTCAGCCCGAGGGTGATGTTGATGCAAGTGGCTGCCTTACGGCGATCAGAGAGGTCTGCGAGGCGATTAAAAAGCCGGTGATCGTCAAGGAGACCGGGGCTGGGATGAGCTATGCGGTGGCGAAGATGGTGCAGGATGTCGGCGTGTCAGCAATCGACGTGGGTGGCTATGGCGGAACAAGTTTAGCGGCAGCGGAGATCCACCGGGCGAAGGCAGAAGGAGATGAGCTGGGCGAACATTTAGGGAACCTCTTCGGCTGGGACTGGGGGATCACCACGGTGGAGAGTATCGTGGAGTGCCGTGCCATTCCTACTCCGATCCCGTTAATCGCCACGGGTGGAATACGAGATGGGCTTGCTGTTGCAAAGAGCATTGCCCTGGGTGCGAATCTCTGTAGCGCGGCTTTACCGTTCCTGAAGCTCGCGATGGAGCGTCTAAGCTCGGATAACGTGATAAAACGGATAAAAGAGATGGCAGAGGAATTACTGGTTGCAATGTTCCTAACTGGGTGTAAGAACCTGGAGGAACTGAGGGAAGCCGAGCTGGTAATAACCGGTAAGACGAGGGAGATCATGGAGCAACGCGGGTTTTTTGAGCGGGTGAAGCGGAGAAAGAGACTGAGCACGTAACCGTGCACGAGTGTTAATCCCTTTTCTCTCTTTTTTGCCTCGGTTACTTCACGGTCATCTTACTCGCGCGTCCTACACTCAGCCCTCAACTACTTGCTCTTAGTCTTATGAACCACCTCGACTGCTACTACCCTCTCACCCTCATTTACATGCATCACCCTCACGCCCTGCGTATTTCGACCCTGCACAGGGATACTTCGCGCGGAAATTCTCGTCACCATGCCGTCCGATGTGGCAATCAACAGTTCATCATCATGATTCACCTGCTTGGTACACACCACGTTTCCCGTTCTTTCCATCACTTTCATACCAATAACGCCTTTACCACCACGGTGTGTCTCTCGGTAAGCCTCTAACCTCGTCCTCTTGCCATAGCCCCGCTCGGTGAGCGTTACGACTCGTGATGAACCCAGACTCAAATCGACCGTTTCAATACTCGTTATCTCATCGCCCTTCTCCAGCCTCATGCCCCGTACCCCCGCTGCATATCTACCCATCTCCCGCAGTTCCTCTTCCTGGAACAAAATCACCTTTCCAGTCTTGGAGCTCATGATTATTCCCTTCCGTGCTTCCCCTGCGTGGGGCTCTGCTCCGCGATCTCGCACGCCCGGTACGGGTGTTATCAACGCGACACCGGCTAAGGAATCGCCCTTGGTGCGGTCGACCCTCACGGCAACGATCCCCGTGATGCGTATAGACCTCAGATTAGCGAGCGAGCTCCTTTTTACCACACCTCGTTTGGTCGCGAAGACGATAAACGAATCTTCGGTCTGGGTTTGTATACCCTTATCCACCTCTTCGGGGATAGGAAGCGCGGCAACGAATTTTTCCCGTTCTTCGGTCTCCGATTGGGTGATGCTCAGACCCGGGATGTTCGGCAAGGGTTTCCCTTTCGCATGTCTGCTACCCGGCGGGATCTCGTAGGTCTTCACCTGGTATGCCCTGCCCGTATCGGTAAAAAGAATCAGCCGTTCCCTTGTGGATGCGCGTATGAAATTCACGATCGCATCATCTTCTTTCTTATCAAGCACCAGAATACCTTTTCCGCCCCTTCTCTGCTGCTTGAAGATATCCGCCGGTAATCGCTTCACATAATCACGCTGCGTGAAAAAGAGGATGACTTCTTCCTCCTCGATAAAATCGCGCTCGCTTAACAGCATCTCTTCCTCGATTTCGGTCCTCCTCGCATCGCCATACTTCTCCTTCAGTGCTCTCAGTTCGTCTTTTATAATGCCCCGTATTCGCGCTTCACTTGCCAGTGCCTCTTTAAACCACGCGATATTCCGCTCCAGCTCTGAGCGCTCGGTTTCTATCTTGTCTCGCTCCAGAGCACTCAATCGAGCGAGTCGCATCTCCAGTATCTCTTTCGCTTGCTCCTCGCTCAGCTCAAATCTCGCGATGAGAGCGGACTTTGCCGTTTTGCTATCACGTGATGCTTTTATGAGCTGTATCACCTCATCAATATGCGTTATCGCGATGATTAAGCCCTCTAAGATGTGCTTGCGCTTCTCCGCGCGATCCAATTCAAACTGTAGCCGTCGAATCGTTACGTCTATCCGGTGCTTGATGTAGCACTCGATCAACTCTTTGAGCGTTAAGACCCGCGGTTCACCATCCACGAGGGCGAGATTGATGACGCCAAACGTGGTTTCCAGTTGCGTATGCTTATAAAGCTTGTTTAACACGACCGAGGCATTCGACCCGGTTCTTAACTCGATCACAATCCGCAATCCTTTGCGATCCGATTCGTCTCTCAGATCAGTAATACTTTCGACCTTGTACCTCCTGACAAAGTCCGCAATCTCCTCTACCAGCTTGCTCTTGTTCACCTGGTACGGTATCTCCTTGACGACGATTCGTTCTCTCTTCGCGGTTCGTTCTATCTCCACCCTCGCTTTCAGTCTTAAACTGCCTCTGCCGGTTTCATACGCCTGTTTTATGCCCTCGTAGCCCGAAATAATTGCACCGGTGGGAAAATCAGGCGCTTTTATGATCCGCATCAACTCCCCGATACTCACGTCCGGCTCATCAAGCACTTTGATGATGCCATCCACCACTTCGGCTAAGTTATGGGGTGGCATGTTCGTGGCCATACCGACCGCGATACCTGAAGAGCCATTTATCAACAGGTTAGGGAGCTTTGCCGGTAAGATATCCGGCTCTTTCAGAGTGTTATCAAAATTAGGGCTCCAGGATACCGTATTCTTATCAAGATCAACCAGTAACTCCTCGGCTATCTTTGAGAGTCTCGCTTCGGTATAGCGCATGGCAGCCGCAGCGTCTCCGTCCACGCTCCCGAAATTACCCTGACCATCGACCAATGGGTACCGGTACGAGAAATCCTGCGCCATTCTCACGATCGTATCGTACACGGCAACATCACCATGTGGATGGTATTTTCCCAGCACATCCCCGACGATCCTCGCGGATTTCTTATGCGGCCGATCATGGGTAACCCCGAGTTCATGCATGCCGTATAAGATCCGACGATGCACAGGTTTGAGCCCATCACGAACGTCAGGAAGAGCTCTTCCGACGATCACGCTCATCGCATAGTCTATATACGAGCGTTTCATCTCGTCCTCAACGCTGACTTCTATGACACGCTCACGATCCTCATCGCGCTCCCTGTTTCCCTCAGGTTCGGTTTCGTTCATAGTTATACGTAAATTACGAATTTGGAGATATTTAAGGATGAGCGTGCCTCGAAATTGTAATCCTCTAACTTTTATAAGTGCTCACGGTGATACTACTACATATAAAGGATTATGGGAGGCTAAGAAATGGCAAAAACGATAGGTATAGATGTGGGGACGAGCAATTCGGCAGCGGCAGCACTGATTGGTGGGAAGCCTACAATTATACCGAGTGCCGAAGGGACGAGTCTCGGCGGAAAAGCCTTTCCTTCGTATGTGGCCTTCACGAAAGATGGGCAGAGGCTGGTTGGGGAACCTGCGAAGCGACAAGCGGTTTCCAATCCAGAAGGGACGATCTCTGCAATTAAACGGAAGATGGGAACTGACTATAAGGTGAAGGTTTATGGCCGGGAATATACGCCACAGCAGATCACTGCGTTCATACTCCAGAAGATAAAAACCGATGCAGAAGCTTTTTTGGGCGATAAAGTTGATAAAGCGGTCTTAACGGTACCGGCGTACTTCAACGACAATCAGAGGACTGCAACCAAGGATGCCGGTGCCATTGCAGGCCTGGAAGTGGTGCGAATTATCAACGAACCGACCGCCGCAGCACTTGCGTACGGGATCGACAAGACCGAGAAAGATCAGAAGATCCTGGTATTCGATTTCGGGGGTGGTACGCTGGACGTTACGATCATGGAGTTCAGCGAAGGTGTATTTGAGGTCATTTCCACGAGTGGCGACACCCAGTTGGGTGGCACGGATATGGACACCGCACTCGTGGATTTTATAGCCGAGGAATTCAAGAAGGAGTCGGGAATCGACGTGCGAAATGATAAGATGGCACTGCAGCGGTTACGAGAGGCAGGAGAAAAGGCGAAGATCGAACTTTCGAATGTGCTCGAGACCGATATCAATCTGCCCTTCATCACCGCAGATGCGACGGGTCCGAAGCATCTTGTCCGGAAGCTCACGAGGGCGAAGCTGGAGGAGCTCGTACGACCGATTGTTGAGAAATGTAAAGGCTCGATCGATCAGGCATTAAAAGATGCGAAGCTCACCCCAAAGGAGATCACTAAGATCATATTCGTCGGCGGGCCGACGAGGATGCCGATCGTTCAGAGATTCGTCGAGGATTACGTGGGTAAAAAAGGAGAGCGCGGGGTCGATCCGATGGAGTGTGTGGCACTTGGTGCTGCGATACAGGCAGGCGTTTTAGCTGGGGAAGTGAAGGACGTGGTGCTTTTAGATGTCACACCGCTTTCGCTGGGCATTGAGACGTTGGGCGGCGTATTTACCAAATTAATCGAGCGAAATACAACGATCCCCACCAAGAAGAGTGAGATATTTACGACCGCAGCGGATAGTCAGACGAGTGTTGAGATCAATGTGCTCCAGGGTGAACGCGAGTTCGCCCGAGATAACGTCAGCCTGGGGAGGTTCAATCTGATGGGTATCCCGCCAGCACCGCGGGGCGTTCCGCAAATCGAAGTCACCTTCGATATCGATTCCAATGGCATACTCAATGTCACCGCTAAGGATCTGGGCACGGGCAAGCAACAGGCGATCACGATCACCGCGTCGACCAAACTCTCGCAGCGCGAGATTGATCGGATGATGGAGGACGCGAAGCGCTTTGAGGAAGAGGATAAGCGGCGTCGTGAGATCGTTGAGACGAAAAACCAGGCAGAGAGTCTGATTTATACCAGCGAACGCTCGCTCAGGGATTTGTCCGATAAGGTAACGAGCGACGAACGAACGAAGATCATGGCAATTGTCGAACGACTTCGCGAGACGATAAAGACCGAGGATGTCCGCAAAATGCGGGCTGAGATGGAAGAACTGACACGCGCATTCCATGATATTTCAATGCGGGCTTATCAACAAGCCGGAGCACAGTATCAGCAACGGGAGGCACCGAAAGAAGAAAAGGGTCCTGCGGATGCGGAATACAAGGTGATGGATGAGGAGGAATAAACGCTTAAACAGCATCCTGAAAATCCCAGCCGCCCTATCAGGCCACATTTCACGACGAGCCAATTGCCACAGGGGGGCTCTTGCGTATTCCTCTAATCGAGGATTTCCTGAACGATGCACTCGTACCCGGAAACCAATCATCCACAGGTCGTGGGAGTATAATGCCGAAGAAAGATTATTATGCGATACTTGGCGTGAGCAAGGACGCTACCGACGAAGAGATTAAAAAAGCGTATCGGAGATTAGCCAAGCAATTCCATCCGGATATTTACAAGGGTGATAAAAAAGAGGCGGAAGAGAAATTCAAGGAGATTTCAGAGGCATACGAAGTCTTAATAGACAAGGAGAAACGCGCAAAGTACGACCAGATCGGTGAACGGGTAGCGGATGAGACCTTTGGACCTCAGGGATTTGACTGGACGCACTTTACGCATTACCGCGATGTTGAGGATATCTTTGGGAGTGCGATCTTTGAAACTTTCTTCGGCTCTGCGGGAAGTCCGGGCTTTGCGAGTCGCGGTGGCGTCTTTGATACGCTGTTCAGCTCGCGGGAAGGAATCCAGCGGCCTGTTCGCGGTGCGGATGTTCAGTTACAATTGGATATTACGTTAGAAGAAGCCGCGATGGGTGCGGAGAAGGTAATCGAAGTACCCATGTCACGACTGTGCAAGGCATGCAGTGGTACAGGGTCCCGATCTGGTAAATCGAGTGAGTGCCCCTCGTGTAAAGGTGCGGGTCAGATTCGAGCGATGCAAACGAGGGGTAGTACCCGTGTGATCACCGCTACCGTTTGCCCCCAGTGTAAAGGCACGGGAAGAGCGACGTATGACCTCTGCAGCCTCTGTGGTGGGACGGGCAGGGTATCAAAGCGAACCAAGGTCTCACTTAAGCTCAAGAGTGGTGTGTATACCGGCTATGAGATCAAGATCCCCAAAGCAGGAAGACCTGCGGACTCCAGAATTGGCGGAGAACCCGGTGACCTGTACGTGATCGTAAACGTTTTACCCCATCGGATCTTCGAGCGACGAGGCGATGACCTTTTTATGAAGATGTCGATAAGTTTCCTGCAGGCTGCCCTGGGCGATGAGGTGCTCGTAACGACCTTAGATGGCAGACGTGTGAAGGTAAAAATTCCACCGGAAACACAGACAAACAGCCAATTTCGCGTGCGGGGGCAGGGAATGCCGAGACTCAAGGGTGGTCGGGGAGATCTGTATGTGGAGGTAAGCGTGCAAACACCTAAGAATCTCACGAAGAAACAGAAGGAACTGTTACGAGAGGCGTTAAGTTGAGTGGCTCGGAGCATATTGTCTATTGATCGTAACGATGAAAACGGAAGAAGAAGCACAAAAGAGCGTTAAATGGACTAAATTTTGTCCTAAATGCGGTAAGCAGACCGAAGAATTCTTTGATTCGCTTTGTGAGGACTGTTTCAGAGAGGGGATAACGTTACTCGAGCCCGAGCATTTAGATGTCAGTCTGTCGGTCTGTACGCATTGTGGCGGTTATTTTAAAGGTAAGGAGCAGACGAGCATCGAAGCGGTGGTCGAAGAGTCAGTGAAGAAAGAGATCAGAAAGAAGCATGGATACGGGTGTGGCGTCTTGATAAAAGGCTTGAGGACCGAGATAGGCAGAGAAGAGCGCAGGCCACGTGTGGTTCTGACAGCGAAAGCGGAAATAAACGGCTTGGAGCTCGAAAAAAACGTGGAAGTAGCGGTAATTTTGAAACGAGAGACCTGTGAACGCTGCAGCAGGATCGCAGGAGGATATTACGCGGGTATCGTGCAGATAAGAGCCGAGGGGAGAATTCCAACGGATGATGAGCTCGCGGTAGCGGAAGAAATCGCGTATATGTCCTTAGACGAAGAGGATTTCGTGTCTAAACTTCAGAGGTTGAAAGAGGGGCTCGATATCTATGTCAGCAGTATGGAGTGTGGTCGCAGGATTTCGCGGGGGGTCGTGAAGAAGCTCGGCGGAGGTTTTTCGGAAAGTCGGAAACTCTACGTTTTTTCGCGCTCACGAGAGATCTACCGCGTCTCGTTTTCAGTGAGGCTTCCGGGGTTTAAGGAAGGTGACGCGGTGGCACTCGATAATCACGTGTTTACCGTGGAGCGGGTGATAGAAGGGAAAGGAATCGAGGGCGTGGATACGGAGACGGGGGAGCATCTCTTCGTGAGCGCGAAAAAACTGATGAGGGCGAGGAGGGTGTAAATGGTATTCTTTGGAATGTGGTGCTTTTACTGTGGAAATATACCCAAAATATATAATAAAGCCCATTTATGTACTAATTAAGGGAAGAAGACCATGGGGCACAAAATAGTAAAAGCGAAGATAGCTGGGAAGGGTGAGCGAGAAGTGGACTTGCTTATAGATACAGGTTCCACCTATACTTGGATAGATAAAGCTATCCTCCAAGCTATCGGTGTTGAGAGGAAAGCAAAACATAAATTTAAAACAATAGAAGGCAAAATAGTGGAAAGAGATATAGGTGAGGCGAAGATAAAAGTTGAAAATAAGGAAACTTCTACAATCACGGTCTTTGCCGAGCCCGAAGATGCCAAAGTTCTGGGCGTTTATGCTCTTGAGGGTTTGATGCTGGAGTTTGATCCAGCATCAGGGAAGCTAAAGCCTTCTGAGATCGCTTTAGCTGTTTGATGGGTGGTAAAATGAGGAAAGAGATGCTATTAGTTCTTAACCTATCCTTATCGTAGCTCACCCAAAAAAGTCTCTCCTTGCTTGGGGGTCTTCATATATTCTCTTAATAGAACCGTGGCATACGAGCCCTTAGGCAAGAAGAACTGTAACGTCACTTTGAGTCGCCCGGGATTGAGCTCGTCGTCAGTAATTTCATCCTCGCACAGCTTCATCTGCACAGGGACCACCACTGGCCTTCGCGTGCCTTTGGAACTCAGTTCTGGCATCTTCTCGCTATAAAAATCGGCTAATTCAATTGCCTCATCACACAGCACGCTCCGTTCTATCTCGCCTTGCATACCGTCCGCATAAGCAGCTTCATAGCCGAAGATGGGCGCAGTGACAAAGGCCCTACCCCGCTTTATCAGCCGGTTCATCGCTTCTACTTTCTCTTCAGTGACCCGCTCCACCTTATCTGGATCCGCGATCCCGAACTCAGTGAGAAAGCAGACGACATCGCCCTCGATCGCTCTGTTCAATGGGATCTTCCGGGCCATCCGCTGACTAACCACGAGGTTGAAGAGATACGCTTGATACGCGTGTACAAAGAGTTTTTGTAAGGTCTTTGGGAGTGCAGAAAAAGCGGCAAGGAGATCCGCCTCACGTTCACAGCCACGCTTTACCAGCTCGTTTAACATCGCTCGTTCATACCTCAGCGCGAGGGGCATTTGTTTCAAGCACGCTTTCAGGTCACCTTCTTTACAGAGTCTCCGCGCGTGTTTTGCTTCCTCGCTTTCCCCGGGAAAAATGTCCGCGAGGTACGACATCACTGCTGCTTTGATCTCTCCTTGTATGAGGTATTTCCCCACAATGTGCGTGATGGGACGGCTTATGCCGAACCGCTGCACCCCGAAGAAGTTGGGTATTCCGCCCAGCTCTTCGAGCTCGTTTGTTATCAGCTCGATTTTTTCAGTGAGCTCCTCTTTCTCTCCCTCTAAGTTCCGAATAACGATCTTAAACTCGTTCCCATGAAGATCGCCCAATGAAACGGCTTTATTCGATCTGCCAATTACCGTGAGGGAGATATCAGCGATCTTGACTCGTTCGAGCGCATCTTCATCGGTATCCCAGATGCTTATGCGCTGCGTGGTCAACGCGAATTTGTCTTTGGTGCCTGCGAATCCGATCCTGTTCCTGCTCACGCCCAACCGACGTGCAATCTCTCGTACCGCGCTGTGAGTATCCCAGTTCTCCTTCGTCAGTTCTGCGATCAG
Source organism: Candidatus Methanophagales archaeon ANME-1-THS (assembly GCA_004212135.1). Taxonomy (GTDB): domain Archaea; phylum Halobacteriota; class Syntropharchaeia; order Alkanophagales; family Methanospirareceae; genus ANME-1-THS. Next base: position 4,135 of record RXIE01000170.1, on the reverse strand, counting down.
ATATCTTCCTTCTAACGGGGCTTCGCCCCGTTGACCCCGAACTCGAGGGCTCTGCCCGCGTTCCCGCGTGTGAGGCTCTGCCCCACGACCCTGTAAGGGCTCTGTAATCTCCCGCACGACAAAGTCCGCGGGGATGGTTTTTATCACACCACCAATACCATCGGTTTTCGTGGCATAAAACCAGATCCCTATCTGTTTCTCGTACTCCGGGCTCTCTTTGAGCTCCATTCCTCTTGCTCCTCATGCTCTCGTGGGATTTTAACCGTTCGCTGTACCGTGACCTTCTTCATCAGAGCCGTTTTCGTATCACCATGTATCACTATTCAGTTCCTGGATAAAAGCGGACTTTTAAGTGATGGATATGCTGCAGTCTCCCGGGCGGAATTTTAAAAACTTTTTATAGTATAAAATTGTAATAATAAGTGCCCATGCCGAGAGGCGCTGCAGACCCTACCTTCACCTCCCTTTACTCCCCCCCTACAAAGGTGACCCTATCACCGGTACGGCATCGCAGCACCCCTACCTTCACCCCCCTTTATATCGCGATGTTGGTGTCGGCATGGGCAACCCTTTTGGGTTTCAGGCTAAAAGATAATTTAAGGGATGAGATATAGAGAGAACTAAGAACAAAGAGGAGAACGCATGGCGAGGAGACTCAATGAGAAGGATATAACACTCTTAAAGAAGCTCGCGCCGGAGTTAGCGGAGATTGTATGTGCGCATGCAAAGGTGCCCTTCAAGTCCATATTACCCCCACTCTCCAACCACGTCGCACGGGACGCGGCAGACTTTGAGGGAAGGTTGCGGAATTTGCAGGATGAAGAGCTTGCGTATCTGGTTGATATGGTGATGGAAGGGCTGGAAAGTTTGTCATGCGTGCCTCCAGACTATGCGGAAGTGTTCATTTCGCTCGTTGCGGAGCGCATTTCGAAGGAGGCTGCGGATAAAATAACGATGCTGTACCTCGATATGGTATGCGAATAGGTGCTGGTACTATTGAAGTCTGAAACCGCTGGCGCTGAACCGCGAAGCGACCGGGCGGTGAGGGCTGGTATCAAATCAAATCGATAATCTCGCGCTTCACATACTCGATGAAATCGTCCTTTGTCGCCTTGCTGAAGATCGTTACCACACCGTTTCGCGTAACGCCGACCACCGCGCCGTGCCGTTTGGACTTCAGCACGATATACCATATCTTCCCGTGCTTCAAATGCTCGAGATACGTCGAGGTATTGCCCAGAGCGGAGCCATATAGTGAGAGTTTTTTGATATTCGGGAGGTTGACATCATCGAAGAAGATGATTTTGGTATCCTCGAAGTTAGCTTCGTGAAAGCGTTCAAATCGCGCGGGCTCGATCCTCACCTCGACGATCCGTCCGGTAGTGATGAAGAGCATTTTACTCAACTGATTTGCGATATTATTAGCCCGCGCCTTCTTTTCCATAACGGTCAGCACAGTCCTCCCTTTTTGACCCTGCTGCTCATGCCGGACGAAGAAGAAAGGCGCTTCAGACGTGGTCGGGATGCGCACACGCCCACCATGATGGTAGACCTCGAGCAGTTGGTCCTGGATGAATGTGCCATATAACGAATCGCCCACTAACCGTAAGTCCTTTATCTCCGTGACCAAGCTTATATCCTTATCGTCCTCTTTTATTCGCTCTTCAGCTTTAAACCCTTTCAGCTTGGCGGCTAAGGTCTGCAGGTCCGCCCCAACGTCTTCATCAACCAGGAATATCTTTCCCGCCAGGACCATATCTCGGTAGGTATCTTTGCTCCTCTGATACTACGTTGCTCGTTACGTTAAGCATTTCGGTTTGTTTATAAGACTAGTTACTTAATGCGAGTGGTTAACCGGAAGGAATCGAAGACTATATCAGCATGCTCGGGCTTGCAGAATCGCAATCCCATATCCTCTATCTCGTCTTCGGAAACGAGCTCATCGTAGACGTAGACCTTCAGTCCCTTCTCCATTAACCGCTTCGCTACCACCAGATTTCTACTTTCATACAACTGCTTAACTCCTTCCCTATATGTTATCCCCCGTACACAGATCTTGACCTCATGCAGGGGTTTGTTGACCTTCAAGCACTCTAAAACTATTTTTTCAGCCCAGTATTCAGCCATTTCATCATTGATCTCTCTGCTTGTCCGTAATAATCGCGCATGCCCGAATTTACCCATTCGTTCCAGCTCCTTGATCAGAAACCAGGGATATAACGGGATGCAATGTCCGCCTACACCCGTGGAGGGTAGATGAATATCGCAATATTCATGGTTGGCCCACTCCCGTGCTTCGTAGAAATTGATCCCCAACTCCCCGGCGATCTTAAAGAGCTCATTCGCCAACGCGATATTCACATCCCGGTAGCAGCCCTCTATCAGCTTGATGAACTCCGCAACCCGAGCGGACGAAACGCGATGTATATTCGGTACGAATTTTTTATAGATCTCAAATGCTCGCTTCCCGCTCTCCTCATCGAGCCCGCCGATAATCTTTGGAAACTCCTTTAAGCGTGAGATGCTGTAGCCCGTCATGATCCGTTCAGGGGAATGTGCCACAAGGAACTCGCCAAACGTCAACCCACTCTCTTCCTCGAGCCACTTCTTAATCCTGGTCTCCGTGGTCCTGGGCGGGACGGTCGTCTCGAGCACGACGATATCACCTTTCTTCAGTATTCTTCCCACGGCTCTCAATGCGGTTTCTAACACGCTGAAATCAGGATTATGGTCTTCATCGACGAAGAGTGGTACAATCACGATGAACATGCTGCAATCAGATGCATCCTCATATCGTGGCGTCGCGTTCAAGCTCTTCCCGCCATGTTTCGTGAGCAATTCATCCAACCCGATCTCCTCCGGGATCGGATTTACCCCTTTATTGATCAGTTCGCACTTCTGTGCATCCACATCGATACCAATAACCTCGAATCCGCTATCAGCTATGACCGCGGCCAGCGGCAAACCTGCTCTTCCAAGTCCGACCACCGCAATTTTCATGTTAACCACCCTCTCTTGATCTCGACCTTATTCCCGCACCCACATTCATATACCATTCCGTCTTCGTTCTCCTCCACCACTTTCTCCAATTTGCTGCCACAGGAGCAGACAAAACCCATGAGCCGCGCGGGATTACCATATACCAGACCGAATGGAGGGACGTCTTTTGTTACCACGCTGCCTGCTCCAACCAGTGCATACTCACCGATCGTCACGCCGCAGATTATCGTTGCATTCGCGCCTATACTCGCACCCCTGTGAACCCTGGTATAGCCTATTCGACCCTCGTCCCATATGAATGATCTCGGATATAAATCATTGGTAAAGGTAACCGCAGGACCAATAAAGACCTCATCCTCTACCTTCACCCCTTTATAAAGTGACACGAAATTCTCGATTTTTACATGATCTCCGATCTCGACTTCGGTATCTATATAAACGCTTTTGCCAATCGTGCAGTTCTTGCCGATCTTAACCTTCTCCCTTACATGGACGAAATGCCAGATCTTTGTCCCCTCTCCAATCGTCTCACTTTCGACGATTGCCGTCGGGTGTTTGAAGAACTTATTCTCCTTCACTTCTCCAGCCATTGTCCGGTCAACTCACCTTATTAAGTATATCGCAGATATATGCTAAATCAGTGCGTGTTAACGCGGGATGTACCGGTAAACTCAGTACAATCTCTGCAAGTCGTGTTGCGGTAGGGCACTGATGTTGCTCATAGCCGAGCTGCTGGTACAGCGGCTGCCGGTGGACCGGCAAGGGGTAATGCACCGCACTTCCAATCGCGTGGTCGCTCAAGTACCGGATGAACTCCTCTCTTCGTAGTGGAAAACTCTCCTCGAGCTTGATCACATACTGATGATATACATGCTTGCAGTGCTCCTCCCGGTGCGGCTTCTGGACCGGGCCGTTCAACCCCTGATTTAAATACGCTGCGTTGGCGATCCTTCGGGTGTTAAAATCCTCAAGCTTTCTCAATTGGGCGAGACCAATCGCAGCCTGGATATTGGTCATTCGATAATTATAGCCCAAACTGGTATGCACGTACTTCTCGCTCTGCCCGTGATTGATGATCAGTCTCAATTTCTTCTCTAACTCCTTGGTATCGGTCGTGACCATGCCTCCCTCGCCG
>RXIE01000093.1 GCA_004212135.1 Candidatus Methanophagales archaeon ANME-1-THS | reverse complement strand
CGATTCTGGATGTCGTGGATAAAATGGTGGTCTACAATGCAGAGGGCGGAACCGAATGGGTCGAGACGCCCGAGCCGATGCGGGACATCTTCTCCCTCACCGATGAGCAGGTAATCGCGTTGGCGAGGGAGAATAAAGCGATCGAGGCTGATTATCGGAAACGCAAGCCGGATTATAAATATGGTGATGATGAGTTTGCAATTGGCGAGCATGATCTCATCTTTGAGCTCCAGCATCGTCCTGAGACGGTGTATTCCCAAAAAGATGAGAACATTATAGAACTGAAGAAGAAGGTGGTGCCCGAGCTGGTAGCTAAAGAGGCAGAGCGGGCGGGTAACCTGGTACTGCGGGGCGGTGTTACGGGCTCGCCAGGGGCGGTTACGGGTAAGATGAATATCATCCCCGACGTCTCTCAAATTGACCGAGTCCAGGAAGGAGATATCATCGTCACGGTCCGGACTGATCCAGATTGGGTCCCGGCAATGAAGCGCGCAAATGGTATTATTACTGATGTTGGTGGGGCGAACTGCCATGCCGCAATTGTAAGCAGCGAACTTGGTATTCCCTGCGTCGTTGGCACGGGTGTGGCGACTGAAGTATTGAATAAGTATAACGGCGAGAAGATCACCCTCGACGCAGATAACAAGGCGGTCTACCAGGGCGAGCTGCCACTCGAGGAAGTGGGCGAGGACATTGATGTGAATAAACTGTTGGAATCACCAATTAAGACCCCTCTGGGCTTGATTCTTTCGAACACCAATGTGGCACGAAAGATGTGGCCGTTGTCAAAGCTTGGAGCGAAGTTTCTTATCTCTCTCTTGAGGATCGAGTTCACGCTCATGGATATCGGTGTCCATGTCCGTGCTCTTGAGGATTATGACAATGGGACGTTGGAGAAACGGGCACAAGAGAAGAAGAACGAGGCTGAGCATATACACAATATTATCGTTCGCATACAAGAAAAGATGAGGGGATATCCCAGTGGAAGAGAATATTTCATTTCCAAGCTCAGTCAGGCACTCGAAGCGTTCGCGGCTGTATTCCCTCAATCGCCAATCATCGTGCGGACGACGGATTTCAAGACGAACGAATATATGGGCCTTATTGGCGGGGAGCTCTACGAGCCCACGGAAGCGAATCCAATGCTGGGCTGGCGAGGGCTTATTCGATCCCTTGCGCCCGAGAATCGAGTGGTCTTTAAATGGGAGTTAGAGGCTATAAAGCGGGCACGAGCGCATGGCTATAAGAATATCTGGGTAATGTTTCCCATGGTCCGGAACCCGCTTGAGGTGAACGGTCTCAGGGAATGGATCGCGGAACTGAGCGAAAAGTACCGGGGTATTCCTGAAAAAGACCTGCCAAAAGAGGTAAAACGGTACCTGGAGATGTGGAACGCGGGTTGGAGGGATGCATTCGAGATCATGAAAGAGGTGGGTCTTGAACCCCGGAAGGATGATTTCCAGGTGGGGATCATGGTCGAGGTACCCACCGATGCGATACGGATCCAGGATTATATCAAGACCGGGATCACCTTCATCTCGTTCGGCACAAATGATCTCACCCAATTCATTTTGGCGGTAGACCGGGACAATGAATTACTGCAACGTATCCTGTGGTATTCAGAGGCGGATTCAGCAGTCGTGAGCTCGGTCCAGCGGGTAATTGAAGCGTGCAATGCACACGGGGTAAAGACCGGAATTTGCGGCAGAGCGCCCACGACGGTTCCAGGATTTGCCGAGATGCTGGTGAATTCGCACATCGATTCGGTTGGCGTCGAGGTAGCGGCTTTTATGCCCACCTGGGAGCGGATAAAAGAGGCAGAAGAGAAGAGAGGAGTAATTTAAGACTGCATAAGCATTAGTTAATTAGTACCAAGCGTGTAAGAGTAAAAGGAATGTACCTCAAGATAAGAGCAGTGGATGTCGTAAGGGTCCGCCCGGAACGATTGGGTGACGAGTTGCAGGTAGTAGTGAAGGAGATGCTCCAGGAGAAGCTCGAGGGGCGCATGGATAAAAAGATCGGGATGGTTATTGCGATTCTGGATGTCGTGGATATAAAAGAGGGGCGGATCATTATAGGTGATGCAGGCGTGTATTATGAAACGGTTTTTGATGCGCTCGTCTTCAGACCCAAGATGCAGGAGATCGTCGAGGGTGAGGTCGTGGAGATCGTGGAATTTGGTGCGTTTGTCGAGATCGGTCCGTTAGATGGCCTGTTGCACATCAGCCAGATTACGGACGAATACATCTCGTATGATGAGAAGGGCGCGAAACTCGTGACGAAGGATACCGGCCGGACATTGGGTGAAGGGGATAAGCTACGGGCACGAATCGTGGCCATCTCGCTCAATGAACGTGACCCTGGTGATAGCAAGATCGGGCTGACGATGCGACAGCCGGGCCTGGGGAAACTCGAGTGGCTGGAAGAGGAACGGGAGAAGGAGAAGAAGAAAGTCTGATGGAGAAGGCGTGCAGAGATTGCCACAGGATCGTGGAAAGTGGAAGGATGGTATGCACCTGCGGGTCAAACTCGATGAGCAGGGACTGGAGTGGCTATGTCGTGATTCTTGATGCGCAAGAGTCGCAGATCGCGAAGAAATTGGGGATCAAAAAAGAAGGAAAGTATGCATTGAAAGTGAGGTGAGGAATGATACGATGGACGTTGAGATAACCAAGGAGAAGGAGAATCAGTTGCTGAGGCGGAAGGAGTTCCATTTCAGATTGAAACATGAAGCAGAAGGCGCATCGCCGAGCAGAGAAGCGGCGCGGAATGCCTTGATAAAGGCGCTGCGGTGCAGCCCGAACCTTCTCGTCATCGATACGATGCGAACCGAATTCGGGAAAAGAGAGACGGTTGGGTACGCAAAGGTCTATGAAACTGAGGAGCGGCTCAAAGAGATCGAGCGCGAACACATCATCGAGCGGAACTTTGCTCGTGCAGGCAAAGAAAAGAGTGAAGGGACGGTAAAAGAGGAGGCTTGATAGCATGGCGGCGATCCATACGTTGTATGAGGTGGTTGAGGACGCGGGAAAGCGAAAGGCACGCAGAAGACGGAAGGTATGCCCGAGGTGCGGATCCGGCGTCTTCTTAGCGGAACATGAAGACCGGTATTCTTGTGGTAAATGCGGGTATACCGAGTTCAGGAAGAAATAGTACGAGAAGATCAAAAATAACACTTTTCACCTTTTCTCTCTTTTATTGCGGGGTCCCTTTCTGCCCAAGTAGGCGTTAAGTCCAAGAATATATCTTAATGGCTTGAAAGCTATCACTAGAAATTTGAAGGCCCCAAAGATAATTAATCCCAACCAATTTTTTTTAAATCCCAATCACTTTTGCCAAGCTTTAGTTTTTATTCCAATATTCCATGGGTTTCTAAAAGCTCCCTGATGCGTTTTTTATCGTAGGACTTCATTTTTCCTACTGCTTCTATGAGGTCATCTTCAGATAATTCATAGCGTTCTTTGAGATAGTAGGCAGTAGCCACTATAGAAAGGTCTTGTACTGTTAATCTTCCATATTCGCTCAAAACATTTTCAATTTTTTCTTTTTCTTCATCCGATAAAATTTTGGTGAAAACAGATGCATTTTTTCTTGGTTTTATGAAATATCCATGGTTGACATCCCAATGGATATCAACTGACTTGAGAAAAGATGCGTAATTCAATCCGCCTTCCACTAAAGACGAGTAGGGACCATAGAAGTGAAAGCGGTAGCCGAAATCCCTATTCAGTTCCTTTCCAATCAGGTACATTAACTTCTGAATGAATGTTTTACCCACTTGGGATCTATATAGCTGCCCTTTCTCCACCAGATAAGTTAAAATTGCTACTGTCTTGAAGTATTTATCCCCCACTTCTTTATCTAACAAAACTTCCGCATCTCCGCTCTCACCAACTTCCAGGTTCCCCATCTTCCTTTTACCCCCAATTTATATTTTCATTTTTGCCTAAAACTTTTTTCGCTTCCCTTTCCGGTGGAACAATATCCAATCTCCATATGAAGATATGGTTATATAAAACTTACGGCTTCTAAAGTTGAGCTTGGTGCTTTAGCAATGCTTCCTAAAATTTTTTTAATAATGATCGATAAGCTTTTATGCAATTTTTTTTAAAAGTAATAAGCGAATATTTTCAAGTGAAATAGAATGGAAATCTACGAAATAAGAGATCCTGTATATGGTTTTATTCAAATTAATGATTGGGAACGAGAGATAGTGAATCATCCCGTATTCCAAAGATTGAGGAGGATTAGACAACATGCTTTTACCGATATGGTCTCATCGGTGTTCGGATAAGAGATTGTGATTCCAACTATCAATACCTTTGTATAGTATAAAAGCGACTATTTTACCCGGTGATACGATGTATGGCGTCAAATGGTGAAAAGAGAGTAGACCCTACGGTAGAGAGCATTGTTGAGATGTTTCCCGAGGATTTTTTGAGAGACACTGCGCGAGAGACGGGGGTTGTCATAAGAGAGCGTAAAATTGACCC
>RXIE01000092.1 GCA_004212135.1 Candidatus Methanophagales archaeon ANME-1-THS | reverse complement strand
GCATTACGATGCCGGCAAGGACAGTATAAATTAAAGAAATGGCAACAACGCACGCACATTGCGAACACGACCGAAAGGAGCTTTATATTCGCGCTTTCGGAGATCGATCGGATGGCATGTGCGCTCAAACTGCCGATGAATATCCGAGAAGCGGCATCCATGTTGTACCGCAAAGCGATGAAGAAACGCTTGATTCGCGGGCGGAGCATAGAGGGTATAGCCACTGCGATCTTATACATCACCTGTCGGCAGTACGGGGTACCTCGAACGCTCGAAGAGGTCCGGGATATCTCCCGGGTAGGGCAAAAGGAGATAAGCCGCGCCTATCGCTTTCTCTTACGTGAGCTCGACTTGAAGGTATCGCCTGCTTCGCCGGTTGATTTTGTGCCTCGGTTCTGCTCCTTGCTCAACTTGACCAGCGACGTACGGGCAAAAGCCATCGAGATCATAAAGCACGCAGCGGATAATGAGCTGACCAACGGGCGAGGGCCGATCGGAATCGCGGCCGCTGCGATTTATATAGCCGCAATCCTGGCGGGGGAGCATCGGACACAGAAAGAGGTCTCTGATGTCACGGGTGTGACCGAGGTCACGATACGGAACAGGTATAAGGAATTATCCGAGCAGCTGGATATAGACGTGCTTCTGTAATCCCCGGTCTTGAAGGAGAAGCTTACCCGAGGAACTGGTTATCAGCTCTGAGGAGTGCTCTAGCCATTAGTCTCGCAACCCGTAACGGCTCGGGTACTCTCCCGTGGGCGGTGAATTTTTTAAGCACCAGCTCAGCCTCTGTCTTCTCGATACCCAGGTACCGGATGAGAACGTCATAGTGGTTATATAATTTCACGGGAACACGTTCGCCGAGACCCTTATACGCGTCGATCCGTACATCGCGCTCACGGGCTTCAAAATGCAGCGTGATATGCTCTTCTAATCCTTTGGATTCCTCATAGGTCACGCAGATGAGCGGGATCCGCAATTGTTCATAGACCTTCTGGAGATCCACAATGTTGAACCAACTGATGACACAGCCGTTTAGCATCATCAGGTTGATATCATCCCGGTGCAGTGATTCGACGAGCTGCACGATCCCTTCCGTAGCATCCATTCCTCCAACCGTGATGCGATTGAAGCCAACCCCATCGATGATAAAATCGGACCGCATTACGATGCCGGCAAGTACAGACTTTTCCAGCTCTCGCCTGAAGCTCTCGGCGATACCCACTACGCGTATCCCCTTCTTATTTACATGCACGACCATTACACATACGGAATTCTTTCCCGCTCTTTCTGCTCTTTATATCTTCTTCGGAACACCGGGTCACTTCCCATCCGTTCGAGCTCTTGGTCCAATTTCTCATCGAGCTTCGCCTGCTCGTTCGAGATATACTCCTTGCAGAGCAGATCAGTGGAATACGAGGAGTATTGCTGAATACCCGCTATGATGATGGCCAAATCAACTTTCTGAGGCGAAATTAACCCAAACGGGACTGGAGAACCCATACTCATGAGCGCTTTAATCTCATCGTCGATTTTACCCGCTTCAAAACCCACTCCTATCGCCTCATTGCCCCCGATCTGCTCAAATTTGAGCTGCCAGAAACGATCCGGATTGGAGATGAAGAGGTCATACCGTCCCCTGGGATTTCGTCCGGTGAGTACCTTCCACTCTTTCTTGTTCCTGCTTTTATCCCATTGCTCTTTCAAGGTCCGTGTTAGATCCGCAGAAGCCTGTATCTCCATCTCGTGTCCTCACATGCCAACCTACGTATCGTATACTGATTAATGTAAAGCTCTGCTATTTAATTGTTGGCAAAGCTGTTTGCGTACAAAAAGGTTTATGATCGCTATACTACTCGCGGGTGGCAAGAGCAGTCGGATGCGAGAACAGACCGAGGAGAACGAGAAGGCACTTCTCAGGATCGGTCGATCCAGAAGCCAGAAACGACTCCTGGATCTGGTTGTGGAAAGCGTGCGAGCATCAGATGTGGAGGATTTTTTCGTGGCTATCACCGCAAATACGCCGAAGACCGAAACGTATTGCCGGCTCATGAGCTATAAGACCATCGAGACACCGGGTGAGGGGTATATAGAAGACTTACAGCACCTGCTCCTCAGTTATCCGGCATTCGTCTCGGTAGCCTGTGACCTTCCCTTTGTACGAAAAGAGCATATTAATGCGATCATAGCGGCATACCACGTGCACCGAATCAGTATCACCGGTGCGGTTCCCGTCGATATGCTCCCCAAAGGCATAACGCCCGGCTACACGTTTGACTACAAGGATAAAAAACTGGTTTCGTGCGGCCTCAATGTGGTCACGCGTTCAGAGGATTCGATCCCCTTTATATTTGATGACCCCTTGCTTGCCATAAATATCAATACCGCTGAGGATTTGCAGGTGGCACGAAGTATGATAGAATAATATCCACCCTATTCTCTCCGCTTCACCATCACACAGAGATCATGCACGACTTTGATGTTGTTTTGTCTGCAGAACTCGATTGCCTTCTCAGATTCAGAGCCGGGTTGCATCCATACTCGTGCTATTCCCAGTTCCTTGCATTCTTCGACGATCTCTTCGGTAACGTGCGGTGGAACAACGGTATCCACGACATCAGGTCTTTCAGGCAGCTCGCTCAGCGAATGATAGCAGTGATCTCCTAAGACCTCGTCGATATGCGGATTTATCGGATAGACGGTATAGCCAGCTTCTTTCAGGTCTTTATAGACCAGATGCCCGTACTTTTCAGGGTTACTCGAAACGCCAACAACAGCAAAGACATTCTCTTTCCGCAGAAATTCTTTTATCAGGTCTGTGTTCATTTTATGCACCCTTTTTATTGCCGTTCCTTAGACGTTTAAAGTCCCAAAGTCGATGGTGCATACACGCTTCCAAGCATATCTAAGTTTCCCGAAGGGTAATTTGAGTGGTGTGCGTGCCAAAGGCATGGAACCCGTATGCTCTGTTAGGCAACGTCCTATAAGAATAAAATTTCCGCGTCTCCTATCCTCTCAAAATCTGTATCCATCGTAACCACTTTCAATCCATAATATTTGGCGGTGCTGTATTGATAAGCATCGTCAAAATCCAAATTCAGGTTCCTACTTGCGCTTATGACTTCCCCGTACAACTCTATTGGCAGTGAAAGAAGTTTGACATTGGGCATAACATCTCCAATAAATTTCTGGAAAACATCCTCCTTATCGTATCTGAAAAGGATTACACCAATGGAGTGCAAAGAAAAATCCGTCATGTTGAGATTTCTGACATTGTCATCCAGAAACTTTTTACAACTCTCCTTCTTATCCCGTCCCAAGAGTATTTCCAAAAATATATTCGCATCAACTAAAAACATTATCTCCAATTCAAAGCCCCATGTTGCAACTCAATAGAAGTGAACTTCTCCCGTATCTCTGATAAGCCCCCTTCCCAGTCAAATTTGAACTTCTTTGCTTTGGTCTTCCTGCCTTTATATTTTCTTAACAGAAATTCCATATAATCTAAAACTTCTCTCCTTAGATCTTCAGGGAGTTCTTGCATTTTCACCTCGATTTCCTTTTTTTTCATACATGATCTTACCTCCTTGTATAATTATATCCTTTCTATTTATTAAAATGATATCTAAAGGCTGTCGCAAAAGTAAAGAGATTTTAATTATATCACCATCTTCCCTTCATATATCACCGTCGCTATATCATTCCGTGTCGCTCTCCTCACCACCCCTCTTATCGGATCACGGACGTTTCGCATATTCGGTGTATCGGTTCTAATCACCACCACATTTGCCTTTTTACCTATTTCAAGCGTGCCGATCGATTCTTCCTCTCCCAATATTCTTGCAGGGTTGAGCGTGCACATCTTCAGCACGTCTCGGTCCTCGAGGTGAAAGAGCTTCGCGATGAATTCCATCTCAGCGAGCATATCGGGCGAATTGAGCATGACGTTATCCGTACCAGCACCCACGGTTAATCCAGCATCGAGCATCTTCTGGATCGTTGGCAATCCGAGGCCCATGACCAGGTTGGACCGGATGCACACGACCGCGGCGATGTTCTGATCATGCATCTGCGTGAAGTCGCGCGGTGCTGCATTGATGAGATGCACGATAAAATCAGGTTCAAGTTCGATCGCATCAGTTATATCATCCGTGTTTCGTTCGCCTGCGTGCAGTGCGAAGATTTTTCCCGTCCGCTTCGCCTCTGCAGCCAAGAGGTGCAAATCTTCAGGCGGATGATCAGCAACGCTGCTCATGCCTATCCCATCGACCGATGCAAAGAGCTCACTGAGCCTTAACTCCTCATTCCCGGTTCCGGCTGCAGGTCTGCCAAGTATCTTTAAACCTAACTGATCGTTCGCGCCTGCTAAACGCAAAGCTTCCTTCAATGCGTTCACGCCCGAAATACCACCTTCCCGGAAATCCGCAAACAATTGTGTCCCGGTGGCGCATATATCCGCGATGGTATCTCGCATCGCCGAAACAAGCGCTTCATAGGGCGTTTCAGCCAATACTGTATG
>RXIE01000169.1 GCA_004212135.1 Candidatus Methanophagales archaeon ANME-1-THS | reverse complement strand
CGGGTAACGTTAAGCCGGTGCGAGAGCTAGCAGGTATGGAGGTGCACCAGGTAGCTATAGGCTCATGCACCAATTCCTCACTCCGCGATCTCAAAATAGTCGCGCACATACTGAAGGGGCATACTGCCGCGGATAACCTGCATCTCACGATCAATCCCGGCTCGAGGCAGGTGGTGGAGCACCTCATTGAGAGCGGTGAGATGCGGTATCTCGTCGCCGCGGGTGCCCGGGTACTGGAAAATGCCTGTGGTCCATGTATCGGCATGGGAGCCGCACCACCCTCTCATGGCACTTCGGTACGGACCTTTAACCGAAACTTTGAGGGCAGGAGTGGAACAAAGGACGCACAGGTACTCCTCGTGAGTCCAGAGGTCGCGGCAGCCACGGCAATCAAGGGCGTGCTGACCGATCCCCGGGATCTCGGAGCGTATCCATCGATCGAGATGCCGCAGCGGTTTATCGTCAATGACAATCTGATCATCCCTCCGCTTCCTCCAGAAGAGGCTGCCAGGGTGGAGATCATCCGGGGCCCAAACATCAAGCCGCTCCCTCAGTTCCCGCCATTGCCCGATATCCTGGAAGGCGAGGTACTCATCAAGGTGGGGGATAATATCACCACGGATCATATCATGCCGGCAGGGGCAAAAATCCTTCCTCTGAGGAGCAATGTACCCGCGATCTCGAAGTATGTCTTCGAGGCACTCGATCCTGATTTTCCCGTGCGGGCTCTGGCAAAGGGCGGTGGATTTATCATCGGGGGTGAGAACTACGGCCAGGGATCGAGCAGAGAGCATGCCGCACTTGCACCGAAGTATTTAGGCGTCAGGGCGGTCATCGTCAAGTCCTTCGCTCGCATCCATCTGGCGAACTTGATCAACTTCGGGATCGTGCCGCTGACCTTTACAGACCCTGCGGATTACAATGCCATAGCGGTAGGGGACAAGCTCGGGGTGGTTATTGGTGGATTGCGGGATGAAGTAAGACTCCGGAATCTAACCCGGGGTACGGACATGAAACTTGCCCATCCACTTTCACACCTTGATGCTGAGATACTGAAGACGGGAGGTAAACTGCCGTGGGTGAAGGCAAAGGTAGAGAAGAGATAGGAGGAGGTAAAAATGGCACAAAGGGGTATACGCGAATATGATGCCAAGCGGATATTAGCAACGCATATCGAGCGGTTCTCGAACGGAACGATTACGTACGATGGTCGGGTCGCTCTGGTCACACCTGATGCGAGCTTAGAAGCTCTGAGTGCAGAGAAGCCATGGCTGAAGACTGAGAAACTAACGGTAAAGCCCGACCAACTTTTTGGGAAGCGCGGTAAGCACGGGCTCTTATTGGTGAATGTTTCGTACAGCGAGGCTAAGGAGTGGATAGTGGAGAAGATGTATAAGACCGTGACGGTGGGGAAGACCAGTGGAAAATTGACGCACTTCCTCGTTCAGCCGTATGTAGAGGTTGACAATGAGTATTATCTGGCCTTCACCGGGTATCGTGAGGGCGATTATATCCATTTCTCACCAGCAGGCGGCATGGAGATAGAGGCAAACTGGGATAAAGTCACCAATCTCACGGTCCCTCTCGATGCAAAGATCGAGGATATTGATCTCGCGCCCCTCTTGAATGGGATGGGTGCGAAGGAGCGAGGGACTCTCAAAAACCTCATTACCACGCTCTTCCGCTTCTATCGCGAATTACACTTCGGGTACCTGGAGTACAACCCTTTCACCTTTAAGGGCAGTGCATTCTTCCCGATCGATACCGTGGCTCGGTTGGATGATACCGCTCATTTTCTCTGCGCAGAGGCATGGGGCGATGTAGAGTTCCCTGTCCCGTTCGGCCGTGAGTTGAGGCCCGAAGAGCATTACATCAAGGAACTGGATGAGAAGAGCGGTGCGTCCCTGAAACTCACGATACTCAATCCCAAAGGTAAAGTATGGACAATGGTGGCGGGAGGTGGAGCGAGTGTGATCTATGCGGATACGGTGGTTGACCTTGGATTCGGTGACGAGCTGGCAAACTACGGCGAGTATAGCGGTGATCCCAGTACTGACGAGACGTATGAATATGCAAAGACCTTGCTCGATTTGATGACCCGGGAGAAGTCAGAGGGCTGCAAAGTCCTTATTATCGGCGGTGGCATAGCGAACTTCACGGACGTGGCGAAGACCTTTGACGGCATAATCTACGCACTTGAAGATTATGCCGAGAAGCTTAAAGAACACGGTGCCAAGATCTACGTCCGTCGCGGAGGGCCAAATTATGAGATCGGGCTGGCAAAGATTCGTGAAGCGGGCCGGAGGTTAGGGCTCGATATGGAAGTCCATGGACCTGACATGCACATGACGAGGGTGGTCAATATCGCACTCGAGGATCTGAAGGGAGGTCGGCGAAATGGCTAAACCGGATTATGTACTGTTTGATAGAGATACAACCGCGATCATATTTGGTAACCAGCAAGCAGCAGTGCAGCGGATGCTGGACTTTGACTATCTATCAGGACGGAAGAAACCATCGGTGGCTGCAGTGGTGAATCCCACTGGTGGTAGCAAAGGCTTTATGTCCGTTTTTTACGGCGGACGGGAGATTTTGATACCAGTATACAACAAGCTCGGCACTGCGGTGGAGCAGCATCCTGATGCTGATGTGCTCATCAACTTCGCATCCTTCCGCTCAGCCTATAACGTTTCGATGGAGGCACTGTCATACTCTAGTATTAAGACGCTCGTTATTATTGCTGAGGGTATACCTGAACGGCAGACACGAGAGCTCATTGCGCTCAGTAAGAAGGTGGGCAAATGGATCATTGGTCCCGCGACGGTCGGCGGTTTTGTGCCCGGCGCGTTCAAAATCGGTAATGCGGGCGGTGCTATCTCCAATCTCCTCATGTCAAAACTCTATCGGCCCGGGAGCGTGGGGTTCGTCTCCAAATCCGGTGGTATGCTGAACGAGATGGCAAATATGATCGCGCAGAATTCCGATGGCCTCTATGAGGGGATTGCGATCGGCGGTGATAAGTATCCCGGTTCGACCCTTCTCGACCATCTCCTCCGCTACGAGTCGAATCCAGCTATCAAGATGATGGTGGTCCTTGGCGAGGTTGGTGGTACAGATGAGTATGAGATTGTAGATGCGCTCAAAAGCGGCAGAATAACAAAGCCGTTGGTCGCATGGGTTACCGGCACCTGCGTCAAGGTCTTTCCCACCGAGGTCCAGTTCGGACATGCAGGTGCTATGGCACGGGGAGAAGCGGAGGCCGCAGATGCCAAGAATGCGGCTCTCGCGGAGGCAGGTGCATTTGTGCCCAACTCTTATGATGATCTCGGTGACCTGATACGCATGGTATATGAGGATCTGAAGGCGAAGGGTGTCATTGAGGAGAAGGTCGAAGTGGGGCCGCAGGAACTTCCCGTGGACTATAAGCCTTCCATCATGAGACGACCCACCAATATTATGTGTACCATATCCGACGACCGGGGCGAGGAACTGCTCTATGCGGGCGTACCAATCAGCAAAGTGATACGAGAGGGGTATGGTATCGGTGATGTGATCTCCTTGTTGTGGTTTAAGAAGCGACTGCCGAAGTATGTGACCGATTTCTTAGAACTCGCGGTCAAGATAACCGCAGACCACGGCCCCTGTGTGAGTGCGGCACACAATACCATTGTGACCGCAATGGCGGGTAAAGACCTCACCGCGTCAGTCGCTTCCGGTATTCTGACTATTGGTCCGCTCTTTGGGGGCGCGATCGATGATGCGGCTCGATACTTCAAAGATGCTCTGACGAGAGGTCTCACGCCCAAGCAGTTTGTGGACGAGATGAAGGCTATGGGCATCAATATACCCGGGATCGGTCACCGGGTGAAGAGCGTGCAGAACCCTGACATGCGCGTGAAGCTCCTCGAAGAGTGGGCGTATGCCAATCTTCCAAAGCATGAGATGCTGGACTATGCACTGGAGGTCGAGAAGATAACCACGGCCAAGCGGAACAATCTCATATTGAACGTGGATGGCTGCATCGGTATCCTCTTCGTCGATATCCTGCGATCCACCGGGATCTATGCAGAGGAGGAGATCGATGAGATCATTGCTATGGGCACTCTCAATGGTATATTCGTCTTAGGGCGTACCATCGGCATGATCGGGCACTTCTTAGACCAGAAACGACTCCATACAAGACTCTACCGGCATCCGTGGGACGACGTACTGTATATGTTGCCCGGTGAGGATGAGGTCTTGAAATACCAGGGACCGGAATAGAAGAAGAGAAAAGAAGCGAGGAGTAAAGAGATGACTGATAAGATTCTGATGAAGACACCTCTGGTGGAGATAGACGGTGACGAGATGGCGCGGGTCATGTGGGGTATGGTGAAGGAGAAATTGCTCCTCCCTTATATTGATCTCAGGACCGAGTACTATGACCTCGCGCTCATGAAACGGGACGAGACCAATGATCAGATAACCATCGAGGCTGCGGAAGCGATCAAGAAGTATGGTGTGGGCGTCAAGTGTGCTACGATTACGCCAAATGCGGCACGTGTCAAGGAATATAAGTTAAAGGAGGAGTGGAAGAGCCCCAATGGCACGATTCGCGCGATACTTGATGGCACGGTATTCAGGAAGCCGATTATGGTGAAGAATATCAAACCTGCGGTGCGTAATTGGAAGAGACCAATCCTCGTCGGCAGACATGCATACGGCGATGTCTACAAGAATGTGGAGTACCGCGTTGATGGCCCGGGAAAAGCAGAGCTCGTATTCACGAATGAGCAGGGTGCAGAGGTGAGGCACACACTCCAGAAGTTCAAGGGACCGGGGATCATCCAGGGCATACACAATCTCGATGAATCAATCAGGAGCTTTGCTGAGGCCTGTTTCGCATACGCTTTAGACCAGAAGGTAGACCTGTGGTTCGCCGCGAAAGATACGATCTCCAAGACCTATGATAATCACTTCAAGGTGCTCTTCGAGGAGATCTACCGAGCGAAGTACCAGAAACGGTTCGAAGAGGCTGGGATAAGCTATTTCTATACCCTCATTGACGATGCGGTGGCGCGGATCATGAGCTCAGAGGGCGGCATGCTCTGGGCATTGAAGAACTATGACGGTGATGTGATGTCAGATATGCTCGGCGCGGCTTTCGGGAGCCTCGCGATGATGACCTCGGTCCTCGTATCACCACAGGGCTATTTCGAGTACGAATCTGCGCACGGCACGGTACAGAAGCATTACTACCGCTACCTCAAGGGCGAGAAGACCTCGAGCAATCCCATGGCGATTATATTTGCCTGGACGGGCGCATTGCGAAAGCGTGGCGAGCTTGACAACATTCCGGACCTCGAAACGTTTGCCGATCAACTGGAAGCTGCAGCGATAAAGACCATTGAAGATGGCATAATGACCGGCGATCTCGCAAAACTGGCAGAACCACCGGCTCGAAAGATCGCGACCACTGAGGAGTTTATCGACGAGGTGGCACGGCGTTTGGAGCATTAATTGCAGGTTCTGAGCGAGAGGAGAAGAGGGCTATGAACCGATCATTCACGCTTCTCTTGAACCTTAGCACCGAGCTCCTGTAACTCTTTTATCCGCGGGATATCCGATACACCAGCAAAGACCACGATTGCGGAGACGTGCTGCCCCTTTGGCAGTGGGAAATCACCGCCCCGCACCTCTTTTCCTCTGATCATCTCCTCGATCCGTACCTTTGACTTCTCGATGCCCTTCCTGCTCAATTCATGGGGTGGTCCCGCTGCGATTATCAACGCCTTCTCCGCGGTGGTCACATCACAGGGGATCGTTAATCTGCCTGCCGAGGCTCTCCTCACCAGCGAGGTGATCCTCGTAATCGTCTCGAGATCCTCTACCGCGCCTTTTTTACCAAAGAACTGCTTCAAAAATCCGTGGCTCTCTATCTCTTCCGATGCATAGCCGATCGTGGATATCCCCCCTCCTTTCAGGGTGTTGATTACTTCTGCGGCATCGACGACCATCTGTCCCACCTCATTTGCTTCGCCGGCACCAAACAAAATCCCGAATCGTCTCACAATCTCTTCGTTGATCTCCAGAAATGCTTCATGGATACTCTCGCCACCCTTCTTCCATGCATCATTATCAAAGAGGAAAAGGTTGTCCACTTCTTTCACGAACGTGATCAAGCTTCTCGCGGCATTTAACGAATATAAGCTCCCCTCATCCCTCGCGGGTAGTATCCCGAGCCCGTAGACCGGCTCCTCATAGAGCTTCTTCAGCCTTCGCGCTAGTACGGGCGCGCCTCCTGACCCAGTACCACCTCCTAAACCTGCTATTATCAGGAACGCGTCAACCTGATGAGTTCCCCGTCTATCTATCGCGCTCTGAATCGTATACATGTCGTCGGCAGCTATCATCGCGCCCAATTCGTTATCCTTCCCCACGCCATGCCCCTTCGCGAGTGCCTCCCCGATGAGCAGCCGATCCTCTCGAGGGATGTACTTCAGCCCCATCAAATCGGATCGAGCGGTATTGATCGCCAAGGTACGAACCACGAAATTCTGCCCGGTTCTCTCTCCATACTCGAGGAATAAATCCGCTATTTTTCCACCCGCCTGTCCAAAACCAATGACCATGATCTTCATCTCTACGCGGTACCTCGCCTTTTCATGTGGTATGTGCTCGAAGGAGAACCTGTGGTAGGCTTGAGCACAGTTTACCTCAAATGCTATTCTTCTATCCGTATGATTATTATTTTGATGAGAATTTAAAGCTATAGGGATTCGGGGTTCTGACTCCAGGTACGGAGCCTCTTTGTTTTCTGCGCACCACGTACACGTTAGAAGAAATCCAACGAGTCGAGCTTTTCGAGTGAATCTTTCTTTCCCATCACGACAACGGTATCGCCTTCCCTTATCTCATCCTCCGGGCCGACGTTCGCTATAACTTTTCCCTCTCTGAGTATCGCCACGATTGAGACCCCGATCTTCTCCTTTATCCGCAACTCCTTTACTTTCTTGTTGGCGATTTTTGCACCTTTATCAACCGTTAAACTTTCTAATGATGCATCCCCGGTCTTCGTTGCGAAATCTATGAATGCAACGATTTCCGGCTTTGTCAGGCTCTTTGCCAACCTGCTCCCGGCTAGCTCCTCTACCATAATCACGTTTTTCACGCCAATGCTGGAGAGCCGCTTGGCCGCCTCTTTCGAACTTGCCCGTGCAACCATCTCAAGGTCTTTATTAAGTTCTTTAGCCGTAATACAGAGGAATACATTATCAGAATCCGAGGGTAGAGTAGCTACCAACCCGGAAGCTCGTTCCACTCCTGCCTCGAGCAATGCGGCATCGGTTGTCGCATCACCTTCCACCACCGGGAACTCTCTCTTTCTCAATTCTTTTACCACCTTGGGGTCACGTTCAACGATGACAAACTCTACACCATCGCCCCTGAATTCATCTGCCACAACGCTTCCGGTGCGACCACCCCCGCATATAATCTTATGTTTCTTCATCCTCGCTACGCTTCTCCTCACCCGATTAACACCAAAGGCTTCGCGTAACCGTCCTTCTAATACAGAACCTATAATTCCGGTTAGGGTATATAAGGCTATACCAACGCCCGCAAGGATCAATACTGCCGTGAATATCTTTCCGTAGAATGTATGAGGCGTTATATCGCCATATCCTACGGTGGTAATGGTGGTGACCGTCAAGTAGAAAGCATCGAGGAGGGGAAGATCTTCGAGATACCAGAAGCCAACTATACCTATCGCTAGGACCAGAAACAATAAAGAAATAGCGATCAAGCCATGTCGTACAGGGTTCGTATGGTACCTACACCTCCCTAACCGATGAAGGCAAGGGGTACTCCCCTCTTCGTATCCGCGATCTTCTTTTTCCTCTCAGGGCTGATACACCCCAGGCACGACATCATCTCCACGCTCATCCGTAGACCTCGTTCATCACCATGTCTCCACCTGCGAACCTCATCAGATACTGTGATGCGATGCGTAGACCCTCCCGGAGTTCTTCAGGCGAGATCCCGGGTATGCCATAGGCAACTAAGAGCAGATCACTCGTGGTATCGGTTACTTTGGTCTCTTCGACATCACCATGCACATAGACGCAGAGCACCTTTGTGGAATCCGTCAGGACGAGCTCCTTTCCGGTTAATTCCTTCTTTCTCTTCCCGATCAAGATCACCTGCTCGCCCGGTCTCGCACATCGCACGTTCAACGGTGGATCTATTCGCGCCCGGTCAAACGCGCTGAAGGTCAGCAAGGTCTTCACCGATGCGAGATTGTACGCATCCACAATCGGCGCTACCCGCGGCAGCCCTTTCTGCACCAAAATCCGTCTCAGCAATGCCTCTGATGCCGGTCTGACCTTCGTTGGATCAACACCCATTCGCCAGAAGAAGTCCCGCTGCAACCTGATCGTTCGTATATCCTTCACATCGCCCGTTTTATAGGTTCTTTTTAGCTCCTCCTCAACACGTGCTATCTCCGCGCTGAGTTCGTGACTTTCTTTTGGATGCACGCCTCGTATCTCTGCGATTCCAACGTGTATCGCAAATATATCCCGCACGGCATCTGCTATGGTCAGGCGCATCATTCTGTTATCACAATGGTATGCTTCATCAGATTTATTTCTGTTATCCTTCCTTTTATAGCTCGTCTCTCGCCTAATATCCCGGTGAGTTTTATCTCCTCGCCATCAACTACTACCTGAACCACCTCTTCCATCACCAATGCTCTCCCACCTTCTTTTTCGAGGAATACACTCGATTCGCACATCGTCTGGCGCTCCCCTGCGTACTCTCCTCACGCATTAAGCATTTTGGGCACGAACCCTTATAACGTTGTCGCACTCATCGTCTCCAATAAGAAACTTTTTAAAGTAAAAAATTATTAAAATATCCGTACCTCGGATACGTGTGGAGGTGGTATATACCATGAAGAGTTATGCGGTGAAATTGGAAGAGGCGAAAAGCCTCGCAGATATCTTTGAGCTGGTAAAAGAAGGGGTCAGAAGAGTTATGAGGACCGGCAGAGCGGGATTAACCTTAGGATTGGCTGAGCTTGGTGGAGGAGAGCATCACTGGGTGGGTGCGTTCTATCCCGTGGGATCGAATACGATCATCATGAACAAGGTCCCCTTGAGGCGGATTGTTGAAACCGATCCCCGGCTCTATAATGCATACGTCTTTCATGTGCTATTGCATGAGTACCTGCATTCCTTAGGCTATATTGACGAACAAGGGGCTCGGAATTTGGTGCTCGGGATCTCGCAAGAGCTCTTCGGCAAGGAGCATGTCGTGACGCAGATGGCGCACGATATCACGCGATTCCTTCCGAATCTCACGTATCCCACGCCGGGCTATTTCCAAAGAAAGCTGGAAGAGCTGGAGATCGAGGCGGTCAAAGACTTCGATCGATCGAGTGTGAATTATATTGTATAAAAGACAGAGAAGGAGTGCATCAGAGAAGCCGCGATGATTCATTACTCGTATCGTAACGCATCCACCGGCTTGAGCTTTGAGGCTCGATAGGCCGGGATCACGCCTGCGGCTATGCCGATTCCGATTGCAAGGAGCACGGCGTACAGCAACAGCAGGGGTGTAATGACGGTTGTCATCTCGCCACCCATTCCCATCAGCCGCATACCGAGGAGTGGCAGTAAGGAAGAAATAACCGTACCAAGACAAATCCCTAATAACCCTCCGACCAAGCCTACGATTGCGGAATTTAATAAGAAGATCATCATAATGTCACTGTTCTTTGCCCCGATCGACTTCATAATTCCGATCTCCCTGGTCTTCTCGAGCACGGACGTAAAGAGGGTGTTTGCAATACCCACGGATCCGACCAGCAAAGAGACCGCTGCAATTGATTCTAAGAACAGGGACATGGTTTGAGTAACGTCCAATATGGTCTCTTGCATGGATTTTGTTGAACTTATACGGAAATCCTTCTTACTCTCGGTAAGATGCCGTGCGATCAGTAACTGCTGCTCGGCATCGGCTATTATCTCCTCGATGTCATCTGCGTTTTCTGCCTTAATAATAATCGAATCGAACTCCTCTTCGCCCACATCATTCAGGGTATCCCGTGCAGCTTGAATGGGCATGATGATCTTCCGGTCGTCCCCGCCAAGACTGCCACTCTCTTGTAAAATGCCCACGATCTTGAATGCTTTCCCCTCGATGGTAATCATCCGATTCACGACGAGCGGTTGTTTGAACGTATTCTTGGCGATGCTGCTGCCAACAACAACGACGTTATAGTCCGAAGCGCCGAGGAATCGCCCGGATTCCAGTTCAGACGTGGTCATCTCTTTCCAGATCAGCGGATCCACACCCTCGATGGAGATGGTTGCTTTCTCCCCCAGGTAATACACCTCACCCTGACCAGAAACGGTACCCTGGATGAACTTGACACCCGCAATGGATTGAAGTACCAGAACGTCTTTTTTGGTCAAGTTTTTGGCTTCAGTAGAAGTTGTAGTAGTTCCCCGCTCACCAGGCGGGCCTTCTCTAAATCCCGCAGAAGCACGCCCTCCTCCAGGAGCGATGGTAATGATATCCGCACCAAGACCACCTAAACGGCTTTCGACATTCTGCTGCATGCCCTCTCCTATCGAAACAATCGCGACAACCGCAGCTATGCCGATAACAATACCGATAATCGTCAGCCAACTGCGCAACTTGCTATGCATCAAGATGTTTACGGCTAATTTCAGTGATTTACTCAATCTCATCTTCTTGCTCGTTCTCTTTCTGTGAAGAGGGCGTCACCAGCCTCCGTGCCGCTCTTCGTCTTCTCGTTCTCAGGTAGAGCACCACGCCGAGAATGAGCATGACAGCGGCAAGGGCACCTATCACGAGTGGATTCTTCCCTATGCTCTGTTGCGCAGTGGATCTCCTTGCTGCACCCAGAGCCTGTGAACCCGTCGTTTGGAGCTGCATCGGCACTGCTTTTTCTACTGTTCGTCGTACACCCGTCGTGTCAGTGTAGTCAATCGCTACCTGAAGGTTATTGCTCTGCGTGGCGTTTCGTTGCGAAAACTCTGCTCGTAGTCCTTGCCTCTCCTCTTCTGGAAGTTGTGCCTGCTGAGAGAGCTGAGCAGTACCCGTGCCCCCAAAGGTAGCGTTTAGCGATGTAATCTGGAATGAGACGATGGTATAATCCCCCTTGTCAAGATTCCCAACGATAGAAGCGGTGCTGCCCTGGACCCTGAACTGCTCTTGCTCGGGGATCCTCACCGAGACAGAATAAGCGGGATTATTGCCGATATTCGCCACGGAGAGCGATGTTTGCCCACTTGAGCTCTCGATGACGGTCACGTCAAAATCCGTTCCGCCACCAATAACAATGCCCGCTCGTGTGTTTATCGATCTCGAGCCACCGCGCTCGTCGTCAAACTCTATCGTCAGATCTAATTGATACAGTCCCGCATCTGCATTCACATCAGCGACGACCGTGTACGCCACCACTGCCGATGCACCTACATCGATATGCTCAATGTATTTCGTATTGTCGGAATTAACGGGAAGAAGAACGCCCTTCGCTTCGGTCCACGAAAAGACGAGGTCCTCCAGCGGATAATTGCCAACATTGGTGATGGTAAATGACAGATCTGTTCGCTCGCCAGGCTCCAGTTCTGACGGGGCGATATCAGAAATGACTATGATTGCTCCCTGCGCTACCCTGAGGGCGATCGAATATGAGACCTCGGGCATGGTCTCGGTGACCGCTTGAGTACCCTCAGTATTATATTGATCAAACGTGCAGGTGACGGGAATAGCATATGTCCCGCTTGGAGCGCCCTTCGCGACATGGACCGTGATCGTCAGGTCTTTGGTGCTCCAGCCGCCCAATGATGCGATAGAAACGCTTGACGAACCAACGACTGAGATATACTGATTCTCCAGGAAATTAAGCGTTATGCGCCTCGCATCATACGACCCTGCGTTCTGTATCGTGAGCGTCAGAGCCTTCGTTTCACCAGGCACGAGTTCCGTCGGCATCACCTTTGTTATTACGATATTTGCATCAATGCCCGCGCTTGACGGATGAATGATACAGACGAGCACTACCACCACACCACACAAAGCTATTACTGTTCTCAAGCACCGATCATACCATGGTCTTTTTCTCATTCTCCTTTATCTCCTTGTTTAACCTATATTTGACAAATTCTTCTGTTGATCTACCATACAGTCTCTCGACGGTATAGTCTGCTAATTGCGAACCGTCATTTGTATCAATATCCGGATAATACATCAGTCTTATTGCTTCTCTAATACTATCTGCGATGCTCGGTATTTCACTTCCTTTCTTCGTTTTGTCTCCAGGGATAGTGATACAATAGCAGTAAGCATTATTTCCGCAGAGTTCACACATGCCGGGCCGTATTGGATAATTACTTACCGGGCATTGTAAACGGATATTGATACAATCGGCACAAATAAGCATGTTATGCACCTCCTCGTGCTTTATTATTATACTCTATCCTCTCAATCTGCCCATCGTTCAGATAAACGATTCTTTCTGCACGCTTTACCAAATGGAAATCGTGTGTAACCAGAATGATCGTTTTGCTATCTTTCCTGTAAATCTCGCTCAGCACATTCATGATAAATGCGCCTGTTTTACTATCCAGATTCCCGGTCGGCTCGTCGGCGAGGATGATATCGGGATTAACGGCCAAAGCTCTCGCGATGGCCACGCGTTGCTGCTGCCCGCCGGAGAGCTGAGACGGGAGGTGGTGTACTCGATCGCCTAACCCAACCACCTTGAGCAGTTCGAGAGCTCTCGCTCTGGCTCCTGCGGTACCAACGTTCTGGAACTCTAAGGGAAGCATGACATTCTCAAGCGCGGTGAGTGTGGGAATCAGGTTGAACTGCTGGAAGACGAACCCAATCTTCTGGCCGCGTATTTGCGCTACTTGAGACTCGCGAAGAGTCGCAATATCAGTCCCATCAAGGCGAATTTTTCCCTTGCTTGGCAAATCCAGGCAGCCAATGAGGTTCATCATCGTGCTTTTACCGCTCCCGCTCGCACCTGCGATCGCCAGAAATTCGCCCCGCTCTATCTCCAGGTCAATTCCTCTCAGCGCCGGCACCTGAACATCTCCCATCTGGTAGATCTTCCAGACCTTTTCCAGTTGAATGACTGCTGTTTCTCCAGAGGGGCTCATAGTCTATCACCTCGTGGAATTCGAAGTCTGAAGTTCCTGTGCACCACTTCACCGAAGAGGAGCTGCAATCGTTCTTTCTCTCGTCCCTTTAGAATTTTTGCGTTCCGTTCCATCTTCTCATCACTTTTCAGTCACGGTTTCGTTTGTGATCCAAGTCTGGAAAAAGATACACATAAACATTTCTCTTTTCCCAAATTAGACCCAAATCTTTACCAAATTCGATTGAAGCCATGTGGCAAGCTTTTAACGCTTTTAAACGCCTTAGTTGCTTAACTACTCGGGCCTCAGGCTTATATAGAGCAGTATCGCCAGCGCCACGAACTCAAACCATGCAGACACCAGGGTGAGCAAGCCCAGAGCATAGATGGAGCGAAATCCCCACAAAAAATGAGCGATCGGGTGCGAGGTGAAGGCTTGCACGAGGAGGAGAATAACGAAGGCGATCAAGCCCAGAGCGAATTTCGATTTGATCTGCTCGTAATTCTTGACGTAGAGGACGAGCAGACAGAACAGAAGTATAATGTTCCCGAGCGTTATCAGCGCGTGAGGATTGGTGAGCCAGATATCCGGCGGTGGCATAGGAGCTGGTGGCATGGGGACCTCCTTTTATTCCTCTCTTGTACGTTTGTTCTATATATTGCGTGCAGTATACTTAAAACACGTCCAAAACCGTTGGTTCTCATCCTCGTCGTGCAACGCAGGAAAGCGGAAAAAAAGAGGTGCGTGCGTGGGGGATAAGGAGAAAGGCCACGCACCTCGCATTCCGGTTGTTTATAATGGCGGCTTTTTTTACCTCTGTTCACCCTATTCCTCTCTTCAGATCTCTAAATCTGGAGGGTTTGGCGGGAACTCGCTGAATTCCAGGCCGTTCGGAAATCCTTGCATCCTCGGGGCCCTATGCCCTCGCGGGCCATTGCAATCACAACCTGCACGATATGTGCCTGCGGGACATGAGACACCGTACTGCTCGAACAGCTCCTGCCTGAACTTCTCCAACTCTTGTCTCTTCTCCTGGATCGCTTGTTGTATCTCGCGGCGACTACTGCGAAGGCGGTTGCAACCCCCAGAGCCAGTGCCAGTATGCCCACTATCAGTTTCCTTTTCATCTTCTTGCTGCACCTCCTCATTGTTCAACGGGTCTCCACGATCATAATACCGAAATAACCTTACATAAGCGTTTGTTTTTTCCCAAATTTGACCCGAATCTCACCCAAATTCGATTAACGATTTTTAAATGCTTGGCTGAGCTATTCGGGTCTCAGGCTTATATAGAGCAGTATCGCCAGCGCCACGAACTCAAACCATGCAGATAGTATCCGGAGCAAGCCCAGCGCATGGAGTCGGCGAAAGCCCCACAAAAAATGGACGAACGGATTCGAGGTGATCGCCTGCACAAGCAAAAGGATGACAAAAGCGATCAAACCCAGCGCGAATTTCGATTTGATCTGCTCGTAATTCTTCGTGTAGAGGACAAGCAAACATACCAGGAGGATCACATTCCCCACCATTATCCATCCCTGGAAATCGAAAAACCACATATCATGCGGGAGTATTGGCGGCATCGTTACCTCCTCATTTCCCTTATCCCATCCGCTTCATTTATATTTATTCCATACCTTGTCCAGATGTTCTTTAAAGACTTCATACTCGGCCTCCATTTCAGGGGATAAGAAGTACACCGTACCATAACCTTTGCCCGTTTCGGTAATGATTTTATTATCCTGAAGGACTTTAATATGATGCCGGACCGTTTTGTAATCCAATCCTAATATTTCAGAGAGTTGATTGGCGTTGTAGGGGCAGTCCTTTAATGCCCTTATGATTCGAGCCCGATTCACGCCACCTTTGGTCCCGACGATGAGCCACCAGATTACACGTCGCATAGTGCACCGCTTGTTTAAGCTTTAAACACCCTGCATAATTATAACTATGCCGCGCGAGTAGCTCAGCGCATCGAACTATGGGCTCTTTATTACACGACTTCTGTCCACTCGTTTCGTCAGCAATTTCGCCGCTTCGGGGGCGGATCAAGAAAAGAGGAACAGACGAGTAAAAACCCCCCTCTCTCAAAAAACCGAATTTAGCGCTCTAAATCGAGAAATAAGCGTTTTTGTGCTCAACGTAGCAGACCGGTTACGATCAAAAATGTGATGGCTCAGTCCTCAAGCTCCATCTCCAGCTCTTCGTTACATCCTTCACAGATCATCAGTCCGTCTTTCATTTCCAAGTAATGTGAGAAGCAGCCACATTTCTCGCAGATACCCTGCCCTACACATTCACCCGCTTCATCCAACGATTCTCTTTCCACATCCATCTCTGCTAATTCTGCCATTATCGAGTTCATCTCGGACGAAGCGGATATGATATCGATATCAGTAACAATCCCTACCAACTTGCCCTCTCCCATTATGGGTATCTTTCGTATCCGTGCCCGTGCCATCAGCTTCACGATATCCGAGAGGCGGTCATCGGGAGACGCGGTTATTAAGGGGGTGGTCATGATATCCTTTAATTTCACCGTGCTCGCCTTTATGTCCTTACTCACAAGCTCGCTGATGATATCGCCTTCTGTCACGATACCCACCGGCTCTTCCTGGTCAAGCACGACAATACAATTCACCTCATATTTCCGCATCAGCTTCGCTGCTTCCAGCACGCTTAAATCCAGATCACTCTTCACGACCTCTCGCACCATGATCTCCTTAAGCGGTATGTTCGTCTCCATTTGTCGTGGAAGGTATGACGTCCTGTAGTTGTATAGATCTTAACCCAAGAACCGTACTAAAATGTTTCTATCATTCAATTTTTTTACAACACATTCGTTAAAAAATTATCAGAATCATTGCCCTCATCTCGCTTTGCACCTGCATTCATAATGTGCGGGAGAGAGCAGGCACGATCCCGGAGATTGTGTAAATAAAATTATCAATACTGTACATAAAATTTTAAGCGAGCAAAAGGCTTTTTAGAGGAGACAAATTTTATTACAATACTTTAATATTGCCTAATCGCGGCAAGCACCATCACCTGAGCACCACTTACGATGAAAACTCTATCCTTCCTGATCGGTAGAGATGGTAATCAGCAGGCTGAAAATGAAGTGAATACGCTTAAGCAGACGTTAAAAAGTGAGAAAAAAGATTTTATCGGGGAGCATAGTCCACCTCAGACTTTTAAAAAAGGCAAAAAAGATTTTGTCCGGCGATTTGATATGTACCTGATCTATTCGGATATGAATCAGAGGTTCGGAAAAAGTAAGGGCCCCTAACCGGTGCGGGTGCTTCCACCCCCCACCGGCATCGCCATGACCACTCCGTGCTCAACGTCCATGCACCTTCTCTCGCTCTCCTCGTGGAGGTATCAAGATGGTATTGAAAGAAGCAAAAATTAGGGATGAAGCAGAACTCGAATCGCTGCTGGTTAGAGACCCAAACCAGATTGAGGAGAACTTTAACATTATAACACAGCGAAGGAAGACCTCAGAATCGAAAAGGTGGGCTTTTTTAGGCGTGGATGCCAGAGGAACAGTAACACTTATCGAGTTGAAAGTCACGAGTGATGGAGATCAATTAAGGCAGGCTTTAGAGTACTATGATTGGCTGGTGGAGCAGGGTATCGATTGGATAGTGGATGCATATAAAGAGCGATTACCGGGCGTTATATTTAACGAACAAATGCCACAACTATTTCTCATTGCTCCGGATTTCGATGATAAAGTGGTAAAAGAGGCTAAATATATTCGTACTGATATTAAGCTCAGATTATTTAGATATTTAGCTTTTGAAGTAAATGGAACTAAGGAGATAAAATTAATAGAAACGCATATCCCACCACTACGGGAGCTCGGAACAAAGCCTAAAATCGATGGAAATAAAGAACAAAAATTAATAAAGACACCAATTTTACCAACCAGGAAACCAGAAAAAAAGCCAGTAGTCAATAAAGATGAAGAAACGAAATTAAATGAAACGATTAAAGAATGTGTTGGTGAGGAACTTTATAGACAGTTGGAAGATAACACCTAACTCGGATTATAGCAAAGGGTGATTAATATAACCTCCGACTTCTCTTATCTCTTCACGCCACGAATCACTGGTCGTGTTGAGCATTTCATCCATTTTATCCCGGCATTCTTCTTTGCAACGAAGATTCAGTGAGTATGGTTCCTGTTTGCCGGTGATTGAACGGTGATCGGGTTCGATTAAAAGACGGGAAGAGGAGCAAGAGGCCTGGCAAAAGGCTTAGGGAAGGGAGCGGAGGGATAAACGTCCGCATCAGCGTTCCGACGACGTGGGTTCCGATGTCAAGCGGTTCGCTTTACTCCCTTCCCCACGGTGAAGGTTCGTTACCAGTCTATTTATATCTTTCGGTACCCTCTCTCTCACCCAAGCAAAATGGGAGGTGCAGAGGGAGGCGAAGCGTGCAGCGCTCTCATCCGCACCTTTAGAGCAGTGAGGGATGGCCACGCGAAACTTCATCTCAGCGGTACGTTCACGGGTAGCAGTGTATGGAAAAATAAGTGGGTAAGAAACTGATAATAGAGAGATCAATTTTCGGTTGAGAAAAATGGAGATAGAAGCGACGTATTGTGAGGCCTTTGATGGGTTGGTTGCACGCCTCTGTATAACCGCGAAGGATGAGAAGCGATTGAGGCAAGCGGCTTACCGTGCCACCGCATTGCCCTCTACGGTCTTCGGCGAATCAGAGGGTGGGATAGAGAAGTGGTTGGACGAGCGCGAAACGCCCGATGGGAGAAAGGGTGCACTCATTCAACTCTGGGTGAACTATGATGAGCGCGCCCCGGAGAAGCTTGCATATGAGGTCTCGAAACGAATAAGGCAGGGGATACTGGTCGTACCGACCACGTCGGTCTTCAATGCGCTCGATGCGCCGACGCGGATTGATACCATGGCGCGAGTTGGGCATTGTGGTGATGGGTACGAGACCATCGAGCATCGGTACGGACGAGAGGTCATCGTGGTCCCGATCATGATGGGTGAATTCGTGATCGAACGATATCTAAGCTATACCAAAGGTGTGATGGGCGGAAACCTTTGGTTCCTATGCAGGAGCTTAGCGTCCGCATTAGAAGCGGGTGATAAGGCCGTTGCGGCAATCAGGAGGATAGAAGGCGCTATTACACCCTTTGATATCTGTGCAGCAGGCTCCAAACCAGAGACGAAGTACCCGGAGATAGGCCCCACGACTAACCATCCGTATTGCCCCACGTTAAAGGCGCGACTCAGCGGATCGAAGGTTCCCGATGATGTCACGTGTATCCCGGAGATCGTTATCAATGGCCTCTCGCTTGATTCGGTAAAAGAAGCGATGAGAGCCGCAATGGAGAGCGTAAGGGATGTTAAGGGACTGGTAACGATCTCAGCGGGGAATTATGGCGGTAAGTTGGGGCGGTATAAAATTTTCTTGAAGGAACTCATCCGCGAATCGAACTGGTAATTCACAAACCTTTTAAGTATCTGATAGATAGAGTAGAGATAACGCTGAATTACCTCGCTCCGTGCCGCCGTAACTCAGTTGGTAGAGTGCCCGGCTGTTAACCGGGTTGTCGCAGGTTCGAGTCCTGCCGGCGGCGTGGACTGGATTCACCAACCCACGATCACTCATCTCACCGCCCCTCTCAGCCCAACCACTCGCGGTGGAAGGAGGACGCGGGTCGGGTGCGCTGATTATTGCTCAAGTTCAGCAGTCTTTTTATTAGTTAACTATAAATAAGGCATCTTTCCTATAGAAACGAGGGGGTTGTCAGGGAAGTGGAAGAAAAAGAGGAATGGGGGAAGGTTAAACTGGCAGAAGTGATCAGTAATCCTGCCTTTTTAGGCAAGAAAGTTCGGCTAGGAAATGATATCTTTGAAGTGAAAGGCGTTCGTGTTTCAAATCTCCTCATAAAAAGTTAAAATGGAGTACCTCTGAAGATATTGTCGCCTTTCTCTCTGGGCACCTGGGCATACGATCCGTTCCATTGTAAGGTAGCAGATGCACTATATGCAACTTAAGCATTTAAAATTTAAATACGCTAAAATATAATAGTTAGAGGGGGTGACTGAAGGTGGTAAAGGTATTTACACTGGTCAACGCGGAGGTTGGCAAAGCCAAAGAGGTGCTTGCTCAGCTTAAAAAGACGGGCCTAGAAGTCTATCCTCTCTTCGGAGCGTATGATTTCCTCGTGATAGCCGAGACGGTGGATCTTAAAACCGCCACCGCAACGATACTTGAAAAGATTCAAGCGGTCAGAGGAGTGACCAGAACGAGGACCTTGGTGGGCGCGGAGATTTGACCTCAATCGTGACGCTGTGAGCAGGAGGTATTCGCTCCTACCTCCTCTCACCATTTTTCTATCCCTCTTGTGGTGATCTTCAGAGAGATATTGTGCTCTCCAAACCCCCTATTATCTCTTCATTCAACTGGTATTTTTCAAGTATCAGTAGGGATTGGTCAATGAACGTGATACGTAGAGGTGATTCTACTTCTCTCTTTTTCTCACTCGATGGGCATGGCACACACTGCGCGGGTATTGTTGCAGCCGTGATGGGAAACAAAGAGGGGGTTATCGGTGTTGCACCGGAAGCGGATTTATACGCGTTAAAACTATTCTCAGATGACGGCTATGGATACTATAGTGATGTTATCAAAGCGCTTGAGTGGTGCATCAACACTGATATACAGGTGATTTCGATGAGTTTTGGATCGTCGTATAAGAGCGGAGATCCAGGGATTGAACCGTGGATTAATGATGCGTATAACGCTGGGATCCTGCTCGTTGGGGCAGCAGGAAATGAGGGTACGTGGGGCGTTGTTGACAATGTTATTTATCCCGCCAGATACGCTAACGTCATTGCAGTTGCAGCAACAGATAGTAGTAATAGAAGAGCGATTTTCTCAAGTACAGGACCAGCCGTTGAACTCGCTGCTCCCGGAGTGAATATTTATTCGACCTATTGGGACAACAGGTATGCAACGCTCAGTGGCACTTCAATGGCATGCCCAATGGTGAGTGGAACGGCAGCCCTAGTTATAGCTTCTGACCCGACGTTAACAAACACCGGGGTAAGGCGGCGCGTGGCGTAGACTGCGGACGATCTGGGCAAAACGGGAAGGGATTCTCAGTATGGGTATGGGCTGGTTGATGCAGACGAAGCGGCTCCTCAAACCGGGCCGACCCAGCCACCGGTGGCAGATGCCGGTCCAACGTTTCGGGGACTACTGATAGTAAGGGGCTCGTCACGTTTAATACAGGATGGGTAAGAAAGCATGGAACTATTCAATTTTGTGTGACTGATGTGACAAAGGATAATTGGCAGTACGATGAGACGAAAAACAAAGAGACATGTGACTCCATAACTGTATAGCTACCACCCATTTTTTTTCTCTTTTTATTTTTTAATTCGTATTATCGCAAATTTGTGCAATATTGAAGAAGAACGGAACAGGATATTTTTCAATACTACCGTGAGATTGGAAAAGAACTAAATAGGCTTTGTGTATCTCACATCACGACTACAACCAAAAGAATCGTGAAGAGTTTTGCACTCATACTGCTCAGGTATGTTATAGCGGTTATCTTGACGCCGAGCTTTCCAAACAGTGAGAGGTACATAGAAATACTGTATTTCACATAGACGAGGGTTATCGTGAGCATGCTTCCAATCAGCAGAGTTAAGATAGCTTGTTTTGCAGTTATCACTCCTTTGGCGAGGAGCGCGGCGACCGTGGCGTAGGCTGCGGAGAAGTGTGCTAATTCTGCTACGAGCGCGGTTATCACCTCGCCGGGCAGATCTAATACCCGTAAGACGGGATCGAAGAGTACGCTGATATGGTTCATAATGCCCTCCTCGAAAAGAATCTCGATGAGCACAAATGCAACCACCAGTATGGGTATGATCTGTTTTAACGAGTTAAATGACTTCTTCAGTGCCGTTTTCAGCTTCTGGTTGCCGGATAGCCTGGGGGGTTCTGTATAGATCTGGTCATCGATGCAGGTCGGTGGAGGAAAGCGCATTTTGGCATAAATGAGAGCGGCAAATGACTGGAGAAACGCGGAGAGAAGACCGAGAGCGAGATAAATGCTGCCAATAACAGGACCTAAGAGGACGAGTGCGATGGGCGCATGCACTCTGAAGAGCGATTCACCCACGACAATCGGAAAGGTGCTCATGAGCAGTGTGAGTATCGTCTCCCTTTCGCCAAGTTTACCCTCGTGATAAAACCCCGCTAAGGTCGATTTCCCTGCTGTGGGATTAAAAAACGAGGTGAAGAGCGAGAATGCACCCTCTCTCGGGAGGTTCGATGCTTGGCAGAATGGTCGCATGAGTGGTGATATTTTTCTCATCACGCCGCTTTCGAGTACGATATTCGCAAAGATCACGCCTGCGGTAATGAGGATTATCATTCTCAGCAGATAAATCGCGGTGTCCATCTCCTTACCACACTACCGTATCATCGATCAGAACTAATTAATTTTAACCGGAGTGCTGCCTGTTCACATCCACTAGACGGGTACTCCACCGTCGGTAATCCCTTAATCTCCACGCACCCGCCTTCTTCAGGTCTGGAACCCCGCATACAGGCTCTTTATTCGAGCTGTGGCAGTGTAAACAATTCCCAGCACAGCCCTCAACCGGCTCGAATCGATCACCGTGTCGTACATACAGCGGTATATCAACGCCCTCGCAATTATGAGCGGTCATAAACTCCTTATTCAAGCCTGCGACCTGCTTTCCTCCCACCGCCTCGAACTCCATACAGAGCGCCATGGTCACCCGGTGCTCATCACAAAGTGCGCGCATCATGGTAAACAGCTTTCTCCGGTATTCTATTCTTGCATGCAGGCGTCCGCTGAGCTCTTCGGTATACACGTGATCGAGCATCCTCTTGTGAATTCCAAACCTCTTCTCCAGTTCCTCACAGACAAGATACTTCATCGCTTTTGGAATGTCCAGACAGCTCGTTATGATATGTCCTGCACCCGCCTCAACCACGTGCCGCACCAACTCCTCCAGATCCTCTCGGGTATCCGTTACGTACGGGATGATAGGATCAATTCTACACACGGCGACCTTATCCTCATTTGCGAGCCGTTCGATGGTTCGCACGAGCTCGTCAGTCGATGCACCACCCGCCATCAATCGCTCTCGCTTATCTTCATCGAGCGTGAGCAGAGATACTTCCCCGAAGGCATGCTCCTGTCTTTTCATCAACTTGAGTGCCGTCTCACTCATCCGTCCTTTGGTGGTGAACTTCACCGGGAGATTGCGATCGACGAACTCCTTGATGATCCTCTCGCTCAACTGATATCGGTCATTTATCGGCTGGAACGGATCGGTGACCGGGGAGAGATATCCACAGCTTGCAATCCTGAGTCTATCCAGTTGCCGTGCGACTTTTCGATCAAAATCCAGGAAGACTGCAATGACGCCTTCTTCGCGCGCAGTCCTGAAATAACCCCCGAACGCATGTGAGTAACAATAGAGGCAGTTATGGCTACAACCGTTGTACGGGTTTATTAAGAGCCGCTCCGCCGTGCATTCCCTGTTTCCATATGGTTCCACCCCGTTCCACCACCCGTGGAGCTCCTTATTCGAATCAACGATGATATGGGGTATCGGGCGTTGTATAACCTCGAATTGTTTCGTTCTTCGCCCAAATCGGAGGGTTATCGCAGTGGATTGGTTATCCCTTCCTTTTGAGTATACTCCAGACCCGATTCCAGGCGTGGTCAAGTTAACCCCTCGTGCTTTCCATAATAACCATGCCGAATGATCGACCTGCTATCTTAAATGCTGGTCTGGCCGTGCCGGTAACCGCTATCTTTTCACCTTCCGCGGGAACACCCCGCGTTGTTACGACCCAGATACTTCCCGTGCCATCGCTCACCTGGTAAGCACCTTGAGTTACGAGGGGAACCGAGAACGTATCGATAACCGTCCCTTTTATCTTCACCGTCTTACCCTCATACGATGAAGGATTACTGGTTATCTCTCCGATTTTATCTCTTCCGATACAACCACAACTGACCAGCATGCAGAGCACGACCAGAGCACCTATAAGGACTGCACCATACCTTCCCAGCGGCTCTTCATCCATTCTTTGCCACCTCCTGCTCGGTTTATAGCGCCTCGAGGGTAATTTCTCACCCCAGTCTTTGCATGAGCTCTCGCACAGATAATCTTTCCTGAACGGCGTCGTGTCGGTCTTTTTGTCAATGATGGTGCAGTTATAGTAAAAAATTTGTAGCATGGTTGTTGTATTTTTTTCAATTTCAAAAAGATTTTTATGAAATCATATGATCTTTTATTACTCAATGCCAGAGCTCACTGGTAGCAAATAAAATGTTCATATTAGATAAAAATATGCAGATCCTCCGTGTCATCGCCAATGCCTCATCACAGACCATTTCTCAGGAGCAGATAGTCCTGGAGGCGCAAAAGACCTCCGGGATGGCGGAAGACCAGGTGGAAGAATCTTTGAAGATCCTCGAATTGAATGGCTTGGTGGGGCGGAGAGGGGACTTATATTACACAACCACGAGGGGGAGCATCATTGCGAGGAAGGGAATGTCATTATGATACCAGCGTTTGAAGACTATCTCAGGAGCAACT
>RXIE01000007.1 GCA_004212135.1 Candidatus Methanophagales archaeon ANME-1-THS | reverse complement strand
TAAAGAACGGCGTGCTCCAGATCGAGCTGCCGAAGCTGGCAGAGGAAGAGGTGAAGAAGATCGAAGTGAAATAATGGAAGGTAAAAATACCTGTTTAGGAGGTGATAAAAATGGAAAAAGAGCTTGAAGAGAAGAAAGGGGTGCATCTCCCATTGCTCGGGGAACCTGCCCCGGATTTTGAAGCTGATACCACCTTTGGGAAACTGCACTTGAAAGATTTCAAGGGGAAATGGTTGGTTCTCTTCTCACATCCAGCCGATTTCACGCCCGTCTGCACAACTGAGTTCATTGCCTTTGCCAAGATCTACAACGAGCTGAAGAAGCGAAACACAGAGCTGCTGGGGTTGAGTATCGACAGTGTCTCGTCCCATATCGCGTGGGCACGAAACATTGAAGAGAAAGTCGGTGTGAAGATTCCCTTCCCCATAATAGCCGATTTGTCGAAGGATATCGCGATGAAGTACGGAATGATTCATCCCGGGCAGAGCAGTACTGCAACAGTTCGGTGCGTCTTTGTGATCGATCCCGAGGGGATCTTGAGGGCGATGCTCTACTATCCGCTGACCAATGGACGAAATATGGATGAGATCCTGCGGATGATCGATGCATTCCAGACGACCGACAAGTACGGCGTTGCGACACCCGCGAACTGGAGACCGGGCGAAGAAGTCGTCGTCCCGCCACCAAAGACACAAGAGATGGCAGATAAGCGAATGAAGGAAGGATATACCTGCGTCGATTGGTATCTCTGCAAGAAGAAGCTTTAAATTTTTTCCCCTTTTTTATTTTTTATGGTGAAACTATGGAATCGATGACCGCACCCGCAGGGTGTAAGATGCTGGAAATAAGAGATTTGACGGTCGAGGTCGAGGGAAAGGAGATTATAACGGATTTGAATCTCTGTATTGAACGTGGCGAGGTACATGTGTTATTTGGCCCGAATGGCTGTGGGAAGACCACGCTCTTGATGACCATACTCGGGTTCCCCACTTATAAGGTCAAGAAGGGGACTATCATGTTTAAGGATGTGGATATCACCAATCTTCCAACGAACGAACGGGTGAAACTGGGCATAGGGATGTCGTTCCAGCACCCGCCCGAGATCCGGGGTGTCAAGCTCGGCGATATGGTGAATATCGCGCTGGGGCGGAAGGAAGGAACGATCGACGAGCGCGTGATCGAGCTTGGCAAGAGGCTCAATATACCCGTTCAATTTCTGAACCGTGATGTGAACCTTGGATTTTCAGGTGGTGAGGTCAAACGCTCGGAGATACTCCAGCTTCTTGCGCAAACTCCGGACTTCCTCATGTTCGACGAACCTGACTCGGGTGTGGATGTCGAGAATATCGAGCTCATCGGCGATCTCATGAATGAGCTTCTGGGCAGAGATAAGATACCGAGTCAGAGAGAGCGATCAGGGCTCATCATCACGCATAGTGGGTTCATCATGCGTTACCTGAAGCCAGACCGTGCACATGTGATGCTTGATGGGCGGATCGCGTGCTCGGGCATCCCTGACGAGATAACCAAAGAGATTATGGAAGAAGGATTTGAGCGATGTGTCGAATTATGTGGAAAGAGGGTGTGTAAGGAATGAGCCAAGAGATAAGTGATCGTGCGCAGCGCGCGAAGACTAAAAAAGCTCTGCTGGGCGAGGATGTGGACCTTGAACAGTATACGACCGAGGCGGGTGAACACCAGCCCATTACCTCACTGGGCGAGATAGCCAAAGACTATAAGCAGGATCTGCTCGAAGCCGGTATTGAGCCATCGGAGAAGGATAGATCAGGTTCATTTTTACAGCGCGACCGTTCTGTAGTCTTTTCAAGGGCACTCTACAAGGGGTTGGAGGTCATGAGCACGACGGATGCGCTCTCGAAGTATAATGGGCTCAAGGACTATTTGTGGAAGGCAGTTCCCGTAGATGCAGATAAATATACCGCGGAGGTCGAATTAGCGCCGAGTCATGGCTATTTTATACGGGCTGCAGCGGGCTCAAAGGTGACGATACCGGTACAAGCGTGCCTCTTCATCACCGCTGATAAAATCAGGCAGAACGTGCATAATATCATCATTGCAGAAGAGAACTCGGAACTGCATATCATTACCGGCTGTTCAGTTTCCCATGCTGTCAATTCGGCACTGCATATCGGAATCTCAGAGTTTTATGTCAGGCGAGGTGCAAAGATCACCTTTACCATGGTCCACAACTGGACTGGTGGCATTGATGTGAGACCGAGAAGTGCGGTGATGATCGAGGACGATGGCGTGTTTATCAACAACTATATCTTAATGAAGCCGGTGAAATCGATTCAGATGTATCCGACCGCGTATTGTGTGGGAAAAAACGCACGGGCTAATTTCCAATCGATTATTTTTGCTCCCGGTAATTCGAAGATCGACGTGGGTTCGAGAGCGGTGCTTCAGGGCGAAGGAAGCAGAGCTGAACTTATTTCGAGAGTGATTGCGACGGATAACGCAAAGGTCATTGCACGTGGTGATATTAATGGAACAGCCGAGCATGTAAAAGGGCATCTCGAGTGCCGAGGCTTAATGCTCTCCGATACATCTGTAGTAGAATCGATCCCGGAACTCAAAGCCTCCCGAAAAGACCTCGACCTTTCGCACGAGGCTGCGGTTGGCAAGATTGCGGAAGAGGAGATCCAATACCTCATGTCACGTGGGTTGAGTGAAGAAGAAGCGATCTCGGTGATCATTCGCGGATTTTTGAATGTGGACATTACCGGGCTTCCTGATGAACTTGCGAAAGAGACGAAGAGGATGTTTGACCTGAGTTTGCAGAAGGTGATGTGAAGCGATGGATGAAAGATTGAAGGCGCTCGAGATCGCCATGAAACGCGAAGAGGAGGCAAAGAGGTTTTACCTGGACGCGAGAGAGAAGGTAACCAATACGTTTGCCAGAGATATGTTCACCTCGTTTGCAAGCGAAGAAGAGAAGCACCTCACCATGGTTAAACGGGTCTATGACCGGCTCAGGGAAGAACGAGCATGGCCGAAACTGGTGACCTCGATAGGCGATGCGGTGCAGATCAAATCAGTCTCTCCGAAAGATCTTGAAGAGCTGAATAAAAATAAAAAGGATATTGAGGTGAGTTTAGGGATACTGAAGATCGGTATTGCGAGGGAGGAGCAAAGCATTAAGTTCTACCATGAGCTGGCAGAGAAAGCTTCTGACCCGTTTGAAACCAGATTTTTCATTGCGCTTGAACATGAGGAGCGAGGACATTACCTCAGTCTCTGGGATTATCGCGAGTATCTGATGGATCCTGCGGGCTGGTTTGGCATGAAAGAAGGGTTCAGATTGGATGGCGGCTGAACTCAGATGGTCAAACTCTTTGGCATCTGCGGGAGTCCGCGACAGGGTGCGACGGATTGGATCGTTCGGGAGGCGTTGCGATATGCGGAAGAGCGGTGGAATGCGGAGACCCGATACTTCACGGTTCGTGGCAAGAAACTCAACTTCTGCCTGCACTGCGACCACTGCATCAAAGAAAAAAGTTGCGTTCACGATGATGGAATGACTGAGGTCTATGCGGGATTTGCATGGGCGGATGCGGTCTTGATTGGAACGCCGGTGTATCAGGGGACACTCAGCGGTCAGGCAAAGGTCCTTATTGACCGTATGCGAGCATTTGCGGCGAGCAATCCCCATGGGCTGAGGGGGAAGCTCGGCGGGGCGATTGCTGACGGCGGAGACCGGATAGGTGGGCAGGAGCCTGCAATCAGGGCTATCACCGACTTTTATGTGATCAATGAGATGATTCCGGTGGGTGGCGGAGCCTTCGGTGCGAACCTTGGTGCAACCTTCTGGTCGAAGGACAAAGGTGCCGCGGGTGTTGAGGAGGATAAAGAAGGCTTGAAGAGTCTTTATAAGACTGTTGATAGGCTCGTGGAGGTATGGCGTATGCTGCAGGGAGGCGACAAGCGCGTATGAGCTCGCCGAAAAGGATAGCATGGGGCATTACCGGTTCGGGCGATTATATGGGTGAGGTACTTTCGCTCATGAAAGCGTACGCCAGAACGTATAACCTTGAGATTCATGTTTATCTCTCCGCTCAGGCTGAGGTCGTATTACGGTTTTACACGTATCTGGATGAGCTCAAAGCGAGCTTTCCCAAGGTGATCCTGGAAAAAGGGCCAAATAATCCCTTCCTTACGGGCAAACTCCAATTAGGCACCTACGGGCTCTTCTTAATCGCCCCCGCGACCGCAAATACCGTGGCAAAGATCGCGCATGGCATTGCCGATTCACTCATCTCAAATTCGGCTGCACAGGCAATGAAAGTGGATGTACCGGTCTACATCTTCCCGGTGGATCAGCGAGAGGGCGAGATCATTACCAAGCTCCCCGGCGGCAGAGATCTGACGTTGCGTGTTCGAAAAGTGGACGTTGAGAACGTGGAGAAGCTCAGAAGGATGCGGGGAATCACGGTCCTGAGCCAGATCGAGGAGATCGAGGATGTCGTGAAGCGGTATGCACATCCATAGTGGTAATGTACCACGACGGGTACAAAGATGCAGAGCCACACAGCGAACTGGAGAATGATTAACGCTTAACAGAGGAGGTACGGTTCCGAGATTTTTCTTTAGGAACAGTGATCAAAAGATATATGAGGACGCACGTGAGGATTGCATGGGGGATAACGGGGTCCGGTGATAAAATTCGCGAGACTATTACGCTCATAGAGGAACTCAACCGGAAGTACAAGCTGGAAGTTCACGTCTATCTGTCGAAGGAGGGTGAGGTC
>RXIE01000012.1 GCA_004212135.1 Candidatus Methanophagales archaeon ANME-1-THS | reverse complement strand
TGTAGGCCCAGGCCGCAACAGGCCCGGAGAACACATATCCCGCATGAGGCGAAACCAGGCCGATGAGCTTCCCGGGGATTTCCTGTCTCTCGGCTTTCTCCAGAAAGCCGTCAACCATCTTCTCCATTCGTCCACGAGGTCCTTTGAGTTTGCCTGACATGGTAATTTCGCAGCCCAGTGCTCCCATATCCATAATCCTCTGGAGCGTTGACCTTCCTGCCCTTCTGAAATGCCATCCGCGTTCGATGAGCTTTGCAAGCCGGTTCGCCATCAATTGTGCATTCAGTTCTGGTACCTCGATGGGCTGGACATCGATCTGGGGGTTATCCAGTTCCTGCCGGCGTGTTATCTCGTCAGTTACCCGTTTGATTCTCTTACCATCTTTTCCGATAATCATCCCCGGCTTCTCGACTTTCACGGTTATCTGCGTGCCCATAGGGGTTCTTTTTATCTCCATGCCGCCATAACCCGCTCGTTCCAGCTCGTTCCTGAAGAACTCGTTCATGCGTACTTTCTTTATCCCTTCCTCGACGAATATCTTCTCTGACACTTCTTTATCCTACCCTCTCTCTTCTCTCAGGACGATTTCAACGGTGACCGTCTCAGTATCCCGTGGTGTAGCACGACCAAAGGCACGGGGCATTATTCCGCGTATCGTGCGACCTTGCTTCGTGGTGGCACGCCAGATACGCAATGCATCGAGATCAAGCCCCTTGTATTCCGCGTTGCTTTTCGCATCTCGTAGCAATTTTAAAATCTCAGCGGTGGCCTTCACCGGGTATCGCCCGGCATACCACTTTTTAAGTCCCCTTCGATGCGCTACTTTCTTCTTATAACGTTTGAAGGGGACCGCAACCTTCAGATTCAGCACCTTGACCAGAAATTCCTCGGCCTCCTCCACTCTTCTCCCCTTGACTGCTCTACAGATCTCGTATGCATGCTTGGGCGATATATGGAGTTCAGAAGCCATTGCCTTTGCCGTTGTTTCAGGATCAAGTTCGTGTTCCGCGTAAAATTTTAGCCTTGCCATCTTCTTCTCGTTGCTCGCTACTTCAGTGGCACATACTTTGAAGACCTCGTCGCGCCTACACCCGCAGCTCCGTGCGTCACTTTCTTGCGTGTCAAAGCAAACTCACCCAGATAATGCCCGATCATCTCGGGCTTGATCTCCACATATTCAAACCCTTTTCCATTATGTATCCCAATCTTCTTGCCCACCATGTTCGGCAGAACGATGGTATCTCGCAAATGAGTTTTAATATTCTCCTTACCCGCATTTATCTCCTCGTGCAATTTCTCCTCTTCGGCTCGCAACGTTCGTTTGAGTTTCCTTCGTGATCTCGCGCCCAGTAATCCAGCCAGCTCTTCGAGCTTCATCTTCTTGAGCTTTGCCACGGTATAGCCCCGATACGTGAACTCCTCCTCCTTCTTCAAGGTTGTTTTAGCCTTAACTTTCTTCTTTGCCATGTCTCCTCATTCACCTCATTTCCTACCAGTCCGTCTTGCCGCTATGCTCCCCACCTTCCTTCCTGGTGGTGCACCTCTCCCGGGCGTTTTCGGCTTGCCAACATGCTGATGACTGCCTCCGCCATGGGGATGGTCCACGGGATTCATAGCCACTCCCCGCACCTTCGGGTATTTGCCCGAATGAGCTTTCATCTTATGATATTTCTTTCCCGCTTTGACAAACGGCTTCTCGGTGCGACCCCCGCCAGCAACCACTCCGATGGTAGCAAAGCAATCCGAGGAGAGCCATTTCTTCTGCCCGCTCGGAAGCACCACGAGCGTTTGTCCCGTTCCCTGTTCATGCGCTAACACCGTGGCACTACCACCTGATGACCGCACGAACTTGCCCCCGTCGTTCGGTCTCGCTTCAATGTTGCAAATGGTAATTCCTTCAGGTATATTGCGAAGAGGGACGGTATTTCCGGTCTTTATCGCGGCAGCCTCACCGTACGATACCGAATCCCCTTCTCCTATCCCTTCAGGTATAATAATAAACCGCTCCTCTTCGTGCTTCTGACCGTTATCCGTTCGCTCCATCGTGATACGAGCGATCGGTGCACTCCGTGCGGGATCGTGCAGAATTTCGACGACACGTCCTGAGACCGTTTCATTCTTATTCACCCGCACGTGTTCGAGATTTCCTTTATACCGATGTGAAGGTGCTCTGAATGTGGACGATCCTCTTCCTCTCCTCTGCGCTATTATTCGTTTGCCCATGGTCACCTCGATTTATAGTATTCCAAGTGAAGTCCCTATCTCCTTTGCCTTATCTTCTTCCTCTAATTCTATTATTGCCTTCTTCTCACCTTTAAAGGTTATCATGGTCTTCACGCTCTTCACCGGCGTCTCAAATACCCGCTCTACCTCGCGCTTTATCTCGTTCCTGGTCGCCCGTAAATCGACAATGAACTGGAGTTTGTTCTCCGAATCGATCATATTTGTTGCTTTTTCGCTCGGAACTATGTACTTGAGTTTTTTTACCATGGTCATCACTCCAACGTAGCAAGCTTGGAGAGCGAGGATTCCGTCCATATGGTCAACCGGCCCGGGTGCGTTCCTGGTGCGAGCAGCTCGGCATTAAGCTCTTCCACACGGGAGACATCGACGCCCGGCAAATTCTTTGCCACTTTCTTTATCCTATTGCCCGCCTCGGTTTCTTCCTCGCCTGAAATGACAATTAAAATACTTTTTTTGGACTTGTATCGCCTCCCCCTCATCTTCCCTCTACCAGCCCGTATCTTTCGGTCCTTTGCACGAATGATATCATCCCAGACACCCACGGACTTTAAGACGCCCCCGACCTCGGAGGTCTTCTCCAGGTGTGCGAATGAATCCTCAACGATGATTGGTAGTTCGACCTCGGTGCCGAATCGATGCCCTCGCTTTCGAACGACTTCGGGGTTCACCGTGGCCGCAATAGCAGACCTTATTGCTTTCCTTCTCTCTTTTTTGTTTATCTTCTCTTTCAGAACCTTCTCAGTCTTTGGTGGGTGAGGACTTCTCCCACCAACCGTTTGGGGTGCTCGTGCTGCTCTGCTGCCACCCCGTATGCGTGGGACTCGGGAAACTCCTCGTCCGACGCCCCAGCTCTCTGCAGATGTTCGCTTCCCG
The DNA here is from genome assembly GCA_004212135.1 of Candidatus Methanophagales archaeon ANME-1-THS. Classification (GTDB taxonomy): domain Archaea; phylum Halobacteriota; class Syntropharchaeia; order Alkanophagales; family Methanospirareceae; genus ANME-1-THS. The sequence goes on along the minus strand of RXIE01000012.1, from coordinate 1,710 downwards.
GCTAACGGGTCTGAACCTTTCGGTTGCAGTCGGTTTGATTGCAGTGCGAGCACTGCTCTCTTTATCAGATCGGGTCTGTACTCTTCCCTAAACACCGGAGGTAGTGTGATTTCCTTTACCACGTTCCCCGATAAGTCCACCACTTTAGCTGTGCTCTTTACCTCTTCGACCATTGCTCTTCTTCTCTCGTCTTCTTATCTCCCCTGTTGTGACTTCTTGCTTATATAAACAATTTCTGGTACACCTAACCTGGGATGAACTCGTATAGCGTGCGAGATTCGTATGAGCCGCTTTCTCGGGCCCGGAACACTTCCTTTCAGAAGAATATATTCATTTCTCACGATGCCGTACCGCACGAATCCACCGGGTGGTGTTATCTCTTCGCCCTTATCTCCAATCTTCAAGATTCGCTTGTTATACTCTGTCCGCTGATGATAGCCGGTCTGTCCGAGTTGTGGGACTCGCCATCTGACCCTGCGAGGTCTCCAGCCGCCGATACAACCAACATGTCGGCTTCTTCCAGACCTTCCCGTTTTTGCTATTTGGGTCATAATCCCCCATCTCTTGACGGGTCCCTGTGTCCCTTTACCGGTCGTCACCGCGGTTACATCCACAAAATCGCCTTCCTTTACAACGTCTTTCGCCCTTAACTTTTTTCCAAGTACCTCTTTCGCATACTCAAGGTCTTTATCAATATCGTCACTCATCTTGATCTCCATGAGTTCGCGCTTCTTCTTGGGCACGCCACCCACGAGCGCGGGTTGCGCAGATGCGATGAGGTGCAAATGAAATGCTTTATTAGCGCCATTACGTTTGATTATCTCCTCGATTGCCCCGAGATCTCCTCCGTCCCCGGTCGCGGACTGGGCCCATACTTCTGTTACCGCTCTTTCGCCGTAGGACGTATCCTTATACAGGCGGACTGCTTCTACCCGCATAGGCGGTGTCTCGAGTATCGTTGCAGATACCGCTATCTCCATACCCTTGGTCAGGCTGTTGGGGCGGTCATCGGTCAGAATAAGGTGTGTCATTCCGGCTTTATAGCCTACAAAGCCCTGTATCTTCCTGCCGACCGCTAACTGGTCTCTTTTTATCCTGCAGATCTCACTCCGCGCTCGCTTCCGTGGAGAGAAGGCGAGCGACCCCCTCCGTGGTCGGTGTCTTTTCGGCATTTTATCTTACTTGCGTTGTGGTCAGTTATTGTAATGAATAGATGATAAGAGTATATAAAAACACATTTCAGAATGCCCGCCTCACACACTCTTCCGTCTTGCACAAGCGTACTGTTGCATTCCCGCAGAGGAGCGGTACGTATCTCAGCATCTTGCCAGAGTTAGTGATCACGGCGTTATAATGCTCGAAAGCGGGTGAAACCACGAAACAGGTATCGCAGATCACCGTTGCACCATACGCTTCTAGCTTTTTCACCACAGCGTGCATGCGTTCCTTTATTGCTTTCGCGGTGAATATGAAGAAATCTCTGCTCACCTTCCTTCCTTTGGCTTCTGCCTCCAAGAGCTCAGAGAGACGATAGAGCTCGAGCGCGGAGCAATGCGGACAGCCAATCGCTATCACCTCAGCATCTCCCTGCTTCTCGAAAAACCTCGTTATATCCTTCTTTTCAAGTTCTATCTTCTCCCGCGGTGATTCCAGCGCTTCAGCCTCGGGAGTTATCCCCTTTATATGATACATTCCTATCGACCCGGTCGC